>DAOTZN010000039.1:0-10633 GCA_034434095.1 Anaerolineales bacterium
GACCGACTTCACGCTCACCGATTTCGCCGCCGACCTGCGCGCCCCCACCCCCACCGCCGCCGCCGAGGTAGCCGTCCCCGACCAGAACGACTTGCGCGCCGCGCTCAATGAGCACTACCGTCGGCTGCACGGCCTGACAGGCGGACAACTGGCCTTGCGTCGCCGCACCCTGGGTGAACTCAGCGACCGCTTGAAGCGCGCTCACCCCTTGCGCATGATTCGCACCCGCCAGCAGCGCCTGGACGAACTCGGCGAACGCCTGTCCCTGCACACCCGTCACCACCTGAAATTGCAAGGCGCTCGTTTGGAGACGCTGACGGCCCGTTTGCAGGTGCTCAACCCCCAACACACCCTGCAACGCGGCTACACGCTGGTCAGCGATGCCGAAGGGCGCCTGGTAACCTCCGCGCAACAGGCCGCATCGGGGGAGGTACTCACCATCCACTGGCACGACGGCGAACGAAAAGCCAATATCGAGTAAGGGTCGGAGTCGGGTATGTAGGGCGAAAACATTTCGCCCCTGAGTAGTTGGGTAGCAAGAAATTGAGCGGGGCTAACCCTAAAGGGTGCTTACCCTACGAGTCCGATGCCGTGAAGCCGCCTGCTCAGGGGGAGTAGAGGGCAATGCCCTCCACTCCCCCAAAGGGGCATTCGGACTAGCGCAACGAGTCGGATTCACACTTGCACCCCTCGCTGCCGGCCAGGGCAGGTATCCGACTTTCATGCGCTGAGGTAGACTGCGCCAGGATGTAGGCAATCGCCAACAGAAGTCCTTTGACCTGGCCTCTCAAATCTATCTGACTTTCACGAACAGAAGTAAGGCTTTACGGGTAATGGCGGACGGTGCGGCAAATAATTTCATCGGTGATGAGGTTCTTCAAGCATACCTCGACATAAATTGCACTCATCAATGTATCGGGTAAACGGTAGGAGGCCGTTTTTTGAGTATGACGTGAAATTTTAAAGCGACCGAGTTTGTACCAGGGGCCTGCACCATGGGTAACATCGCGTACTTTTACCACAAAAGCGCTTTTGTTATCCAGGTCGGCAACGGTTACCGTTACGCTACGGCCGATATTGCTCGCCTTGAAGGTCATCACGGTATGCGTCGTGGCGTTCACATCCACACTGCCCTTGACAGGGATGCACAGCACATCGCCGGCCTTGGGTTGGTAATTTTCATCCAACTTATTGGCAATACGAATTTCTTTCCATTTCAGACCAAAGGTATGGGCAATTGTTGGGGTACGATCGCCTTTTTGGACGGTATAGTACCTCGAGCAGGTGGTGCTGGCAGCCTGTGCCGTCATTTGCGGCCCCAGGGCAATCACTACCATCGCAATCAGCAACAAAATAGAAACTGCCCGCCAGGCGCGAGGTAACGGATGATGCTTTATGGGTGTCATTTCTGTCTCCTTATCTTTACTACTTTAAACGTTTACATTGAGAATTCAGGCAGGTACTGTAACACCAGGTTCCTGAAGACGATTCCAGTATAGCAAAGGAGGTGTTAAATCTCTGTTAAGAACAGATTATACTACGACTAAAAGACACCCTCCCACGTATTCGTATGCTTAAATTAGAGTACAATGCAGCTGGCTTCCAGCCGGTTGCACGTCGGCTGCACGTCGCCATTTGACAAGTCAATCAAAAATTTCACGCCATGAACCAATCTATGAACCAACCCCTTGATCTCCCTTACGAAAAGGCCCTGGCCGAATTGGAAGAAATTGTGGCCGCCCTGGAAAGCGATCAGCACAGTTTGGATGAGGTGCTGCGCCTGTACGAACGGGGGCAAGCGCTGGCAAAACACTGTGCTGCCCTGCTGGAACAAGCCGAACTGAAAGTTACGCAAATCGAGTAAAGCGCTGTACATGAAGGCTGCTATGTTTCCCTCTCTGCTCTCCAACTACGTCCTCATCGCCGCGCTGACCGCCTGGAGCCTGGCACAAATCATCAAATTGCCCATTGAGTTCCTGCGCACCCGTACCTGGTCGTGGGAACCACTCACCAGCGCCGGTGGGATGCCGAGTTCGCATTCAGCGCTCATGGCCGGTGTAGCCCACAGCATCGGCTTACACGCCGGTTTCGACTCGCCCCTCTTCGCACTGGCGGTTGCGATTGCGATGATTGTGATTTACGACGCCACCGGCATCCGTCGGCAGGCCGGTAAACACGCCGAAATCATCAACATCATCATCCAGGACCTCATGGAAGGGCATCCGTTGAACGAAGAGCACCTGCGTGAGGTGCTCGGTCACACGCCTTTACAGGCCATCGTGGGTGCGTTATGGGGCATTGCCATCGCACAGTTGATGTGGATATACTGGCATTGAAATCCCCGGTCACGTGTTCTCATCCAGAAAGGTGCGGCCAACGCGCCCGCACGGCGTTCCACAGTAAACGACCTTCCGGCACACGCAACACACACACTGCCAGCGCATAGACCAGTCCCCCCAGGGCAATGCCGCCCCCGGCCACCAGCCACGGGGAGTGGCCGGCGGTCAAGGCCAGCCAGCCCCCTAGGGCCAGCGCCATCCCCAGGGTCGCCGCGCCCGCCTGAAGGGCGCCTGTACCCAAATGGCGGCCGTCCAGGCCGTCCAACCGGCGGCGCATCAGGTACAGCAATCCCCCCATCTCCAGTGTAGTCGCCACGGTATTCGCCAGCGCCAGACCGCCGTGCGGCGGCATCCCCAAATGAGCGAATAGTGCGGAAAATCCAACGCTAAAGACCACGTTCAGGCTCATGGCCGCTGCACCGACAAAAACGGGGGTTTTGGTATCGTGCAAGGCGTAGAAGGCACGCGACAGAATTTCAACGACCGAATGCGAGACCAAACCGAGGGTGTACCACAGCAACGCCCAGGCAACCAGTTGCGTGGAATGGGCGTCAAACTGGCCGCGCTGAAAAAGAACGCTCACCACCGGCCTGCGCAGGATAATCAGGCCGAGGGCGGCCGGCATCGAAAGCAGCAACACGCCGCGCAACGTGGCCGCCAGTGAAGTGCGCATCTCGTCCGGGGCATTGCGGGCAATCTGCGCCGAGAAGGTCGGCAAAGCGGCAATGGCAATCGCCTGTGCAATCACCACCTGCGGCATGGTCATCACCGCCCAGGCGACTTTGATGGCCGTCAGGCTGCCCGCCGGTTGACCACTGGCAATCAGGGTGTTGACCACGAAGTTGAGTTGCACAATCGCCACCCCCAGCAGGCGCGGCGCCATCAAGCGCCCGACCTCACGCACTTGCGCCGAACGTAGCCCCAGCGTGGGCAGGTAACGGCGCTGCGGCAAGCGCAACAAGCCGGGCACTTGCACGCCCAGGTGCATCCCGGCGCCCAGAACGGCCCCCCAGGCCAATCCGTCAATGCCCATCCCCGGCGCCAGCACCACGACTCCGAAAATCATCCCCAGCCAGTACATGGTCGGCGCCAGGGCCGGCAGCCAGAAAACCTGATGGGCGTTCAAAATCCCCATCAACAACCCGCTCAACCCAAAGACGGTGGGGGAAATGAGCAAGATGCGTAAAAGGTGGGCGGTCAGCGCCTGTTGAGCGGAGGAAAACTCCGGCGCCAGGATGTGACGCACGATGAGCGGTGCAAACACGGCGGAGAGGGCGCTCAAGGTGATCAGGATGAGCAACACCAGGTTGATAATGCTGGAGGCCAGGTGCCAGGCCTGTGCGCGTTTTTCCTGCGCCAGGAGGCCGGTAAAGGTGGGCACGAAGGCCGAAGCCAGTGCGCCCCCCGCCACCAGGTTGAAAATCAAGTCGGGGTAGGTGCTGGCAGCGTTGAAGGCATCAATCTCCGTGCCGGTGCCAAAGGCGCGTGAAATCAGAATTTGCCGTACCAACCCGACCAGGTTGCTGAGCACAAAGGCCAGCATCACTGTGCCGGCCGCGCGGGCGATTTGTCGATTCGCAGTTTTGTTCACGGGCGAGATTATACCAGCGCGAACGTGAAACGATGAAGAGTGGACGGTAGACGGTAGACCGTGGGCACCTGACTCTCTGGCTACCCGACTATCCAACTACCCAACTACCTAACTATCCAACCCACAAATTGGCGTTTTTTGCTACAATAGTGACCGGAGTTTTTCCGCATTGCCGCACCCACCCGAAAACGGGCTTCTGGAAAGGACATGCCACATGGCAAAAGCATCGTTTACATTTGATTACGTTATCATCGGCTCCGGCTTTGGGGGCAGCGTCTCCGCATTGCGTCTGGCAGAGAAAGGCTACTCCGTATTGGTGCTGGAAAAAGGCAAGCGCTACCGTGACCAGGATTTTGCCACCAGCAACTGGCAATTCTGGCGCTACTTGTGGGCGCCTCCCATGCGCAGTTTTGGCATCTTGCAAATCAGTCCGTTCAAAGACGTGCTGGTACTGCACGGCGTCGGGGTGGGCGGCGGCAGTTTGGGATATGCCACGGTATCCATGAAGCCCACCGAACCGACCTTCGCAGAGCCGGGCTGGAACCACCCCCTCCCCTGGGGAGAAGTGTTGCGTCCGCACTACGAGACCGCCCGTCGCATGTTGGGGGTGGCGCGCAACCCACGGCTGTGGAAATCTGACCATTTAATGCGCGAAATCGCCCGTGAGCGTGGGCTGGAGCACACCTTCCACCCCACAGAGGTGGCTATCTTCTTCGGAGACCCAGACCACCCCGGCGAGGAAGTGCCCGACCCCTACTTCAATGGGGAAGGTCCCCCTCGTAAGGGCTGCATCCACTGCGGCGGATGTATGGTCGGCTGCCGCCACAATGCCAAGAACACGCTGGTGAAAAATTACCTGTATCTGGCCGAAAAGCGCGGCGTGCAGGTGTGGGCAGAAAACGAAGTGCGCGATATCCGTCCGCTGCAAAATGGGCCGCAGGGGGCGCGCTACGAGGTCGTCTACCGCTCCAGCACCCGTCTCATCAAACCGGAACGGCGCGTGTATGCCCGTCACGTCATCGTGGCCGCCGGTGCACTGGGCACGCTGCGCCTGCTCTTCCGCTGTCGGGAGGAAACGCGCAGCCTGCCAAATCTCTCCCCTACCCTGGGGCACAGGGTGCGCACCAACAGCGAATCACTTACCGGTGTCATCACGCGCAATCTGAACGTAGATTATTCCCGCGGCATCGCCATCACATCCATCTGCAACCTGGACGAAAACACCACTATCGAACCGGTGCGTTACCCGGCCGGTTCCTCGTTAATGCGCTTCCTCACCGGGCCATTTGTGGATCAAGGCCGCTCCTTCTGGCGGCGGCTGCTGGAAACCCTGGCGCAAATTATCACCCGCTTTCGAGACTTCGCGTATACCCATTTTCTCCCCAACTGGGCACAACGCTCTATCATCCTACTGGTCATGCAAAACGTGGACAACCGCGTCAACCTGCGCCTGGGGCGCAGCCTGTTCACGCTGTTTCGTAAAGGGCTGGTCAGCGAGCCAGACCAGGAGCAAAACATCCCCGGTGGGCTGCCAATTGCCCACCAGGTCACCCGACACCTGGCCGAGAAAATCGGAGATGCCATCCCGGCCGGCTCCATCAATGAAAGTCTGCTGGATATTTCGATGACGGCGCACATCATGGGCGGTTGCCCAATTGGGAAAAGCCCCGAAGAGGGCGTGGTCGGGCTAGATTTCCAGGCACACGGCTACCCCGGCTTGTACGTCGTGGATGGATCGGTCATGCCCGCCAATCCGGGCGTCAACCCCAGTTTAACCATCACTGCCATGGCCGAGTACGCCATGAGCCACATCCCCCTCAAGGGACAACCATACCAAGACGGAGGCACACTATGAATTGGGAAAACAAAATCATGCGCACCGTGCAATGCCAAAACTCTCTGGCACGCGGCACGCTGGCGCGTCTGCTGACTGCCGTTTCTTTAGAGGGCGGCTCGATTGGCGAAATCCACATTCTGCACGAGGGCCTGCACACCATCACGCGCGACATCACCATATATGCCGATGACGAAGCCCAAATGCGGCGCATCCTGCAGGCAATGGAAGAAAACCCCGGCACCCGTGTTTTAGACGTACGCGATGAAGTGTTGGAGTTGCACAAGAAAGGCAAAATTGCCATCCGCAGCCGCTACGTGATTGATTCGCTCTACACCTTGCGGCGGGTATACACGCCCGGCGTGGCCGAGGTGTGCCGAAAAATTGCCGAAGACCCTTCGCTGGCGCGCCGCTACACCGTCACCAGCCACCTGGTCGCCATCGTGACAGACGGCACGGCCATCCTGGGGCTGGGGGACATCGGCCCATTAGCCGGTATGCCGGTTATGGAAGGCAAGGCCATGCTGATGGAAACACTGGTTGGCCTTTCGGGAGTGCCCATTCTGCTGAACACCAAAGACCCGGACGAAATCGTGAAAACGGTGGCCAACATCGCCCCCACTTTCGCGGCTATTCAATTAGAAGACATTTCCGCGCCGCGCTGCTTTGACATCGAAACCCGCCTGCAAGCGCAACTGGATATTCCGGTCATTCACGACGACCAGCACGGCACGGCTGTAGTGACCACCGCCGCACTGATGGTCGCGACCCGCTCTTTGGAAATAGACTTGCGCGCGGTGCGCATTGGGCAAATCGGTTTGGGGGCAGCCGGCATGGCAATTTCCAAGATGCTGATGAAGTACACCGGCAACCCGGTGCTGGGTGCCGATTTATCCGCCGAGGCACAACAACGGTTGCAGCAAGCCGGCGGCATCCCTGCCACGCTGACGGAAATCATGGCGCAGGCCGATGTGGTCATTGCCACCACCGGCGCGCCCGGGCTCATCAAGCCGGAAATGGTGCGCGAGGGACAAATCATCCTGGCGCTCTCCAACCCCAATCCGGAAATCGAGCCAGAAGTGGCACTAGAAGCCGGGGCTGCCTTTGCCGCGGATGGCAAACTGGTGAACAATGTGCTGGGCTTCCCCGGCATCTTGCGGGGCGCGATTGACTCCTACACCCCCTACGTCAGCGACGAGATGTACCTGGCAGCCGCTGAAACCCTGGCCAAAATGACCCCCGAAGGGGAACTAGCCCCCAATCCACTCGACAAATCCATCCATGCGGCCGTGGCACGTGCGGTAGCCTCCAAAGCCGTAGAGCAAGGCCTGGCACGCGCCGATTACATCCCCTATTTGGAAGCGTAAAGCAGGTAGGGGCAAAAGGCCTTTCGTGCATAACACGTAGGGGCGAAACATTTTTCGCCCTACACCATCTTCCCAACCCCAAAGGAGACTCACCCATGAAAATCCTCGTTACCGGCGGCGCCGGTTATATCGGCAGCATCGTCACCGAACAACTCATCGAAAAGGGCGAAGAAGTCATCGTCTTCGACAACCTTTCCCAAGGCCACCGCGCTGCCGTCCACCCACAGGCCACGTTCGTAGAGGGCGATTTGCGCGACCGCCCGGCCATTGACGACTTGCTCTCCACCTACCAGCCCGATGCCGTCATGCACTTCGCCTCTAAAACGCTGGTGGGCGAATCCATGCAAGAGCCTTTCCTCTACCTGGGGGAAAACGTCCTCTGCGGGCTCAACCTGCTGCAAAGCATGGTGGAGCACGGCGTCAAACGCTTCATCCTGTCCTCAACGGCCAATCTGTTCGATGACCCCGAACGCATGCCGATTGACGAGAACGAGCGCATCGTGCCCGGCAGCCCCTATGGCGAATCCAAACACATCCTGGAGCGTTACCTGCACTGGATGGATCGCATCTACGGCATGCGCTATGCCGCGTTGCGCTACTTCAATGCCTGTGGCGCATCCGAGACGCGCGGCGAAGACCATCACCCCGAACTGCACCTCATTCCCATCGTGTTGGAAGTGGCGCGTGGCAAGCGCGAAAAGGTCATCATCTTTGGCGATGACTACCCCACCCCCGATGGCACCTGCATCCGCGACTACATTCACGTACTCGATTTAGCCCAAGCGCATATCCTGGCGCTCTACGCCCTAGACCAGGGCAGCCGCCGCTACAACCTGGGCAACGGCAAAGGCTTCTCGGTCAAGGAAGTTATCGAGACCGCCCGTCAGGTCACCGGGCATCCCATCCCGGCTGAAATAGGAACGCGCCGCGCCGGCGACCCGGCCGTGTTGGTTGCCAGCAGTGAAACCATCCGCAAGGAATTAGGATGGCAGCCGCGTTTCACCCGTTTGAAAGACATCCTCGAAAGCGCCTGGAAGTGGCATCTCAACCATCCCAATGGGTACGAAGACCGATAGTTTTTTCCTCCCCGATGAAGGGAACCAACGGGAATTTCAGGTGGGCTGCGCCCCCAAAAATTTTCCACCCTCCGGGGAATGACCCCACCCTCAACATGTCCTCTGAATTTTCCCTCCCCCCTGTAGCCCGCGTCCTGGATGAAAAAGGCATCCCGTACCGCCTTTTTCGGCACCAGACACCCATCCGGTCGTTAGAAGCCGCTGCCGAAGCGCGCCGACAATCTACACAACAAGTCGTGCGCAGCATCCTATTCCGCACCGGCGAAGCGCAATACCACCTGGCGCTGATTAACGGCCTGCGACGCATCTCCTGGCCGGCCCTACGCCGTCATTTGGGGCAATCCCGCCTGACAATGGCCACCCCGGAAGAAGTGCTCTCCGTGACCGGCTACCAGATTGGCGCGGTAGGGCCACTGGGGCTACCAACGCCCGTCCCCATTCTGGTGGAGGAGGATGTTCTGGCGCAGGAAGAAATCTCGATGGGCTCCGGCGAACGCAATGTAGCCGTCATCCTGCGGGTGGAACACCTGCTGCAAGCCCTGGGAGACTACCAGGTGGTCAAGTTAGTGGCGTAACAGGCCGGTAACCTTTGTGTAGGACAGGCTTTCCAGCCCGTCCTACACAAAGTGATTGCACGGAAAACTAGCCCAGGCGGGCGCGTTCTGCTTCCACAATGGAGGCATCCAGTTTTCGGAAGAGCGGCTTAGGTTTCTGAAAGGCCTGTCCAGGCTGCAAACGGCTGGGCTCCCACCGTCCACTAGCGCCCTCGGGCAGGTAACGCAATACGCTGTGCTCGCCCAGGTCGTCACTGTGGGTTTCTACCTTCTGTGAACCGAATAGCGGTGTTTCATAGCCCAGGTAAGTGTGCAATTTCTCACTGCTAAAGGGCAGGAAGGGGGAAAACAGCACCTTGAGCGAATCAATACAGCGCATGGCGGTGTAGATGCTCTTGGCGGCCTGCGCCTTATCCTGCTTGACTTCAAACCACGGGCCGGTCGTATCCAGGTATTTGTTGACCTCCCCCGCCAGACGCATGGCTTCGCCCAACGCGGCGCGTAGTTGCACCTTCTCCAGGTATGCCCCCACGCTTTCAAAACCGGCTTCTATCGTCTCCAGGATTTCTCGGTCGCCCGGGCGCAATTCGCCCGGTTCAGGAACACGGCCATCCCAGTGCTTGTGAGCGAAGGCCAGCACCCGGTTTGCCAAATTGCCCCAAGTAGCCACCAGTTCACCGTTATTGCGATTGTAAAAGTCAGCCCAATCCCAGTCGGTGTCCTTGCTCTCCGGCATGTTGACCGTCAGGTAGTAGCGCAAGGCGTCCGCATCGTAGCGCTCGAGAAAATCGAGCACGTCCACTACCCAATTGCGGCTGCCGGAAATTTTCTTACCTTCCAGGTTCATAAACTCATTGGCGGGCACATCGTAAGGCAGGGTCAGGGGTTTTCCGGAGACCTCGGCAAAAATCTCGCCAAAGCGTTCTCCGACGCCAATCAACTGTGCCGGCCAAATCACCGCATGAAAGGGGATATTGTCTTTACCGATGAAGTAGTAGGCTTTGGCATCTGGGTTGAACCACCACGAATGCCAGGCATCCGGTTGTCCGATGAGGTGTGACCATTCTATCGGCGCAGAAAGGTAGCCAATCACGGCTTCGAACCACACGTACAGGCGTTTCTCCCGCCATCCATCCACGGGGACTTCGATGCCCCAGGAGAGATCGCGGGTAATGGGGCGGCCGTGCAACCCTTCGGCCAAGATCTGCCCCAGGGACTGGCGCATCACATTCGGGCGCCAGTAAGATTCCCGTTCCCTCAAAAAGGCGACTACCTCATCCTGCAGTTTTCCCAAGTCGAGGTAGAAATGTTCGGTCTCGCGCAATTCGGGGGTGCTCCCGTCAATTTTTGAGCGCGGGTTAATCAACTGGGTGGCATCCAGCAAATTTCCACAGCCATCACACTGATCGCCGCGCGCGTTTTCATAGCCGCAAATGTAGCAAGTGCCTTCCACGTAACGGTCGGGAAGAAAACGCCCCAGGGAAGGCGCGTACCACTGCTGCTGGCGGTCGGTGTACAGGTAGCCGTTATCCTTCAACGCGGTGAAAACGGCCTGCGAAACCTCGAAGTGGTTACGGGTATGGGTGCTGGTGAACAAATCGTAATGCAGGCCTACTTTTTGGAAAATTTCCAAAAAGCCATCGTGGAAACGGCGATAAACTTCGTAGGGCGTGGTGTTCTCGGCCTCGGCACGCACGGTGACGGGCGTCCCATGCGCATCGGAACCGGAAACCATCAGAACGTGGTTGCCTTTCAGACGATGGTAACGGGCAAAGATATCTGCCGGCAGGTAAGCGCCGGTCAGGTTGCCGGCATGAATGCGGGCGTTTGCATAGGGCCAGGCAACGGCTACGAGAATGTTTTCAGGCATAG
>DAOTZN010000040.1:0-3153 GCA_034434095.1 Anaerolineales bacterium
CCGTTGGCAGGGTGGGGTAGGGGGTGAAGGTTGGCGTATCTACGGCTTGCGTGGTGGCTGCCAGCGTTGGTGTATCGCTGGCCGCGAGCAATGCAGTGGGTGTGGGGGTAGCGCTGGCATTCGCAGGGATGACTTGCGGGGTGCCGCCTTTCCCGAACAAGACAAAACCAGATGGTGGGGTGGGCGTGCTGGAAGGGTGCCCGAAGAGCACAGCCGAGACGGGCGTCCAGTCAAAGAGATACAACCCGGCGATGAGCGTGACGAGCAAACCGGCAGCGCTCAGCCACATCAAAATAATGGCAGAGCGACGGCGCTCCTCTACGCTGACGCTGGCTTGTTGGGTCCGCAACGTGGCTTGCTGGAAAATTTCACAGCTGGAGTAAGAGGAGGTCAGGCAATACGCGCTTTGATGCGACGCCTCGAGACTTTGCGGTGTGCTCAGGCGGTAGCAGTAATTTGATTCGCTGGGAAAAGCGTGGCAAGTTTCGGGGTCGTTTTCTAAACCCAGATAGGGGCAACGTTGTCTTGGCACAGAGAGAATACCTCAGCAGGTGAAACGAGATAGGAAATCGAATAAAGCAATTATAACAGCCACAACAGGCAACGGGGAGCACCAGGGGAAATAAATTGCGAACAACCTGGGAGTCCTTAGCGTTTTTTGCCTCAGAGGCCTAGCCCCTCCGTGTCTTTATGTGCACCGTCAAGGTGTCCAAAAGCGCAGCGTGCCATCATCCCCTGCGGAGAGCAGTGTTTTGCCATCTGGGGTGAAGGCCACCTGCCAGATTTGTTGCGTGTGCCCCTGGAGCGTGTTCAGGAGCCTTCCCGTGCTTACCTCACACAGGTTGATATTTCCATCCACCCCGGAAGATGCCAGTACCTGACCATCTGGGCTGAAATCCAGGCTACGTATTGCACGTGCGCTACCGGTTGGCATCAGGCTTCGGCGCAGCCGCCCTGCGGTGGTATCCCACAGGTGTAGCGCCCCGGACATGGCGCCAATGGCCAGCAGGTCGCCGTTGGAAGAGAAACTGGCGCAACGCAATGTCCCTAGATGCTCTTTGGATGTTTTCACCAAAGTTTTACTGGGAATATGCCATAAGGAGATTCTACCCGGTTCAATGGCAGCCAACAAATCGCCTTTTGGGCTGTAAACCAGGTCTTCGATGGGGTTAGATAGTTGCGCCCATCGTTTGGGCACAACCGGCAGCATAGCCGCTTCCCATAGTTTGTGCGCTGACCAGTAGAATATGTCTCCACTTTCGGTGGCGGCAAATAGCCATTCTCCTTGTGCATTGAAACGTATCCGGGTGATCATGCCACAGTGGTCAGGTAGTGCAATGCGGCGGGCAGCGCTATGCGAGAGTTTCCAGACTAAAAGGAAGGGGTCTTTCCCGGCAGAGATCAGGTATTCCCCTTGGGGATCAAAGGTCAGACTGCGTACGGCTTGCCGATGTCCTACCAGGGTCACTTCAGCGCTTGCCTCGTCAGGGGGGTAACTCCACAACAGGACGTTGCCGTCTTCGCTGCCGGCGGCCAGGTAGTGTTGTTGAGGGGAAATCGCCAGGCTGGTTAATGCGCCATTATGGGACAGCGATTTGATCATCTCGCCATTGGATATGTTCCAGATGCGAACGACTTCCTCGTGGATGGTTAAACTGCTCAGTGTGTACCCCTGGGGAGAGAATAGACAATGGGAGATGGGGTAGCGCTGCTCCTCCAGGTGTTGCCAAATGCGGCCATTGCCGGGACGCCACAGGCGGATACTGCCATCCCAAGAGCCAGAGGCCAGGGTGCGGTTATCCGGCGAGAAACTGATTTGCGTGACAATGCCCATGAAATCTGTGAGCGTCTTGGTTGGGCTTTCTTCGCCTGGTTTCCACAAGTTAATGTGCCCATCTTCTGCCCCGGAAGCCAGCAAGCGGCCATCGGAAGTATATGTCAGCGTTCGCACTGCCTGGCGGTGCCCGTGCAGGATGTGGATCAAGGCGCCATCTCGCACCCGACGAATGTGAATGTGGCGATGACCAAAAGCCAGTGCAAGGTTGGTGTCGTCGGGGGAAAAAACCAGCGCACGAATGGGTCCCTTATCGTATTCAAACGTGCGCAGTAAGGTGTGGTCACTCATTTGCCACAGGCGTACCATGCCATCACCTCCTCCGCTGGCCATCAAGCGCCCATCGGACGAAAAAGCCAGGGTTTGAACTGCTTCTTGATGCGCGGGAATGTCCAATGGCTTTTCTGGCTCGTTCATTTGCCATAAGCGGATTTTGCCATTTTCCATGCCGGCGGCCAACCATTGGCCTGGCCGGTCATATTTCAGGCACCAAACCCAAGCCGGGGTGGGCAGAAACTGTTTCACATGGAAGGTGTTGAGGTCATACAGGTAAATGCCAATGGCAGTGCCTAGCGCCAGGGTTTCGCCATCCGGCGCATAGGCAATCGATACAATCCTTCCCCGCCCCACCCTTTTTTGTTCGTGCAAGGTGCCGGCATTTTCCGCGTTGATTGCCGGGGAGGTCCGGACGACAACATCGGTTGGGTTTTCCGTAGTTGATGTCAGGGTTGGTGGTACTTCCGCTGCCGGTTCATCTGTGGGTTGGATGATTCCTTCTGCCTGAATCGCCTGTTCAACCGGCTGGCGGCTGGCTTGTTGCATGGCTAGAGAAGTGAGTGCCCGGCGGAAGATATCCTGTCCCGCGTTGGGGTCGTTTTGATACACCTGGTGTAAATGTTGCAAGGCTTCCTTCACCCGGCCTTGTTCGAGCAGGGCTTCACCCAGGTGGCGGCGTGCTTCCAGGTGGGAGGGGTCTACCTGAAGTACCAGTTCGAACAACCGGATGGCGGCCTGCCATTCGGATTGGGCAAACATCCGTTGACCGGCGGCGTATAACCGGCGAGTATGCAGCATCAAAGGGGATGTTTCTGGGGGTGGGGAGGAATGAACGTATGAAGTCATAATAATCCAAGGCGACCTTTTGTTCTGGATGGTTGCAATTTGGATTATAGTTACCTTTTGTTATGAGAGCGTTACGGCTGTATGGCAGGTGTGTGGTTGTAGTTAGGTAATTAACGTGAATTCGGGTTAAGCAACGAGAGCGGGCAGAGTGCCAAGCCCAAGAGACGGCTTCTTGGGTTGTCGGCAATAGGCAATCA
>DAOTZN010000041.1:0-3795 GCA_034434095.1 Anaerolineales bacterium
ACCGTCACCTGTCAGGTGGCGGTCACTTTGCCATAGGGGGATGGGGTCGGGCCTACGGTGTGTTATTGCCTTGCGGGGCGTTGCGACTGCCCACCAATACAGCCGTCCATGTGCCATTGCTGTCGGGGTAGGCCGCTACCAGGGCTTGCATCCCAGGCTGCACGTCTGCCGGCGAGGTTACTTCGCCCTTGAAGCGTGTTTCCGCGTTGATCTGGACGGTGATGCGTTGCCCGTCACGGCGCTCCAGGGTCAGGCTGTTGCCATCCACTGCGGCGACCGTGCCGAGGTGCTTGCTGACTCGCGGCCGGGCGGCGATGAGCACGTTGGCGTGCAGGCTGCCGTCATCCTGTGGGGCAGCAAAGACTCCTACTTGCATGTGCACCTGTAAATCGCCGAAAGCCTGTATCAGGCCGGTAGGGCTCTGGAAAGCGGTCGTACCGTCCACGTGGAGCACCACCTGTTCCCCCCGGCGGGTCTGTAAGGTGAGACTGTCATTGCCAATCGCCCACACTTCGCCCTGGAAAGTGTTTTGACGCAGTTGGCGCAGGTCGTAGTTCTCAGGAATTTGGATGACGACGTGCGCGGTTGGGGTGTCGCCTTCGCGGTTGATTTCAAAGGCGATTTTATCGCCCACTTGCAACTCGGCAAAGGTGATAGCGCTTTCGGGGGTGACGTACACGGTGTGTTCGTCTACCGCGATGGTTATCTCCTGACCGGCGCGGGTTTGTACCGTGATGCTGTTCTCCCCTAGGGCGGTGATTTCGCCTGCCCGGTTAGGGGTATTGGGTTGGGGGCGTTTTCCCTGCACTGCAGGGTTGGATGTTGCCGGGGGCTGTGCTCCCTGGAATGGGGCGGCGGCAAAGGTGGGCAGGGCATACAGCAGGCCGCTAAGCAATGCGGTCAAGGCAATTAAAACGATGGTTTTCTTACTCATGGTTGCACCTCCGTGTGTGTTCTGGGGTTGGCCTGGGCTGTCTCCGCTGAACGGGCTACCCTCAGGCCAACCGGGGTGGAATTTACACGCTCATTGTAAGTAGAGAGTGCAACCAAAAGTTAATCGTCGTGTAAAAACCTTGTAAAACGAAGCGGCTTATAGCACTAATTCTTCGCGCCCATGCAACAGGCCATGCATGCGTTCGATGACGATGTCCAGGTGTTGGGACTGATGAACAAAATCCAGGTCGTTGCTCTGGATGGTGAGCACAGGGCATAAATCGAAGGTTTGCAGCCATTCGTCATAAAAGGTATCCAGCAACGCCAGATACTCGGCGGTGATGCCGCTTTCCATGCCGCGCCCGCGCCGGTGGATACGTTCCATCAATACCGTTACCGGGGCTTTAAGGTAAATCAACAAATCTGGCGACGGTAAGGTGCGGGTGACCAGGTCGAACAACCGGCGGTAGGCATGGTAATCGCGCTCACTTAAATTGCCCATGTGGTGCAGCACGCGGGCAAAGATGTAGGCGTCCTCGTAGATGCTACGATCCAGGATGGCCGATTGGGGGCGCGCGGCCATTTGAAGATGTTGCTCGGCACGGTGTCCCAAAAAGAAAATTTGCAGATGGAAACTCCATTGCCGCATGTTATTGTAGAAATCCGACAGGTAGGGGTTATCGTCCACCGATTCAAAGGCGGTGCGCCACCCCAACCGTTCTCCGATGCGCTTGGTGAGGGAAGTTTTGCCGGCGCCGATGTTGCCGGCTACCAGCACCAGGTGTTTGCTCATATTGCGATCCTTTGGGGGGAGAAGGATTCAGATGTCCGCGGGCTTTAGTTGTACAACGGAACGGCACGTTCGTCAAGGGGGATGCCCAACGAGAACAGTTGACACACAAGGTTCGGGGATCAATTGGGGGTTGAATTGAGACGCTCAATTTTGTATACTACAAGTGTAGGAGGAAAGGAGGTCTGTATGTTTCAAAAAATTCTGTTAGCGTTTGATGGCTCAGAGGCTGCTCAACGGGCGGCCGATCTGGCAGGGGAGATGGCACGGACTTATCAGGCTACGCTGAGAATCGTGATTGCATATGACCCTGTCCCATCCTATATCGGCGAACCGGATTATCAACGGTTACTCACAGGACGTTTGCAACAAGCGGAAGAGATGATGGCAGAGGCGCGCCGGCGAGTAGGCGAGGTGCCTGGCGAAATTAAAGAGGAAATTTTAGAAGGCCCGGCCGCAGAAGCCATTCTCGATGTCGCCAAAACGCGTGCCAGTGATTTGATTATCATGGGGGCGCGCGGCATGGGGCGGCTCACCGCATTGCTGATTGGCAGTATCAGCCAGAAAGTGGTGGCACATGCCGATTGCCCGGTGTTGCTGGTCAGGTGATTGGCAGATCTCAGACCAGGGCTGTATGCTAACGAAGAGTGCCTCAGCCCGGTCTGTTGTAAACCGCTCACCCTAAAAGTCCTGACTTTCCATAAATTTATCCTTGACTTGCCCCTTCCAAACTTGCTATCATCAAAACAGCACCAATGCCGTTGGAGGAAATACGTAAGATGAAAATCAGGCCCGGCCAGCACAAAATCGCATTCGTTATGGGCAGCCTGTTGATTACGGCTGCCCTTTTCTTTTCCCTAAGCGCCGCTCAGGGCGAACGGCGCGTCTACCTGCCGCTCATTGTGCGGCGTGACCCGCCTCCCGCATTACTCATCAGCGAAGTGCTTTTCGATCCACTTGGTGATGAGCCGGCCGCCGAATGGGTGGAACTCTACAACCCCTACGGGCGGCCCCTGGATTTGCGTCCCTACAAACTAGGGGATGCCGAAAGCGTTGCCAAAGGCGAGGGCATGTACCAATTTCCTTCCGGCGCACAACTGCCGCCTTATGGCGTCATCGTGATTGCCAACGATGCGGCCGTTTTTCAAGCCACCTACGGTTGGCCGCCGGATTACGCCTTCAACCAGACCGACCCCTACGTGCCGACCCTAACCAAATACCTGTGGTGGGCCTCCGGCAACATCAATTTGAGCAATGCGGGTGACGAACTCCTGTTGCTGGATGGCGATAACCGGTCGGTGGATGCTCTTTCCTGGGGTAGTTCGCATGTTTTTCTCGACCCCGCCGCGCCGCACCCGCCCGAAGGAGCCAGCCTGGAGCGCTACCCGGCCGTACAGGACGAAGACGTAGCCGAAGACTGGCGGATACAGGCCTCCCCCAATCCCGGCACAGCAGACCCGCACTATCCCACCGCCACCCCCTGGCCGACCGCCACCGCAACCCCTCAAATGGGGCGTGTGTACCTTTCCGAAATCTACGTGCGCCCGCTTTCCGGGGGCGAGCCGGCGGCCGAGTGGATGGAACTCTACAACCCGGAAGCCTACACCGTCACCCTCAGCGGCCTGAAAATCGGAGATGAAGAGCAATCCGGCGGGGGCGAGGGCATGTACGCCTTCCCAAGCGACGCCTTCATCTCGCCGCACACCCCGCTCATCGTGGCCGTCCAGGGTACGGTCTTCTCGTCCACCTGGGGCTTTGCCCCCGCTTACGAACTATCGGATACCCTGCCCGATGTCCCCGACTTGGCGAAGTACACCGCCTGGGCGAGCGGCAGCCTCAATCTGAGCAACAGTGGTGACGAAGTGCTCCTCCTGGATGGGGGAGACCATTTGCTGGATGCCGTCTCCTGGGGAAATTCCACCTTCGCTTTTGACCCCGCCCTCCCCGCTCCTGCTGCCGGTCAATCGGTAGAACGTTACCCCCCGGATGTGGACACCGATACCGCGGGCGACTGGCGGCTTCAAGATGTTCCTGACCCCGGGGGAGTGGACACAACGCCCCCGACGGTGACC
>DAOTZN010000042.1:0-2051 GCA_034434095.1 Anaerolineales bacterium
AAACGGTCGGTGGCGCCTTCGGTATTTCCGGCAAGTCGCCCACAATGGTAAACGGAAAGGCCTCCAACCAGTTTGCATGGGCAGGCTTGAGGTCATGGGTTTGCGCGATCTGCTCTACACTATGGGAGGTCCACCAGGCGTACCAGCGCAGGCGAATATCCGGTAGACTGTTGGCTACCTCATACAGGCGAGCGCGTACGGGGTCATTGCCACCATGCCCATTGAGCACCAGAATGCGCCGGAAGCCTTGCCCGTAGGCCGACCGCACCAGGTCTTCGGCTATGTCCATCAGTGTAGCTATGCGCAAAGAAAGGGTGCCGGGATAGGCCAGGAAGTACGGTGAGGCCCCAAACGGAAGCGCAGGTGCCACAAGAACCCCCGTCTGCTGAGAAGCCGCATCCGCCAAGGCCTGTGGGATTTTGGTATCAGTCATCAAACTGAGGTAGCCATGTTGTTCACACGCCCCCAACACCAACATTAAGCGGTCATCGTGTTTCAGATAGGCTTCCACATCCATCCAATTCAAATCGGAAAGGCGCATGAGAACTCCTTGTTTCTTTGGGTAAGAATTTTCCACGAACAAACGCGCATCATGTAAGGAACAATAGAAGCAATCTCCTACTTTTTACCATAGAAATACAAAAGGTGCTACACCGCCGACTCCTGCACCATTGCAAGCCCGTGAAATGCAGGAAAGCGGCGGTATTTCCGCCGCTTTCCCAAAATGCTTGCCTGTTTACCGTGTTATGGTGTGTACTGATTGAAAATCACGGGGAAGATTGTCTTGTAGAGGAATTCGAAGGTAGCCACAACCGGGTCATGGTCGGAATTGCGCCAGACGGCCGACTGATTGGTGTACCCGTAGGGGTAATCGGCATTGAAGTGCATCGGCGACATGCCAACTAATTCATCCATCAAAGCCGGGGAGACTAAGATATGATCCAGGATTTGTGAGACGCCCAGGTGAACGTAACTATAGCGTTGCTCCGGCGGTAGACTGTACCAGGTATTGGTGAGCACGTCACCGGCATACAACGCCTGCAAGGTCGGCGAATCTTCAAAATCGTTCAGGTCGCCCATGACCAACACATAGGGCGTCTGGTCTTCAAATTGCGCCACCAAATCATGGACGAATTGCGCCTGCTCCAGGCGACGTTGATCGGCAGAAGCGCCACCAAGTTTGGACTTGAAGTGGTTGGCAATCACCACCATCTGCTGCGGGCCGGAGGCCAGTTGCACGGTCGCAGTGACCACTACCGGGCGCCGCGAGAAGAGTGGGTACTGCCCCACTGCCTGGCAGGTGTCCCACAACGGATCGTAGGTAGATGAGGAACTACCCACAGCCGAACAACCCTGGTAGGCAGTAGAAGTAACGACACCTGTGACCATGTCGGTACGCCACATCAGTGCCACACCGTGCCCACCAACATCGGGATGCGAGTAGGCGAAGTCATAGGTGTAACCTGCGGCAGATAGACCGGCTAACACATCGTTCATCACGCCGGCGGCGTCAATTTCCTCAATCGCGATAAAGGCCGGGGCATTCATCTGCAAGACCTGCGAAACCATCTTGGTGGTCTTCAGTGCCGGGTCGGCGCTATCAAAGTTGAGGGTATTCATGGTCGCCGCGCTGAACTGCAAGGGCGTCACGGCTGACCAGGCTGGCGGTACTCCGGGCGGTGTGGCTTCACTTGCCACTGTGTAGCCATCCTGGTCGGCAATCAGGTAATCGCTGTAGGAGAAGGTCAGCGGGCCATCTACGTCAGAAATAACGCTACCCACAATCAGATCGGGAGCGCCGCTACCATAGCGTTCATCGGGACGGACCCCCACGGGCATGCCTTCGTACGGGCCGCCTCGAAGCACACGTGAAATCCCCAGAGAGCCAGGCACTACCTGAACGGTCCCGTAACTGGTCGGGCCAACTACGGTGGCGGTATTCGGGATAGTCACCAGCATGCCTTCCAGGGATTCGAAGTACAAGGTGGATGAGACGGGGTCGCCCAAAGGTGCCAAAACCGTTGGCGAGATGGTGTCACTCCCCAGGGTGG
>DAOTZN010000043.1:0-3425 GCA_034434095.1 Anaerolineales bacterium
GTCTGTGGGTGGGGGGACAGGCGTATCGGTCGCCGCGGGAGCACAAATGGCGTTGAAATCCGGCGTGCTCCCTGGCGGGTCGCCGGCTCCCCAGCGCCAGCCGTCCACCTCCCCGGCGTGCAACATGCTGTTGCTCGCACCGCTTTGTGAGTAAACCCAGGCGCCGTTTT
Source organism: Anaerolineales bacterium (assembly GCA_034434095.1). GTDB lineage: Bacteria > Chloroflexota > Anaerolineae > Anaerolineales > DRKV01 > DRKV01. The sequence goes on from DAOTZN010000043.1 coordinate 171, forward strand.
GCTGATGCCAGTACGACCAGTAATCGGGCATTTGGCAAAAACAATCGTTCGCCGGGCAACCCTGGGCGCCAATGCGGCATACGGCCGCGCCCATTGAGGGGTCAAACGCGGCCTCAACATCCAGGCCGGTAGCCAGCAGCGCATCGTACCCGCTGATGGTAGTGCCGGTGAAAGATACGCAGTACGTCACCAGCGTACCATCGCCGTATTGCACCACAATGCCGGCCTGGTTGGTGGACTGGGCAAGGGCGTGGCTCACAGCCAACAGGGAGCACAACAAGGAGAAGAACAGGAGGCGACGAGACATAAGGGCAGGGGGAAGTGACGGTCACCTTCAAGGCGGCCGTCACTGCTGCGTGGGTGTTTAGCGGACGATGAACGGTAGGAAGATGCGCTGTGGTTGCAACAGGCTTTCGATCGTTACCGAAGTGCTCAAGGTGTTGCCCCATTGTACGCCATCTGGGTCGTTTACCGTGAGGAAAAAGTGGTAATCAACCGGTTGGGTGAGTGGCAGCGTGGCGCTCAGCAAGCCTGTGCTGCGCTGCACGGTGGCGGTGAACCAGGTAGATGCGCCGACGGGTTGCCATTGTAGGGTAAAGGTGGCGTCGGCATCGGGGTCGCCATCCAACGGTAGACGAAACAGGCCGGGGTTGCCGTAGGTTGCCGCGGGGTCTCCGGGGATGGCGCGGTCCGCATCGGGGAGCGCGCGGGGAGCGGTGAAACCTGTGAGTGGCGCACCACCTATGGGGAACGCAACCCCCAGTAAGGGCGGTATGGCCTGTCGCGTGGCGAAGAAATTATCCACCGGCGCGCTCCAGGGCGAATCCCATTGGTAAACAAACGGGCCATCCACTTTTTGATAAGTTAGCAAGGCATCCAACGGGGTATGGCCCGCGGGTGTCCGCCAGTCGGAAAGGTCGGCGTCAATGGCGTACAGGGCTTGCAACGCGTAGGCGGTGCTGTTGGCGTTGCCCCAACCGCCGGAGGCATCTTGGGTGGCGCTCAGGTAGGCGGTAGCGCTGAGAATGGCGCTATGGGTGACGGGCAGTCCGGCCGCGCGCAGGGCTTGCAGTGCCAGCGCGGTGCTATCGGGCGTGGTGGTGTTCCAGACGGCGGGGGAGAGATCGTATTTCCAGCCGCCATCGGGTTGCTGCAGGGCCAGCAGGTTTTGGGTGGCGTTGACGGGGAGGGGTTCTCCGGCCGCGGCCAGCCCCAGCAGGGCGAAGGATTGGTGCCAGGTGTTGGTGGGCACGCCAAAGGCGCCGATGGTGGTGCTGTAGTGCGTGCCGGTTAGCACCTGGACAAGGTTCTGCCCGCCGAAGTTGTACGGGTCACGGTTGGCGGCGCTCACCGCCAGGATGAGTTTTCCGGCGGAGGCGGGGTCGTGGGTGGTGTAGGTGTAGGCCTGGGTGGCCAGGTAATCCAGCGGGGTGGTGCCGTTGGTGGCGGTCAGGCTGGCCGGGTCGTATCCGGCGGCGGCGAAGGCCAGCACCACATCGGCGGTGGCGCCTGGGCTGGGGGAACCGAAATCGCTCCAGGAGCCATCGGCGTTTTGCAGCGTACGCAACCAAGCCAGGGCGCGGCGCGCCTGGGTGCGCGCCGACAGGCTGTAGAGCGGGCGTCCGCTCAGCCCAAACAAGGCTTCGGCGGTGCTGTAGGCGTTGGCGTAGGTGCCGCCAATGCGCCCGTCGGTTTGCTGCAGGCCCAGCAGGGCGCCGGCCGGATCGTGCCAGGTCAGCGAGGCAGGCGCGTATCCGGCGGCACTCAAGGCTTGCAGTACCCAGGCGGTCGAATCGGCGTTGAGCGGGGCGCTATCCCAAGAGGGACGCCAGCCGTGGCCGGGGAGTTGGGTGGTGCGGAAGTAGTCCAGCGCCCCCTGGATGGGGGCGTCGGTGGGTTGCAGATGCCCGCTGCCCAACAGTGCCAGGACGGCCAGGCCGGTGGAATCGGGACTGCCGCCGTCCCAGGAGCCATCGGGCGCTTGCAGGCTTACCAGGTAGGTGGTGGCGGTCACGGGGACGGGTTGGCCCGCCGCGCTCAGCCCGAGGAGGCTCCAGGCCTGGTTGAGGGTGCTGGCCGCGCCGCTCGTCCAGCCCAAGACGGCAGTGGTGCTATAAGCACCGCTGGCCGGGTGATAGGTGGCTTCTAGTTGGGTAATCAGATCCATGCCGCCGAAGGCGTGTCCATCCTGGTTGACGGCGCTGATGGCGCTGAGCAGCAGCCCGGCATTAGCGGGGAAGAGATGGGCGGAAGTGGTGCCGCTGGCGTCATGCGTGTAGGTGATGGCCTGCGCGGCCAGGTAGTCCAGCGCGCTTTGGCCGGAGGCAGCGGTCAGCAAGGCCGGGTCCAGCCCCTGGGCGGATAGCGCCAGCAGGGCGCGGGCCGTCCCGCTGGCGTTGGAAGCGCCGAATTCGAAGGCATCTATCCCGCCATCGGGTTGTTGTTTACTTTGAAGGAAGGCGACGGCTTGAGAAATGGGGTCAATAGTTGGGGCGGCCTGGACGTGTGACAGACCACCGAATAACAAGACGAGACATAAGGTTGCTAAAGCCAGGGGAAGAAAAGGGTGTAGTTTCATAGGAGTTGTGAGGGAAGTCTGGTTTGTTTGCCATTTTGTAGGGCTGCTTTGGGGAGAAGATTTCTTCCCTGCAGCGTCCACGAAGAGGCGCGTAAGAAGAAACGCATTTGTGCGGTGCACCATCGGGTGCGCGATAGTCTCCTCCACGAGCGTATAAAAAAAGCCCGCGTCGGGGGAGACGGGGGCCTTGGGTTACGGAATTAAATCGAGCGACATCGCCGTTCCCACCTCCTTTTCCACGAGGGTGTGGTGAACCTAACGCGGCGGGCGACCTGACTTGTTCGTCGTGTGACGAACTTACAGTTGCGGGACAGTGTCGGACTTACACCGGCTTCGCCTTTAAGCCTGCCCATCCGGGAGCGAGGCACCGCGGTTGTTATGTGGTTGTTGGGTAGATTGTACAGGGAAAAGGGCGGTTCGTCAATGGGATGACACGGGCCGCATGCACCATCCACCGTCCACCATCCACCGTCAATCGTCCACTTTCCACCGTCCGGAATCGTTTTCTTGAAATGCAAAGCGCGGTACAATGGTATCCCAGCATTTTCTCAAAGCCAGGAGAAGTATCATCTCAATAACTTGGGACCTCTTGGCGTTTTTTACCACAAAGTCACCAAGACACAAAGTCTTTATCCTTTTCTTCGTGCCTTTGGGACTTCGTGGTGACATTTTTATTG
>DAOTZN010000044.1:0-9720 GCA_034434095.1 Anaerolineales bacterium
GACCTGGAGGTCGGCGTTCCCAACGTGCCGACCTGGGGGGCGGTGTTCCCAACGTGCCGACCTGGGGGGCGGTGTTCCCAACGTGCCGACCTGGGGGGTGGCATTCCCAACGTGCTGACTTGTGGGTTGGCGCTCCCAACTTGCCGACCTGGGGGGCGGTGTTCCCAACGTGCCGACCTGGGGGGTGGCATTCCCAACGTGCCGACTTGTGGGTCAGCGTTCCCAACGTGCCGACCTGGGGGGCGGCGTTTCCAACGTGCCGACCTGGGGGTCGGTGCTCCCAACGAGTGCGATGTCGCCAAGCGCCCCGCTACCCCTTTCACGAACTGAGTCCGGACTTCAGTCCGACTCAGCCTCGCTACCGCACCCAATGAACCATGCCGGATGCTTAGCGGATAATCAACGGTAGGAAAATCTTCTTCAGGTTTTCAAACAGCGAAACGTTTTCCACATTTTGGTAGGTGACCGGTTTGCGTCCATCGGCGGTAATCGTTCCGGCACCGTCATCCGCGGCGTTTTGCAAGCCGGTTTTGTCATAATTTAGCGTATCGCCGGCGGTGTGGGTCCCGCCATCCACGTGGAAGTTCACGAATTCCGAGGGCACTACGGTGATTTCGTCGTCGCCGTCCCCGGCTACGACGTTCAGGTCTTCCAGATTTGCGTCAAAGTGGGCCTCTTCACTGCCCAGGGTCAGGTGTTCTTGTGCGCCGTCTAGCGCAATCTGATTATTGGCAAAGGTGGCCGTGAATTCCACCGTGTCGCTGCCTTCGTTTAGATTCTCCTGGACGATGTTGCTGCCGATGCCGTTGGTTGCGGTGAACTGGTAGATATCGTTACCTGGGCCGCCGTGGAAGGTATTCGTGCCGCTGGTTTGGTTGAAGAGCACATCGTTGCCTTCGTCGCCATAGATTTCATCGTTCCCGACACCACCGGTGAGCGTATCGGAGCCGGGAAACAGGCTCGCGTTCCAATCGCCGTAGATGAGGTCGTTATCGTTACCGCCGTCGGCCCAATCGCCACCGTTTTCGCCGTACAGCAGGTCATTGGCGGCGCCACCCAACAGGGAGTCGCTGCCGTCGCTGCCGTACAGGGTATCTTCGTTTAGGCCACCCAGGAGGGTATCGTTGCCGATTTCGCCATAAAACAGGTTGAGCCCGGACGTGGATTGCAGGTAATCGTCGCTATTCCCGCCGTATAAACTATCATCACCATCGGAGCCGTAGAGAGAATCGCTCCCGTCCTCGCCTTTCAACAGGTCATTGCCGGCATCGCCAGTCAAAACATCGTTCCCAACACTGCCGAACAAACTATCGTCATCGATGCCGCCCCAAAGCGCATCCATGCCATCTTCCCCGTTGAGCGAGTCGAAGCCCGCCTCGCCGCTGAGCCAATCGTTGCCGAAACCGCCCCGCAGGCTATCGTCACCGCTGCCGCCCAGCAAGGTATCCTGGTCGTTGCTGCCATACATCACGTCATTCCCATCTCCGCCGCTCATAAAATCGTTTCCGGTATGACCTACAATTAAGTCATCGCCGGCCCCACCGGAGATGGTATCTGCATCGCCGACGGTTGAATACGCCGGATTATCACCCAGTAGAATATCGTTGCCGTCTGCCCCGGTGATGAAATCGGCGCCGTTATTCCCTTGAATGAGATTTTGGTCGCCGGGGTTGTACGCGTTGACCTGCAGCACGTCATTGTTTGTGCCGCCGTAGAGCGTATCACTGCCGGCGCCGCCGTCCAGGCTGACGGTGCCGGTGAAGGCGCTGGCATCTAAAATTTCGTTGCCGCTGCCGGTGCTGAGTGTGGCGGCATCGATGGTGCTCAGGTAGTCGGTGAGTGCGCTGGTAACGGAGATGGGCAGCGTTTGGGATAGCAGGGTGTTGCTCAGCGTGAAGGTGTATAGACCGCTTTCGAGCAGCGCGTCCACGCCACTACCGCCGACCAGGGTGTTTACCCCGGCAATGCCGCTCAAGAAGTCATCCTCGGCACCGCCGTCCAGGTAATCATCGCCGCCGTTGCCTACCAGAGTATCGAACCCTAGTGCGCCATACAAACTATCCACACCGGCGCCGCCGATGAGCGAATCGTCTCCATCACCGCCCAGCAAAATGCTGCCACCGCTCCCGCCGATTAGGGTGTCGTTGCCGCCTAAGCCTTCAACGTAAAACGAGCCGTTCGTGTAGCCGGAAGCATCAATCAGATTGGGGCTGGAACCGGCGGTGATGCGCACAATTTCAAACTCGCCAATTGTGCCGTCACCCAGCGTCAGGTTGCTATCCAACCCGGGCTCAATCAGCCAGTCGGTGCCGGTGCCGGGGCTTAAGATGTCTCCATCCCCCAGCCCACCGATGATGGTATCGTTGCCCGTTTCCGCGCTGATGAAGCCATCCTGGTCTGCGCCGCCGACCAGGTAGTCATCGCCTGTGCTGCCAAAGAGCGTATCATCGCCGGCATCGCCAAACAGAGAGTCGTTGCCGGCGCCGGCGGTTAATTGGTCGTTGCCGGTGCCGCCGTAGAGCACGTCGTCACTTTCGGAGGCGGTCAAGGTGTCGTTGCCGGCCGCTCCCTGTAGTGTGATGGATTGCAACAGGGGGTAGTCGCTGAGCGTCACAGGGCTGGCGTCAATGTTGTCCGGTTGATCGGTGCCCTGGATATCCATTGAAGCGACTGCATCGCAGTTGACGGGGATCACGTCGCCGCTGTTGAAATCTACCTGATTCAGGTTGCAGCCGATGGTGAACGTTGTGGCAGTGACCGGCAGGGTGACGGTCAACGCGCCGGTGGCGGCGTTGAAGGTGTACGGGATACTGCTGGGGACCCGCGGGGACCCTGGGGGGAGAGGTGTTTTTTGGGAAACGCGCGCCCCCATGAGGTCCCCGTTTGTCTCCGTGAATGGGGTATCAGGATCCCCTTTGGGGTGGCGCGGCAACTCCCAGGGGTTGCTTCCCCATTTTCCTTGTGCCGCGTAGCGTTGTTCATCGGGCAGTAAGGCGGCCGGGGGTTCGGGGAGGACTTCCCAGCGCAGGGCGCGTTTTTGAGGGTTGGGGCTGTGTTTGAGCGGCGCAGCGGCCTGGATGGGACGTGCCAGCATCAAGGCATGGGATAACATCAAAAAAATCGTCAATAGGGCACGCCACCAGCGCGGTTTGCTCGTCAGGGATAGCGTTTCAGGGATGGGGAGATAAGCATCGAAACGTTCGTCAACCAGGTGAATGGTATTCATAAGCGACCTACTTTCCCGAAAGGACTTTTTCAAACAAATTTAGCAAGTGTGGGAAGGTGACGGAAAGGGCATAGCGGCTTTCGATGGTGCGGCGGGCGGCCATGCCCAGGGTGGTACGGTGTGCCGGTGGGTCTTTGAGCACGTTCAGCGCGGCTTCTGCCAAGCCGTCTACGTCGAAGAAATCGCATAATAAGCCATTTTGACCATCTGCGATGACCTCCCGGACGGGGGCGGTGTCGGAGGCCAGCACGGTGCAGCCGCAGGACATGGCGTTGAGCAGCGACCAACTGAGCACGAAGGGGGCGGTCAGGTAGATGTGCAGGTTGCTGCGGGCCAGGAGTTGTGCCAGCGTGGCAGGCGGCAAGTATCCCAGGAAGTGCAGATGGCGCAAATCGTACTCATCTTGCGCCATGACGTATTCTTTGAAGGAGTCGCCGGGAATAAAACGCAAATCGCCGCCGTAGGCGATACGGTCTTGACCCACAATCATGAAATGGGCACGTGGGTTGGCGGTGTAAATGCGCTTGGCGGCCTGGAGGAAGATATCAAAGCCGCGCATGGATTCAAAACCGCGGGCTACATACGTTATGATACACGCATCTGGCGGAATTTCCAATAAGAAGTTTGGGGCATTTGGCGGATTCGGGCGCCACAAGGCGGTATCTATGCCATCGTGAATGACATGTAATTTGGGACGGTAGGCAGTTGGAAACAAGTTGTACTGGAACTGCGTGGGCATGTAGCCGGCGGTGCAGGTTTCCAAATCCAGCAGGATCATGGCGTTGCGCGCGCGGCTGCGCAGGCGGTCGAGGGGGGCGGGCGGTTGGTCGCGGCGGAAATCCAGATCGCTGTTGGAGGGGTGGTAGTAGTATTCGAAGTAGTTGATGATAGGTGTATCGGGGTATAGGTCGGCCAAAAACAGGGTGGAGCCGAAGCCAGAGTGCCCGATAATCAGGTCGGGTTGAATTTCGGGCATGGCCGATAGGGCTTCGTATACGGCGTGAGCATGCCAGGTGGCATTTTCGAAGGTGCGCGCGCAGTAGTGGGTTTGATGCGTTGCCCCTCCCTGCACGCGGTATTGGATTTTTTGAATGCCGTTGACTTGCCCGGCCGGGGTTTCAGAAACGAAGGTGCAGCGGTGGCCGCGGCGGATGAGTGCCTGGGCGAGGTGCCCGAATTGTGCCGGAAAGTTCTTGTGTACGAAGAGCAGGTGCATGGAGGGTTACAACACGGCCTCAGCCAGGGTGTGCAGACCGTCCAGGTTGTCCAGGTCGAGCCATTGAATCATGACGTTTTGCACCCCAGCGGCTGCCAGGGTTTGCAATTGGGCGCGCAATTCTGCGGGGGTGCCGACCAGCAGCCCGCGGGCGCGCAGTTGGTCCGCGTTGAAGCGCCCCTGGGTGCGGCGTTGAACGGCTTCTTGCACTTGCGAAGGGTTTTTTCCAAAAACCAGGCCGGTCATCAGAGAGCGGCGCACTTCGTGGGGCTGTCTGCCGGCGGTGCGTAGCAGGTCATCCAGGCGGCGATTGAGGCGCTGGAACTCATCTACCGGAATGTAAACCGCGTTCCACTCGTCAGCATAGCGAGCCGCCAGCGGTAGGGTGCGCTTTTCGCCATTGCCGCCGACAAGAATGGGCGGGCCACCAGGGCGCTGAGGACGAGGCAGGAGGATGGCTTCGTGCAGGCGGTAGTAATGGCCGGTGAAGTTGACCGGCACTTCGCTGTGAAGCAGGTTGTGGATGACTTGCAAGGCTTCTTCGAAACGGCGAAAACGTTCAGGGATGGGCAGTAAGTCCAGCCCATAGTTGTGATGTTCGCGTTCTTGCCAGCCTGCGCCTAGCCCAAGGGTGAGCCGTCCACCAGAAAGGTCATCTACGGCGGCGGCCATGCGCGCGGTCATAGTGGGGTGTCGGAAGGAGACGGGGGAGACCAGCGGGCCAAAATGCAACCGTTGGCTGTGGTTGGCCAGATAGGTCAATGAGACCCATAACTCGAGCGAGTCTTTGTCCGGCGGGGAAGCGTTGGTGTAGTGGTCAGAGCGGTACACTCCCGCAAATCCGGCCTGCTCGGCAATCTCGATAATGGCTTTCCAACGTGGCCAGTTGAGCCCGTTTTGCCCTTCAATCATCAAGGAGATGTCCATGATTTTTTATCCGTCGTAGCGGGCAATGTATTCTTCGGCTTTTTCCACCGTTTCGCGGTTGCCAATGTAGAGCGGAGTGCGTTGGTGCAGGCTTTGAGGTTCGATGTCCAGGATATTTTGGTGTCCGTCGGAAGCATATCCACCGGCTTGTTCGGCTATAAAGGCCAGCGGTGCAGCCTCGTAGAGCAGGCGCAATTTACCTTGCGGGTGTTTGGTGCTGGCCGGGTAGCAGTACACGCCGCCCGATAACAAGTTGCGGTGAAAATCTGCGACTAGTGAGCCGATGTAGCGCATCGAAAGCGCGCGGGAACCGGTTTCTTTGCCTTGCAAATAAGCCAGGTAACGGCGGTTGCCTTCGCTCCAATTGGTCTCATAGCCCTGGTTGACACTGTAGTATTTGGGCGGTTCGGGAATGCGAATATTGGGGTGCGAGAGCAGAAATTCGCCCACACTGGGGTCGAGGGTGAAGCCGTGGACGCCCTGTCCACTGGAGTACACCAACATGGTGCTGGAGCCGTATACCATGTAGCCGGCCACCACCAGGTCGCGCCCCGGTTGCAGGCAATCGGCCAGGGTGCCGGGGCCGTCGGTGGACTTGCGGCGATAGATGGCGAAGATGGTACCTACGCTGACGTTGTAGTCAATGTTAGAAGAGCCATCCAGCGGGTCGTAGAGTAAAACGTACTTGCCGGTAGGGTAATGTGGAGGAATGGGCAGAGGGTCTTCGTGTTCTTCGGAGCCCATGATGGCCAGGCGGCCGGTGTGATCATTCAGGCGGAAGATGGTCTCATCGGCTAAGCGGTCTAATTTCATCACTTCTTCGCCTTGGATGTTGATGTCACCGGCTTTGCCGAGAATTTGCACCAGCCCGGCGCGAGTCGTCTGGCTGGCAATCAATTTGCCGGCCAGGGCGATGTCGTAGAGCAAGCCGGTGAGTACACCGGTTGCTTCGGGGAAAAGCCGTTGTTCTTCGAGAATGTGGCGTTCAATAGTGGTGATGCGAGGGGCGTGAATGGCGTGATTATTATTGAGCATGGCAAAACTCCTGTTAGTTACGGGCGCAATGGTCGTGGCAGGGGCTGCGGTTTTTCGCGCGGATTACTGAAGAAATTCTCCGGCAAGGGGATGGGCTGGTAGTGGACGCCGGTGCCGAGGGTGCTGGTGTCGATGTAGTAGAGATCGATGGGGTTTTCTGCCCCCGCGCGAATATCTTGAAAGGCAAAGGCCAGGTATTGGCCGTTTGGGCTGAAATGTGGGTCTCGATAACAGCAGACGCCATCTATGGGGTTGACTTCCAGATCTGCCTTGTGCAGGTCGTGGTTGTAAATGTACAGGTCACCAAAGCCATCGTTGCGCGTGTAGCCGGTGAGGGCAAATAAGAAGAGGCCATCCCATGAGAAGTTCTCGATAATAGGAGTCTTTGCGTAGGTGTTGATGGTAAAGCGGGTGGCGGGGAATTCGTCCACGCGCGGGGGGGTGTCGGGGCAATTCTTGATGCGTACCACGTCTACCAGGTCTACCTGTCGGCCTTGGCCATCATTGCCGATAAGTTTGAGCGCCAGGAGGGTGCCATCGGCCGACCAACGCACTTCTTTGACGGCATTGCGAGTATAGGGGGCCAGTGAGGTACAGGTACCCATGCGTTGGATGTCGGTGCGCAGGCGTGCTTGGGCAAGCGCCTGAAGGTCAAAAGGCACCACGAATAATTGCCGATCTATGCTCATGGCAACTTGGCTGCCGTCGGGAGAAATCTGGAAATCTTCCAGGTGTTCCACGGCTTGCAGACAGAGTAGCAGTTCATCACGTCCGCTTTCGGCATTTACGCTGTGGACACAAGTGCCCAGGATGTAGGTTACCGCGCTGGCGTCTGGCGTCCATTGCAGGAGGTTCTTTTCGCCGCCATCTTTGGTAAGTTGACGAAGGTTGCTGCCATCCAGCCCGACCACCCACACGTCATTATTGCGCAGGAAGGCAATCTCGTCAGCGCCACCCAGGGCAAGCGGGGCAGGTGTAGCCGTGGGCATTACCGTGGGGGTATCGCTGGGCTGTGGCATTGGTGTTGGGGTGTTGCTGGGCAGTGGCGCCGGTGTGTCGCTGGGCTGCGGGGGTGTTGTTTTGGAAGGCTGAGGTGATGCCGTCGGGCTGCTTTGCTCGGCGGCCATGGCTACAGCGGTCTGGCTGGCGGAAATGGCGAGGTTGTTTGATGTGGGGCTTAGGGGCGGGGGGGTACTCCGTCCACTCTGGAAGAGGAACCAGCCGCCCGTACTTAACAGGCCAAACAGGGCTAAACCTCCCACTACAAAAATCCAGATGGGAAAACGGCTGGCCGTCGATGCGGTCTGTGTAGGGGGGGGCATGGCGTGCACCTGACGGGCTACGCCGGTGGGCGTTTCAGGGGGAGAAACGGCTTCTTGTGCCACCACCGGCCGGGCTTTTACGGTGGAGGCACTTTGATACGCGGGTGGAGAGATTGGGGTTGGCGCCGCGGCGCGCAACAGGGCATTGAAGTCGGCTGCCAGCGCACCGGCACTGTCGTAACGCTCTTCGCGATTTTTAGCCAGTGCTTTTTGAATGATTGTCTCGCATTCTGGGGGTAAGTCGGGTTGCAAAGACAGAATAGGGGTGGGTGTATCCAGAATGTGCGCCATCATGACCCGGGCAGGAGTATCTGCCTGATAGGGCGCTTGTCCGGTGAGCATTTGGTAAAGGATGATGCCCAGGGAGTAAACATCGCTGCGGGCATCCAGTTTTTCTCCCCCTTGTACTTGCTCCGGGCTCATATAGGCCGGTGTGCCGATAACGCCTGTACCGGTGAGTGTGCTGCCGCTGCCGGCAATATGGGCAATGCCAAAGTCCGAAAGGTAGGCGTTATCGTATTCGTCGAACAGGATATTGCCGGGTTTCAAGTCACGGTGGATGATGCCGCGTTGGTGGGCGGCGTCTAATGCTTGTGCCAGGCGTTCGAGGATGCGTCCGGCTTCCAATAGGGAAAGCGGCCCGTTTTTGATGCGTTCGGCAAGAGAGCCGCCCTTCATTAAACGCATGACGATGTAAGGCTGTCCGTTCTCTTCGGCAAAGTCATATACCGGAACAATGGCGGGGTGTTCTAGCGCGGCGATGGCGCGTGCTTCGCGTTCAAAACGTTGACGGAAGGTGGTGTCATCCGCGACTTCTTGCGGTAGGATTTTAATGGCGACTTCACGCTCAAAACGAGGGTCGTGCGCCAGGTAAACGCTGGCCATCCCCCCTCGTCCCAGGCGTTCTTTGATGGTGTAGCGCCCAAATTTTTCTGGAATATTCATAGGTTGCATTTATGCAGTGCCAAATTGTCGATCGCCAGCATCGCCTAACCCGGGGACGATGTAGCCGGTTTCGTTCAGGCGTTCGTCAATAGCAGCCAGATGAATGGGAACGTCGGGGTGTTTTTCTTGCATCAAGGCGATACCTTCCGGCGCGCCGATCAACCCAACGAATTTGATTTTATTCACTCCCCAGTGTTTGAGTATGTCTACTGTGGCGACTGCCGAACCTCCGGTTGCCAGCATTGGGTCCAATACCAGACATACCGAGACGGTTGGGGCAACAGGCAGTTTGTTGTAGTACTCTACCGGCTTGAGGGTACGTTCATCGCGGTATAAGCCAATGTGCCACACTTCAGCGTTGGGAATTAACTCCCAGACCCCTTCTACCATGCCCAATCCGGCGCGTAAAATGGGCACCAACCCGATTTTATCATGTACTTCATATCCTCCCGTTGTTGTGAGAGGCGTTTCAATGGTATGCGAGGTGAGCGACAGGTCGGCGGTGGCTTCGTAGGTCAGCAGTGCGGCGATTTCACGCACCAGTTCGCGAAACTTCTTAGGTTTTGTGTTTTTGTCGCGCAGGCGGGTCAGTTTGTGAGCGACCAGGGGGTGTTTAGAAGGAAAGACGTTCATGGGGATGCGTAAGGGGGGGTGGTGCCTGTCAGGCAGCGCAGGCTCGGATATGTGTAGCAATGATGATGTAATTATAGCGGAAAAGAACGAAAATTGGGCATTGCGTTTTCGTGATGATCAGGGATTTTTCTTCTCTGATTGGAATCTGGTGAAACCGGCGGATAGCCAATCCACAGATGGGTACAGATTACGCAGATTTTCAAATCATTCTCCGGGATGGTTCATTTGGTGTCCCAAATATGTGGGACAGGCTTTCAGCCTGTCCCCATTGGATGTAGGAGATGAGCCGGACTGAGGTCTTGCCTCAGTTCGTGAAATGGGTAGCGGAGGGCATTGCCCTCCACTACCCATCCAGCCCCCAAGGGCTTCTGTGAACTGGATGGGAGGCTTCGTAACGTCGTATTTGTAAACATCCT
>DAOTZN010000045.1:0-22966 GCA_034434095.1 Anaerolineales bacterium
TGCTATAACCTGAGCACTCGGCTAACACAGAGGTCGTTTAGTAACTGGTGCCACGAGCCTGATGAGAAGTTTATTTTCAGATCAGATACTCAAAACAGGTATGAGATGCCAGCATACAATCCGGCACCCAGTGCAGCAGAAATCGGAATGGTCAACAACCAGGCAGTCAGCAGGTCGGCCATCACGCCCCAGCGCACTTGAGAACGCCGTTGTGCTGCCCCAACGCCCAAAATAGAGGTGCTCACCACCTGCGTCGTGCTCACCGGCCCGCCCAACAAGGAAGCGCTCAAAATCACCACCGCTGAAGCCAGTTGAGAACTAAAGCCATGCACCGGTCGAATGCGATAAAATTTCCCACCCAGCGTATGGATGATGCGCCAACCACCGGTAAAGGTTCCCAACGCCATCGCACCGGCACTTGCAAAAATAACCCACAACGGCACGTGAAAGGTTTCCTGGTACCCCAAAGTTACCAGCCCCATGGTAATGATGCCCATCGTCTTTTGCGCGTCATTGGCGCCATGACTGAGCGCCAGTGCCACCGCCGTGGGAATCTGCGCTTTTTTAAAGAACAGGTTGGCCTTGGGTGTAGCATCACGCGCCAAAAACAAAATCAGGCGCATCAGCAGCCAGCCGACAATGAAGCCAACTGCCGGCGAAAAGAATAGCGCAATACCAATCTTCGTCAAGCCGCCAAAATTCACCGATTGCCAACCCGAGCCCATCATCACCGCACCCAAAATACCGCCAATCAAAGCATGGGAAGAACTGGATGGAATCCCAAAAAACCAGGTAATCAAATTCCACAAACTAGCGGCCAGCAAAGCAGCAAATACCACCGGTACGGTGAGCATCTCTGGGGCAGCCACTTCTTTACCTATAGTGGTTGCCACCGCCACACCAAACAACAATGGCCCGGTAAATTCACTTACTGCGGCAATGGTCAGCGCGGCACGCGGCGTCATGGCACGCGAGGCAATCATCGTCGCCACCACGTTGGCGCTATCGTGAAAGCCGTTCAAAAAGTCAAACGACAATCCCAAAACCAGCAAAACACCCAATAAAACAGCCGGATTACTCACTTATGACACCATCTATTCCAAAATACATCTGAACGAGTATTTTCTACTAAGAAACTTAGCAGAAGCCAATGTTGAGCGCCTGAAAATTTGTCTTGTAGCGAAGCCTTTCCAGGCTGCGGACAGGCTGAAAGCCTGTCCTACATCTTGCCCAAAAACTGCTCCGTTTCTTTCCGTTTAAGCAGCGCCAGCAGCGCTATGGAGTCACTCGTAATTACCCTACCTGGCCGACATAAATCACAAATTTCAGCAAACTGAAGTACCGCCGACCTACCTGTGCCACTTGTGCCATGTAATGGTACACAGTGGTATGGGCGACCCTACCAGGAAGAACCTGCGATACGTTTGCTAGAAAGGCGCCTAAAACCCTTCCAATTGAGAGAAATCGGCCACTTCATCGGCCAGACCGGCGATCATTTGTAACAACCCCAGGCGGTTAGCACGCTGGCTGGGATCTTCGGCCATCACCAATACCTCGTCAAAGAAGCGGTTAATAATCGGGATAAGCGGCAAAAAGGCGGCAAAAAAGTCATCTAATAAACCTGGACGACGCGCTACAACCAGGGCCTGTTGCAAAGCGGCGTGCAGGGCGTGTTCGCTTGGCTCTACGAAGGCCTCCGGCGTCACCGGATAACGTTCTGTTTGATCACGGGTAATGCGCACACAGCGCGAGTAAGCCGGCAGAATGGTCTCCCAATCTGGCCGAGTCACCCAGGCAGACAATTCGCGCACGGCCTGCGCGGCCTGTGCCGGGTTGTGCCCTTGCCGGGCAAGGACGGCATCCACGACATCGTAACGATAGCCCTGTTCCAGCAGCAGATTGCGCAAACGCTCCACAATGAAGGTCAAACAATCGGCCTGCTCATCGGCATCGAAACGCGTGGGCAGCACCTTTGCCGCCGCCTTCAACGCCAGGCGCAAGTCAAACGCCAAATTCCACGCCAGGAGGTTACCCACCAACCCCAGGGCAGCACGCCGTAGAGCGAAGGGGTCCTTGTTCCCGGTAGGCACCATACCCACGGCAAACAGCCCGGCCAACGAATCCAGGCGATCGGCCAACCCAACCAATAGGCCGGCCTTCCCCTTCGGGACGTCATCCCCGGCAAAGCGCGGCAGATAATGCTCAAAAATCGCCTCGGCAACTTCCGGCGCTTCACCGCTATGCAAAGCGTAATAACGTCCCATCACCCCTTGCAGCGAAGTCATCTCCACCACCATGCTGGTTGCCAAATCGGCCTTACACAGCGCAGCCGCTCGCTTCGCCGCAGCCTGCTCATTGGGCGTCAAATCCACCTGAGAGGCCAGGGCATCCACCAATGCGCGAATGCGTTGGGTCTTATCCCACATTGAACCCAAGTCCTTCTGAAAGGTCATCTTCTTCAACTTAGGCAAGTAGGCTTCCAGCAACTGGCGTTCATCCTCTCGAATGAAAAAGGCCGCATCGGCAAAGCGAGCGCGAATTACATCGGCATTGCCACGTCGCACCAAGTCCAAATGCGTCTTTTCCCCATTGCAAACGGTGATAAAGTACGGAAGCAGCGCACCATCCTGCGCCTTGGCATCCAACACCGGGAAATAACGCTGATGGTGGCGCATCACCGAAATCAGCACCTCACGCGGCAGATTCAGATACTCGGCCTCAAATTCGCCCAGCAACGGCACCGGCGCCTCCACCAGATTCGCAATCTCGGCCACCAAGTCTTCGTCATCAGGAATAACACCCCCCACCTCGGCGGCTAATTTTTCAGATTGAGAACGGATGAGGGCGCGGCGTTCCGCGATGTCTAACACAATCCCGTGGGATTTCAGCATCTCAAAGTATGCGCGCGGGGAAGCGACCTGGCTTTCAGTGGGTTGCCCACCCAAAGGGAACCTCAGCCCGCGGGTGAGGCGTCCGCTCACATAGCCGGCAAACGAAAAAGGCACCACTGCTTCGCCAAGCAAGGCGAGCAGCCAACGAATGGGGCGCGAGAAGGCCTTATCGCTGGCATTCCAGCGCATTACCTTGCGAAAACGCAGGCCGGCAATCAACCCAGGAAGCGCCTCCGCCAGCACGTCCAAGGCAGGGCGTCCCTCCTGGCGTACCACCGCGGTCACATACTGACCACCGTCTATCTCGCGCACCTGTAAATCTTCAACCGTCAACCCCCGACTACGGGCAAATCCTTCGGCCGCCCGTGTTGGGCGCCCTTCGGCATCAAAGGCACGGTTAGCAGGTGGGCCTTTGACAACCTGCTCCAGGTCGGCCTGTCTGGGGGATAGATCTTCCACATACACCACCAACCGACGCGGCGTACCCCAAACTTGAATATCACCATGTGCCAGACGCAAATCGTCCAACAATGCCGGTACAGCCTCCCGCAATTGGGCTACCGCGGCATCCACCTCGGCGGCCGGTAACTCTTCGGTACCAATTTCCACTAAGAAAGGCGCGGGAACTTGTGGGGCTGCGCCATCCATCGCGAGGGTCGGCGCTTCAGAGACGTCATCCGCTCGTCCCCAGGGATACCCCAGGGTTTCTCTCCCGGCTGCATAAGCCTCGGCCACGCGTCGCGCCAGGTCGCGCATACGACTGAACAGCGCCTGCCGCTCGGTGACCCCGATGGCACCACGCGTATCCAGCAAATTGAAGGTATGCGAACACTTCAACACATAATCGTGGGCTGGCAGCACCAATCCATTCTGCAGCGCCGCTTCGGCCTCCGCTTCGTAAGCCTCATACAGGCGGCGCAAATGGTCTACATTGGCTACCTCAAAGGAATACTTGCTGAATTCCTGCTCACTTTGCAATTGAATATCGCCATAAGTGCGCCGATCACCCCAACGAATATCGCGAAAATCGCGTACCCCTTGCAGCGCCATCGCAATGCGCTCCAGCCCGTAGGTGATTTCCACCGAGACGGGGGAGAGCGTCATTCCACCGGCCTGCTGGAAGTAGGTGAACTGTGTGATTTCCTGTCCATCCAGCCACACTTCCCAACCCAGGCCCCAGGCCCCCAGGGCGGGCGATTCCCAATTATCCTCCACAAAGCGGATGTCGTGGACGAGCGGGTCAATGCCTAGCGCCTCCAACGATTGCAAATACAGTTCCTGCGGGTTGCCAGGGTCAGGTTTGAGGATAACCTGAAATTGGGTGTGCTGGTTGAGGCGGTTGGGGTTCTCTCCATAGCGCCCGTCATCAGGACGAATGGAAGGCTCCACATAGGCCACATTCCATGGCTCCGGGCCCAGCACGCGCAGATAAGTGGCCGGGTTCATCGTCCCGGCGCCGACTTCGGTATGGTACGGCTGCCACAAGATGCAACCGTGTTCTGCCCAAAAAGTCTGTAATTTTAGGATAATGGTCTGAAAATCAAGAGGTTGCTCAGGTTTGTTCATAGGTACTCTACAAAGGATTATCAAGCAAAGGATTGGTTTGTTTCTCTCGAATACACTGCAAAGAGATGCGGAGGCCTGGGAAATAACCGTCTAAGGTCACCGCAGAGTCGTAAAAAAGTAAGCCCAAAAGGCTATCAGAGCGATAGTAAGCAGCGCCACAAGCACCAGCGCACCAATTTTGAAAACATCGCGCGGTTTTTCTCCGCCCACTTTACCGGCCTGGCCGTTGATCCATACCGGATAAATGTTGTCGCGGTAACGGAAAGCCCCCATCCACACCGGCAGCAAGATGTACTTGAAGGTCATGCCACTCCAGTTTACGGCGCCGGTGCGCAAGTTCCGTATTTCTTTCATAATATTTATGCGGGCTTCCAGTGTGCGCCGCACCCGCTTTACCACCCGTTCCCGCGCCTTGAGGGAGGCATCTGCCATAGACAGGTCATAGGAAATGGCCGGCCAACCTGCCAGGTAAGCCGGTTGAAAAGCCAGGGCGCTTTTCAAGTCAAAGGGTTGGATGCCGCGCAACAGATTGGAGGGATATCCCTTCAGGCCAGAAATAAGCACATCATCAAAATTTTCGTACGTTAGGCCATGACGTGCTACCCACCGTGGATACTTGTTGTTGCCTTCATTGACTTCACAATGCCAGGCAATCTCCAGTGTGCCATCAAAAGTCCAAAAAGGGTGGTAAGCAGGGCGTAATTCTGCATGCTGCACCAGTGCAGGCAAATCATCGGGTGCAAACCAATCGCCCTTTGCCAACCAATCTTTCAAGGCACGTTCCGCCTGGGCTTTGGATAAGCGAAAAGGAATCACCACCTGCGGATCCAGCAAGGCCTTTGTTTCATCGCTTTCCAACCATTGGTGCGCACCGCAGTACGGGCAGGCATCTGCCATCGTGCCCGCAGGAAAGATCGTTTCAGCACCGCAACGACCACACAACAAACGCGGCTGCGCTTCGGCCCAACGGTGGCCACGTTCGGTTGGCAAAACAAAAGCCATCACCTGCTCGGCATGATCGGCAGCCGGAAGATGAGTGATCTCTTCGTTGCTACCACAGTGAGTACACTGTAAGTTCTGCGTTTCCGGATCAAAAACCTGCTGCCCACCACAATGCGTACACTGAAAAACAGCACGTGCCGTACTCTCCAACGGCTGACTTTCGGTGGTTGCGGTCACAGCCTGCCCTTCCGCCAGGATGGTTTCCGCCTGCATCTTTTGAGAGAGCATCACCAAACCGCGCCGCGCTACTCCGTTATTGGGGTCAGCAGCCAGGGCGCTTTCGAGATAAGAACGCTGCTCAACGGGATCATCGGTGGTCGCAGAAAGCCATATCCAGGGGGTTGCATCGGTGGATTCCAATTCCGTGGCTTTCAAAAGCAGGGCGCGTGCTTGTTCCTTGTCACCGGCCTTGGCCGCGGCAATACCGCTGGCAACCATCATTTGATAGCGGTCATTTTCATTAGCACGTTTAGAGCGGGGGAAGGGTGGCAACATAGCGCAGGAAGAGGAATAAAAAAATCCAGTCCTTGAGTGAGGGGGGCACCCAAGGACTGGATGCCGTTATTCTACACGAAAGGGGGTAATTTGACAAGGGTCTTCGTGTATCTTTTCAAAAAATCAGGTAGGGTGCAACAAAATTCTCACCACCTGGTGTTTCTTAGTTGACCGCAGATTTAGATGGATTTTCGCCAAAGAATAAAAAATCTACGGTATCTGTGGATGAAAAGTCCCCAGCCGGACTCGAACCGGCATCTCGAACTTAGGAGGTTCTTGCTCTATCCTTTGAGCTATGGGGACGCGCGGCGAGATTATACCAAAAAAGACCTCAAACAGCAGCACCCCTGCCTGCATGGGCAGGGGTGCTATGCCCCACTCAGGGGTTTCGTTATCAGTCCAGTTTACCGGTGGCAATGGCTTCTTTAACTTCGCCAATGGCTTTGGTAATTTCAATTTCACGCGGGCAGGCCAGCGTACAGTTGAAAATAGTGCGACAACGATAGACGCCAAACTGATCCGAGAGAATTTCCAGGCGTTCTTTGGCGGCCTGGTCGCGGCTATCGAAGATAAATCGATGCGCGTTGACAATAGCCGCCGGGCCGACATATTTTCCATTGGCCCAGAAAGAGGGGCAAGAAGTCGTGCAAGCCGCGCACAAAATACATTTTGTCGTATCATCAAAGCGCTCGCGCTCTTCAGGGCTTTGCAAGCGCTCATTGTTAGGCGGCGGGTCGTTGTTGACGAAGTAAGGCATCACCGAGCGGTAATTTTCAAAGAAAGGCTCCATGTCAACAAGCAAGTCCTTCTCTACGTCCAAGCCGAGAAGCGGCTCCACGGTGATCTTATTGCCAACATCTTGCACCAACGTTTTGCAAGCCAAACGGTTCATTCCATTGATACGCATGGCATCCGAACCACAAACGCCGTGGGCACAAGAGCGGCGGAAGGTCAATGTGCCGTCTTCCAGGCCTTTAATCCGTTCCAACAGATCCAGCACGCGCTCTGTCGGTTCGGCCTCTAACTTGAACACATCATAATGTGGTTTTTTATCCTTTTCAGGATTGAAACGGAAAACTTTCATTGTGACCAGCATAATGACCTTCCTCCTAGTATACGCGCTTCTTTGGCTGGAATTTCGTGATGGTAACCGGTTTGTAACGCAGCTCAATGTTACCGGGCTCTTTCAACCAGGCCAGCGTATGTTTAAGCCAGTTCGCGTCATCGCGTTCAGGGTAATCTTCGCGGGCATGTGCACCGCGGCTTTCTTTGCGGGCCACTGCCGAAGCCGCCGTTACTTCGGCAATGTCCAACAAATTCGCCAATTCCCAGGCCGAAAGCAATTCGGTATTAAATTTCTTATCCGTATCATCCAGATGGATGTACCTGAAGCGTTCTTTCAATTCGCGAATTTTTTGCAGCGCCTCAGTCATACCTTCTTCCGTGCGGAAGACACCTACATGGTCGAACATGACGCCTTTCATTTCCTGGGCAATTTGATAGACGCGCTCATCACCCTTACTCTGCCGGATGTGG
Source organism: Anaerolineales bacterium (assembly GCA_034434095.1). Taxonomy (GTDB): domain Bacteria; phylum Chloroflexota; class Anaerolineae; order Anaerolineales; family DRKV01; genus DRKV01. The sequence continues at coordinate 7,491 of DAOTZN010000045.1, forward strand.
TCAAGTTGCTCACGGGCAAATCCGCTGGGATCATCGGGTAAGGGGACAAAATCCGCCTCTTTGGCAAAGTTCGCGGCATGAATACCGGCTTCTTTCCCAAAGACGACGATGTCCAGCAGGGAGTTTGTCCCCAGGCGATTAGCACCATGCACGGAAACACAGGCTGCTTCACCAGCGGCATAGAAGCCCGGCATAACGGTGTTGTTTTCGTCAACAAGTACCTGTCCATAAACATTTGTCGGGATACCGCCCATAGCATAATGTGCCGTGGGCTGTACCGGCATCGGCTGGGTTACCGGGTCAACGGCCAGGTAAGTGCGGCAGAAATCAATGATATCGGGGAGCCGCTTGAGCAATTCTTCGCCTGTGATAGTGTAGGGCGAACCATCGATGTTTTTACGGCCATCCAAGGCGGCATATTTGTTAATGGTTTCAGGGCGGGCATCCAGGTATAAGTAACGTTTGCCGCCAATGCCGCGTCCTTCTCGTATCTCCAGGTACATGGCGCGGCTAACGACATCACGCGAGGCCAAATCCTTGACGGTGGGGGCATACTTGCCCATAAAGCGTTCGCCCTTGTCGTTGATCAACACCCCGCCTTCGCCGCGCACCCCTTCGGTAATTAAGATACCCAAGCGATAAATGCCGGTGGGATGGAACTGGAAGAACTCCATATCTTCAGCCGGAATACCCCGCCGCAAGGCAATGGCGATGCCATCGCCGGTGTTGGCGTAGGCATTGGAGGTAATTTCCCACACCCGGCCATGGCCACCGGTGGCGAAGATGACCGCTTTGGCATGGAATACATGTAGTTCACCGGTTGCCAGTTCCAACGCAACCACACCTGCCGCCTTGCCATCACGCACAATCAGGTCTAAAACCTGAAATTCATCGTAGAAGGTGACTTTGTTTTTGACGCACTGCTGGTACAAGGTCTGCAAAATCATGTGCCCGGTGCGGTCGGCAGCGTAACAGGCCCGCCGGACGGGTTTACCTGTCTCATTATTGGTATGCCCACCAAAGGGGCGTTGGGCAATTTTGCCGTCCGATGTACGGCTAAAAGGCAGCCCCATGTGTTCCAGTTCATACACTACTCCAGGCGCTTTATCACACATAAACTCGATACTGTCCTGGTCCCCCAGGTAGTCGCTGCCTTTGGTGGTATCGTAAGCATGCCATTCTGGGCGATCTTCCTCTAAATTACCCAGTGCGGCACCAATACCTCCCTGGGCAGCGCCTGTGTGGGAACGCGTGGGGTACAATTTACTGAGCACAGCGGTTGATGCGGTCTTTGAAGCATAGAGCGCAGCCATCAAGCCGGCGCCGCCAGCGCCAACTACAAGAACTTCGTATTGGTGTTGATTACTCATCAGATTGCTCCTGTGGTTTGAATCAAGTTGAAGGCTACCAGAAGCATAAACAGCCAGACGATAAATAGCAAGCCGCGTAAGAGATAAACATTCCAACCTTTGTCCATGTAATCTTCCAGCACCATACGCAAACCGTTAGTTCCGTGTAAGGTTGCGAAAACAATAACCAGATACTGCATAATGGACCAGAAGGGATTAATCCACTGTTCCAAGACAAGGATATCACTAGAAGTGACGTGTGTCCCAATAGGGAAGAATGTCCAACGCAGCAAGGTTCCCATATCCATCTGAGTGCGTGCCCCCATAACCAGCGCGATAATCAATCCAGTCAGGGCAAAGACGTACATGGCTAAGCCAGAAAGGCGCATAAAGAGCCACATGAAACTTTCAAAGTCAAGCGTCTTCGAAACACTTCGTGTTCGCATGTTCTCCTCCTTAACCGCCAAAGGCCTTGGTGATAATGATGTACGTGGCAAGGCCAAATATTGGCACAATGACAAACCATTCTGCCCAAATGGCTTCTCGCTCATACTCCAAAAGGGCTGGCCAGAAATCTAGGACGATGATGCGCAAGCCATTCACCGCGTGGAACAAAATACTGAAGTAAACGATAATCTGAAAGGCCCAGGACTCGTAGATGGTATTGATGGCAATCCCTGCATCGCTGCCAAACTGCGCGGTCATAAACGCAGCCAGCACATGCAAACCCACAAAGAGCAGAATTCCCAGTCCACTCAGACGGTGAAGAATCCATGCCCACATTGGGCCACCACCTTTGTATTTAAGTCCCTGCGAGAGACTCACACTACGCTTTAGCGGCATTTCTACCTCCTTCAAAGTAAATATGTGAATTTAAAGCGCTAGGTTAAGAATTATCTCACGCCTTGTTATGATAATATAGTGACTATCTTCCTCTTTATTCGGTTTCAAGGTTCATTACAATAATTAGCGCCCTACTCTATAATTAGGAACCCACATAATTTACGCCCTTGCGTTACAATAGTATATCCTCATTTGAGGCTTTTTACGTCTTGTGTTCGTCACACTTGAAATGTATACAAAGCCAAGAGTCTTCTCAAACCATTTCATCTTAAACTATATTTTTGGAGGCAGAAGTTATGGGTAAAAAGCATAAGGTTACCCGGCGAGATTTCGTCAAGGTCATGACCGGTGTAACGGGAGTGGTCATCGGTGGCGGTATCACTTTGCCTGCCATCGGGTACGCGCTAGACCCTGCGATCAAAAGCGGGGGAGGCGGTAAAGAGGCATGGGTTTCTCTTGGGCCGGTAGAAAATTATCCCATCGGGGAACCTACGCCATTCAACTTTACGCGCACCAAAGTCAATGGGTGGGAAAAAACAAGTTCTACTTATGGCCTTTTTGTACTGCGTAAATCCGATACGGAAGTCGAAGTATTCTCCAATGTGTGTACACACCTGGCATGCCGCGTGTCCTGGCATGGAGATGAAAGCAAGTATGTTTGTCCCTGTCATGATGGCGTGTTCGACAAAGACGGAAACGTCGTATCTGGGCCACCGCCTCGCCCACTAGACCAGTACGAATACAAAATCGAAGATGACAATTTGTTCGTTCGCTTCGCAGGAGGATAATCACACATGGCATCTAAACTCTATACCTGGCTTAATGAACGCCTGGGGTTCGACGACCTGTATAAAGGATTGCTCGACCGTCCCGAACCTAAGGGAACGTGGTGGAATACCTTGGGGAGCGCAACACTGTTTTTGTTTACCATGCAGGTTCTGACAGGCATCTTCCTGTTAATGTATTATACCCCTTCCCCAGACCATGCGTATGATAGTATTCAGTACATCATGAATGAGGTTGCCTTTGGCTGGTTGATTCGCGGTATTCACCACTGGAGCGCTACCTTGATGGTGCTGCTGGTTTTTCTCCACATGCTGCGCGTCTTCGTCACAGCCTCCTACAAGTACCCTCGCGAACTGACCTGGGTCATCGGCGTATTCTTGTTGCTGATCACGCTGGGGCTGGGATTGACCGGTTATCTGCTGCCCTGGAACCAACGCTCTTATTTCGCCACCACTGTAGCCACCGAAATCGCAGGGCTCGTACCCGGGATTGGGTCTTTCATCACCCGCACCTTGCGCGGCGGCACCGACTTGAGTGCCCTGACGCTTTCGCGCTTCTTTGCTGCCCACGTCTGGATGTTACCTGCCCTCCTCACCGTGCTCATCGGCGCACATCTGTATCTAATCATCCGGCACGGCGAATCTGAATATCCCACTGAGGAAGATTGAAAAGGACGCATATCATGGACGAAAAATTCAAACAACGCGTTCAGTCTCGATACCAGCAGGCGCTTCAACGCGGTGAACGCTTCTGGCCTGATAGTATTTACAAAGACCTTCTGGTTTCTCTAGGTCTTTTCTTGCTTTTAATCGGTTTAGCCACCTTCGTAGGTGTCAAGCCAGAACCCCGAGTGGATCCCAATGACACCGCTTATATTCCCCGCCCGGAATGGTACTTCCTGTTTTTGTTTGAGTTCCTGAAGTTCATTCCCGGTCAACTAGAGTGGGTAGGTGCCATCATTGTCCCGGGGATTGGCGTAACCGCTCTGTTGCTCTTGCCGTTTATTGACCGGAATCCCTACCGGTACTATTCCAAACGAGTGCTGGCGCTTACCGTCATGGGGGTCGTCGTGGTTGATATCGTCATGTTGACCATTATGGCTTTTGCTCCTGCACCCGCGCCTGAACAAACTGCTATCAAGAATATGCAGATGTGGGCAGGGTTAATTATCCCGGCTGTGACATTGATTTTACTATACGCGTTTTCCGGGGTACTAAAAGAGCCGGCCGTCCAACGCAAAGCCATGGTGACTACCGCCAGCATTGCCGCAATAGCCATCATCGTGTTGGCCGGAAGTTCAGCCTTTACGTTGCAACGCAACGCCCCACCCAAGGAAGAAGTCGCCATCGCCGGCACCATCCCAGAACAAATTGCCCAAGGCGAGGAGTTGTACGCCTTGCAGTGTACGGAGTGCCACGGGACAGATGGAGACGTTACCGTCATCCAAGGCGTAGAGGGATTGGATGGCAAAGCGGTTACGCCCATCAGCAGCAAAGATGTAATGTACACTTTTACCGATGATACACTGTTCAACATCATCTCTAGTGGCCTTCCCGAATTAGGTATGGTTCCCTTTGGCACCGCAAGCGGCGGAGAACTCTCCCCCGGGGAGATCGGGGCCATCGTAACCTACATGCGCTACACCTGGGATGATCGGGTAGAAGTTCCCGAGGCAGCGCAGAGCGGTGGTATCCCTGCCCTATCTGAAGGCGAAATCCCATCCTATGATGTTCATATTGCGCCTATAGCCAAGCGTTATTGCGTTTCGTGCCACCGCCCTGGCAAGGAAAACAATAACTACCTGATGACCTCCTACGAGGAGATGCTGAACACGGGCGACAATGCTCCCAACATTGTTGCCGGTGATGCCAACAGCATCCTGCTACAGGTAATTCAAGGGCACGAGGTGGAAGGGAAAACCGGCACGATTAATGTCATGCCCCCCAACGGGAAATTGCTCAAGAGTGAATACGTAGACATGTTCATTCGCTGGGTTATGGCCGGTATGCCTCAAACTGCAGAGGACGCAGCCGCGGCAGCCACACCTGCCCCATAATTCCTAAACTTCACATTGCTTTTATTCTCGAAAAGACGCAAGCGCCGACCGTAGGGCCGGCGCTTGTTTCTTTGTTGAGCGGGGCTAACCCTAAGGGGGGCTTACCTTACGAGTACGATGTAGCGAAGCCACCTGCTCAGTTCGTGGAAACCACCTGTACCCCGAAGGGGTATGCGGGTTAGCACCCCAAAATGAGGTAGCGGAGGGCAATGCCCTCCGCTACCTCTCAATTCAATCCAACTCAGAAAAAAGGGAGTAAATTTTAGGCAAACCCTTAGTCATCCATGTGTTGGATGATGGCATCTCCAAATTCAGAGCATTTCAACAGTGTGGCACCTTCCATCAGGCGATGGAAATCGTAGGTAACGGTCTTCGCCCGGACGGCACCGCTGATGCCCTTCCAAATCAAGTCGGCCACTTCAGGCCAGCCCATATAACGGAACATCATCTCACCAGAGAGAATCACCGAACCCGGGTTGACTTTATCCAGGTCAGCGTATTTAGGGGCAGTGCCGTGAGTGGCTTCAAAGATGGCATGACCGGTATCGTAGTTGATATTGGCCCCGGGGGCAATGCCCATGCCACCAATTTGAGCAGCCAACGCATCAGAGAGAAAATCGCCATTCAGGTTCATAGTGGCAAGTACGTCAAATTCCCTGGCGCGAGTGATGGTCTGTTGGAAAACAATGTCGGCGATGGTGTCTTTGATGAGGAGTTTAGATTTCCATTTGCCATCCCCATGGGTTTCCCATAACGCCAGCGCATCGCGAACTTCCTGGATGACTTCTTCTTTCTTGTCGGGCGCCAACATTTCAAAACCGGGTTCAATCATACGAGCGTTTTCTTCTTCGGTCAGGTTGGGGTTCTTTTCCTTGTTACCCAAAATCCATGACTCGCGCTCGGTAACAATTTGGTTGCGGAATTCACGCTTAGCCAGCGCATATCCCCAACTACGGAAGGCGCCCTCGGTGAACTTCATGATGTTACCCTTGTGAACCAGGCTCAGACGTTTGCGCCCGTTTGCCAATGCCCACTTGATGGCCGCGCGCACCAAGCGTTCGGTGCCCTCCTTGGAAACCGGCTTGATGCCAATTCCCGCACTGTTGGGGAAGCGCATTTTGGCGTATTCTTCAGGAAATTGTTCTTTGAAAGTCGCCATAAATTTTTCCCACGCCGGGGTGCCATACTGAAATTCAATGCCGGTGTAAATATCTTCGGTGTTTTCACGGAAGATAACCATGTCCACGTATTCCGGGTGCTTAACCGGAGAAGGCACGCCGTCCACATACTTCACCGGACGCTGGCAAACGTACAAATCCAGTTGTTTGCGCAGTGCGACGTTCAAAGAACGAATGCCACCACCAATGGGTGTGGTCAACGGGCCTTTGATGCCGACCAGGAACTCACGGAAAGCCTGTACGGTTTCTTGGGGCAGCCAATCGCCAAATTTGTGGTACGCCTTTTCACCAGCATACACTTCCATCCAGTGAATTTTGCGCTTTCCACCATAAGCCTTTTCTACTGCAGCATCAAAAACGCGCACCGAGGCGCGCCAAATGTCACGACCGGTGCCATCACCTTCAATGAAAGGCACAATCGGTCGATCAGGGACCTGCAATACACCATCCTGCATGGTAATTTTTTCACCATCTTGGGGAACTTCAATGATTGTATAGGGCATATTTATTACTCCTTACGCTAAAGTATTTAAGAAACCGATTCCCCCCGTATGCCATAAATTGTTTGGGCTACACAGGGAAATGGACAGGGGAAAAGCGTTTTTAATTATAGCATCTTGTTTTCCCCACGAGAGGAGTCAACTTGCTATTGAACGTCACTCGCGGCATGACGAAAATCACTTTTTCAGGTGTTAGGTGTCAGGTAGCAACAACCAAAGGGCAAGGCGTGAGGGTTTAACTAATTTTTTACTTGACCACAATACTTAAGGTAGTTATACTTGCTTTGTAACAAATTTTCACAATTCACACACCGGTAAACGGGGAGTAGCGCCCGCATCCCAGCGGGATGGGTTGTCGTCAAGACGGAGGAAACTCCCGGCATCCCATGCGCCTATAGCGTTAGCGAGACCGTCACCCTTGGGGCGGCTCGCTTTTTTTATTTTATACAATGGCCGCCTGTGTGCTCCATTTCTATTTCTAAAGAACACTGGAGGTTCCATGACATTCCCTTCTTCTCTCCCCAAAAAGGATTCGCAAAAGACCTTTTGGTTTGCACTGTCTCCCGATGAAACCCTGGAACGCTTGACAGCATCCCCTCAGGGCTTGAGCAATGCGGAAGTACAGCGCAGACTGGCACAATATGGCCCAAATGCCTTGCGAGAGGCCCCGCCCACCACATTTTGGCAAATGTTGTGGGCGCAATTTAATAACTTCGTGGTCATCTTGTTGATTGTGGCTGCGATCATTTCGGCCCTGCTTGGTGACTATATCGAAGCAGGCGCGATTCTGGCAATTGTTATCTTGAATGCGGCGTTAGGGGTGGTACAAGAACGCCGGGCAGAAGAAGCCCTGGCAGCCCTCAAGAAAATGGCCGCCCCAGAAGCCCATCTGATACGAGATGGCCGACGCATCTCGGTACCTGCCGAACAGGTCGTTCCCGGTGACATCGTTTTGCTGGAAGCAGGCAATTACGTGCCCGCTGACTTACGCCTGCTGGAAACAGTGAACCTGCGCATCGAGGAAGCCGCCCTGACAGGCGAATCTGTACCAACTGAAAAAAATGCCAACCTCACACTGCCCACAGATGCCACCTTGGGCGACCGTCACAACATGGCCTACATGGGGACGGTGGTCGCTTATGGACGCGGCAAAGGCGTGGTGGTGGCAACCGGCATGAAAACCGAGATTGGACAAATTGCCGAAATGCTGGAATCCGTAGAAGAAGAGCAAACGCCCTTGCAGCGTCGCCTGGATGACCTGGGACGTACCCTGGGGTGGGTGGCGCTGGCCGTTTCGGCGCTGGTATTTTTGGTAGGCTGGCTACGCGGCAACAACCCCCTGAATATGTTCCTGATTGCTGTCAGCCTGGCAATCGCAGCCGTACCGGAAGGCCTGCCGGCGGTGGTAACGATTAGCCTGGCGCTGGGTATGCGCGAGATGATCCGCCGCCATGCTTTGATTCGCAGGTTGGCTTCGGTAGAAACCCTCGGCTCAGCCACGGTGATTTGCTCCGATAAAACCGGCACCCTTACCCAAAACCAGATGACCGTGACTCGCATCTGGGTTGATGGTACCACCTTCGAGGTGGAGGGGAGCGGGTACTCGCCGGAAGGGCGTTTCCTATTGAGTGGAGAACCTATCTCTCTGGAGAAATACCCGGCCCTGACGACCGCACTGTGGGTTGGCGCGCTAAACAACGATGCTGTACTAGAGGTGGACGCCAACACCCAAAATTACCGCATGGTAGGAGACCCCACCGAAGGGGCCTTGATAGTTGCTGCAGCCAAAGCCGGTGCCAACTTACAAGACCTGCAACAAGCCTATACCCGCGAGCAGGAAATTCCCTTTGATGCCACCCGCAAGCGTATGGTAACGCTCCACAACGTCAACGCGCCGCGCCCCGAAGACCTATCCCCCTTTACCGATGAGAGCGCCCGCCAGTGGGATGTGGTACTTGTCAAGGGCGCACCGGATATCGTTCTCGATTTGTGTGCCCACTATCAACGCATAGACGACAGCGTAGCCCCTCTGGATGACGCTATGCGTGCCCGCGTGCGGGAAGCCAACGACCAGATGAGTGCCAATGCGCTGCGCGTTCTGGCAATGGCCTACCGCTTACTGCCTCAAGATGCCTCAGAGCACCCCGGCATTTTGACACAGGCTGAAAATGAGTTGGTTTTCGTAGGGTTGTTGGGGATGATTGACCCGGCACGCCCAGAGGTGTTACCGGCGCTAGAAACTGCCCGCCAGGCCGGTATTCGTACGGTGATGATTACCGGCGATTACCCCAAGACCGCGGAAGCCATTGCCCGCCAAATTGGGCTGTTGCAACCCGGCCATGGCATTCTGACCGGCGCGGAATTAGAGAAGATGTCTGATGAGGAACTGAGAGCGCAGGTCAAACACGTGGATGTGTTTGCCCGCGTTTCCCCTGAGCACAAAATGCGCATTGTCGATGCATTGCGCAGCAAGGGGGAGGTAGTTGCCATGACAGGTGATGGCGTCAACGATGCCCCTTCCATCAAGTTGGCGGATATCGGCGTAGCGATGGGCATTACCGGTACCGACGTGGCTAAGAGCAGCGCCGATATGGTGTTGACGGATGACAATTACGCCAGCATTGTGGCCGCAGTGGAACAAGGGCGTGTCATCTATAGCAATATCCGTAAGTTCGTGTACTATCTCCTATCGTGCAATCTGGCAGAAATCGCCATCATTTTCTTCTCCACGCTGCTGTGGGGCAATTCACCGCTGACCGCCATTCAACTGCTGTGGTTGAACTTGGTCACCGATGGTGCGCCAGCGCTGGCTCTGGGGACAGAAAAAGCCGAACCAGGCATCATGTCGCAACCACCGCGTCCACCCAAAGAGCCCATTATCAACCGTTTTATGCAGTGGGGCATCGGCATTCAAACCCTCGCCATCACTGCGGTAACGATGGCGGCCTACGCCTTAGGGCGCTCCTTGCACCCAGAAATACCTGAATTTGCAGAGACAATGGCTTTTGCGACCCTTTCTATCTCGGAATTGGCACGTGCCTATACTGCCCGCTCAGAACGTTACCCCCTGCTCAAGATGGGCATCTTTGGCAACCGCAATATGAATCTGGCTTTTGTCTTTTCGATGGCTTTGATTTTCGCGGTCATCTATGTGCCATTCTTACAGCCCATTTTCAACACCACAAGTTTAGGTTGGACACAGTGGGAAGTTATCGTCCCGCTGCTCCTGGTACCATCCATTGCGGCTGAGGCCGTCAAGTACTACTTACAACGCCGTCAAGGTTGATGGCTTTAGCAATCGAGACGAAACGGGGCATACCAGGGGCACAGCGATGCTGTGCCCCTGGTACGGTTAATCACGCAACAGTGTGAAGGAGCGCCGGTGAACCGGACTGGCCCCCAATTGGCGGATGGCTGCACGGTGCGCCTTTGTGCCATACCCTTTGTGGAGCGAAAATTTATAGCCAGGATACTTCGCATCCAGGGTGCACATAAGCGCGTCGCGGCGCGTTTTAGCGAAAATAGAGGCTGCGGCAATGCTGAGCACTTTCGCATCGCCTTTGGGCAAGGCATGTTGCGGTAAGGGGTTTTCAGGGAGTTTCAGGTAGTCGAGCAGCAGGTAGTCTGGGGGAGCGTGAAGTGCGGCTAGCGCACGTGTGACGGCCAGACGGGTTGCGGGGACAATCCCCAGGGCGTCGATTTCCTGGGGCGTTGCGAAACCCACCCCAAAATCCAGCACGAAACCGGGCAACCTTTGGGCCCAGGTTTCCCTTTGGGCAGCGCTCATCTGCTTGGAGTCGCGTACCCCCTTCATTCTTTCTTCCAAATCTTCAACATCCGGCGGCAAGATGACAACCGCCGCGCAGACCGGCCCGGCCAGGGCGCCACGTCCGGCTTCATCTACTCCGGCTACGCGTCGATAACCTTTACGCCACAGGTCACGCTCAAGGTTTAAGGTGGGGTGAATCATAGTATCCCAGGCGAGCGTTGCGTCGAATGCGCAGGATGTCACGCAGCATTTGCAGCGTATCGCCGACAATGTTGAGTTTACTTTCGGAGTTGAAATACCACGGGATGGGGACCTCGACAATGCGATAGTTGCGCAATCGGGCGACGTACAGCAATTCAATGTCGAAAGCCCAGCCGGAAATGTGTTGGCAACCAAACAAATCTTCGGCCACTGGAGCACGGAAGCATTTAAAACCGCACTGGGTATCGTTCATGCCGGGCAGCGCCAGGAGACGAATGAGAAAATTGATGACGCGCCCCCCCCAGTGGCGGTAGGCAGGTTCATTGTAGCGTACTGCGCCGGGGGCCTCACGCGAGCCAATGGCCAAATCGTAGGTGGATTGCACGGGGGGTAAGAAACGCGGGATTTCGTCAACCGGCATGGAGAGATCGGCATCGCACATGAAGCGGTATTCGCCGCGTGCAGCCAACATACCGGTGCGCACCGCGCGCCCTTTGCCAGGCAGCGTTTCTCGCAAAGCGCGCAGGAAAGGATGCTGTGCGACAAAGGGTTGGAGTATTTCCCAGGTGCGGTCCTGGCTGCCGTTTTCAATAACCAGCACCTCGCACTCGTAGGACTGCCGATGGACAAAATCAACCACCTGCCGCAGGGTATCGGGCAGGCGGTGTTCTTCGTTGTGTGCTGGGATGATGATAGAAAGGTAGGGAACGCTCAAAGTAGTTTAGGAACGGAATAGCAATAACAAGATGAACGCGAATAAGATCATCACTTCGACGGCAAACATGCCGCCCAGGAGCATGGCTTGCTTACGATTGAGGTTAACACGAGCCAGAAAGACATCTAAATCTGAGGCGGGTTGTGTACTGCGTGCGGCTTGCCGAGGTTGGGCTACGAATTCGTCTTCACCATCGCGTAGCGCAAAGGCATTTTCTTCATCCGCATCCTCGGCGGGTTGTTCAACAGTATGCGATAGGGCATCTAAGATGGCCTGGAGTTCTTGGGGAGAGAGTTTTTCTTCCTGGCGGGTGATGGAAAGCGCAAAACGATCAAAGGCATCGCTGAGCACCACGCGTACGGCAGGGTTTAGGGTATCCACATGCTGCGCAGGATCGGTAAAGAGAAGGGCCGTTTGCACCTCGGGGATACGCACATTCTGACGTTCCAGGAAGACTTGCAACGCCCGTGCCATCAGCATGGTAGAACGCACTAGATTGGGGCGCACCGGGCGGAAATGTCCACTTTCCATGCGCTGCCAGGAATCTTCCCTGGCGCGATATGCGCCGCGCAATCCACTCACGGTAATCACCCACACACCAGCCGGCCCAATCAATACCAATGGAATGGGAACCCCGGCATCGGGCAGCACCAGGTTGCGCAACAATGTGTAGCGGTTGTCTAAAACGCTGCTCAACGCCCGGATAACGTCTTCCTGGGCTAATACATCCCGATACCAGGAGTTGCCATATTGCAGTGTGCCGCGTATCCGGTTGAGAAAAGAAATATTGCCCTCGTCATCAATCAACGGTGATTTTTGGAAAACTTGCATAGCGTTGCTCCCAGGAAAGCGGTTGAGTTACTGTACCGTGATTATACCCCAGGTGTATCTATCTTCATCAGTACCACGCTTACAATTTCGGCGCAATTTCAGATTACATCCACCCTTTATCATTTACGATTGCATCAGTATACTGTGTACTTTTCGTGTATACTTATAGATGCCTGTGCGGCATCTTTTGTGACACAAAGTGAGACATCTCAAACATTTTGCCGAAAATTACCATTTCCAAAAATCTGCACGCACACGATACTTCTCCGTATGGCGAGATGCGGCAATACCTGTCACCCAAAGGAGGCATATCATGACAGAATTCCCAACCCCGGAAAATAACACCGAAGAGGTAAATACAGCAATAGAAGAACTCATTGACCTTAACACAGCAAATAAAACCCAACTGATGTCTCTGCCGGCAATCGGACGCGTCCTGGCCCAACGGATTATGGATGCCCGACCGATTACATCCCTGGAGGCATTAGCCGCTGTGCCAGGCATCAGCGCCAGCGTATTGGACAAAATACAACCCCTCATTACTTTCGATGAACCCGGTGAGGTGACTGGGGAACCCGATACCATGCACCCCACCCGCATGGCGGCCGAAAGCCTGGATGCTTTAGAGGCCCTGCTAGACGAAACGCCTGCGCCCAGTGAAGGCTCAACCGACGAGGTGCAGCCGCTTCCCATCGCAGAGCCACCTACGGAGGAACTACCTGCTCCCCCCCCTGCTGAAGAAGCCCAACCGATTTCCATAGACGCTGCAGAAGAACCTTCTACCCCACCTATCGAAGAAGAACCGCCTGCCTCTCCTGCCGAAGAAGAACCTCCTATCCCACAAGAACCCACGGCACGGCCTCCCGCCCCTGCGCCAAGAGGCATTTCTCGCACACAAGCCGCCTGGATGGTGTTTGGTAGCGCGCTTATTTCCATGCTGCTGGCCATTATTTTCACACTGGCGGTATTGAGCGGCATCAACGGCGGGTTGCGCTATGCGTCCAACACCGACATGCGCCGGGCAGCCCATGAACTTGGCACTCTACAAAACCAAATCGATGCCCTGGGCAACGATGTCGACGGCTTACGCACGCGCCTGGACAGCCTGGATGCACTCAGCGGGCGTGTCACCGACCTGGAAAATGATGCGGCTGGTCTCCATAAGGACCTCTCCGCCCTGGACGAAGGGCTCGGTCAAATGCAAACCAGCATCGACGAAATCCAAACCTCGCTGGACGACCTCGCCACCCAGGTTGAAGCCGTCAACGAGCAACAAAACACCTTCTCGGCCTTCTTCGAGTCGCTGCGTGATACGCTTATCGAATACTTTGGCCCGAGCAACGCTGCTACGCCCGAGAGTCAACTCCCGCCGATGGAGGGCACAGCCGTGCCGACCTCGACACCCACACCAACACCCCAGGCTTCTCCCACCCCGCAAGCCACACCCTGAGGAGTACAACCATGAGCACATCCACCCCTCCAACACCTACCTTCGGGCAGCGTCTATGGATAGCGTTTACTACCCTGTTGCGCGCCGTTCTGCTACTCGTGATACTGGTAATCTTCGGATTGTTTCTCTACTGGAGCCTGCCGCGCATCTACAACAACTTCATCTTGCCCGTACAACAGCACGGGGCACAAATCGAAGACCTACAAACTCAACAAGATTACCTGACGGCACAACTGGTTGAACAAAATACTGCCCTGAGCGAGCGCATTCAGACGCTGGAAACACAAAACGACCTCAACCGCCAAACCATTGCCGACCTGAAAGCCGAAATCGCTCACCTGAACGATGAATTGCAAAAAGCCAACACAGCGCAAGAAACTTCCGCTTCACACATACTCACCCTACGTCAGTATGTCGAAACGCTAGATAAAAACTTGCAAGCCCTGGAACCGCGTCTGAACGATCTGGAGCAACAAATCGCGGCTCAGCAAGAAGGCCTGACACTGCTCAGTGACTATCTACTCTCACAAGAAGCCCCCTTGCTGACGCTCTACCGCGAGGTAGAACTGGTCAAGGCCATGCAACTGCTTACCCGCAGCCGCATTTCTCTTGAACTGGGCAACACCGGTTTGGCCCGTCAGGACGTCCAGGCTGCCTATGATTTATTAGCCGGTTTGCGTCCCATCGTCTTTGGAGATCAGGTGTCAGCGTTGGAAGACATCCTGAACCGTCTGGAACTGACCCTCAACGACTTCACGACCGCTCCCAGCCTGGTGCCCAATGATCTGGAAAACGCCTGGCAATTGCTACAAGCAGGTTTGCCGGATAACACTCTGCCAAGTGTTACCAGCCTGCAAATTGTGGTTACCCCCGAAATGCCACTCACCGATACCATCACCGAAACCGTCGAACTGGAACCTGAACCCACCGAAAGTCCCACCCCAGAAGCAACTCCTGAGGTCACTCCCACTCCTACTCCCACTCCGTAAACGGGATGACGACATAGGAGTCCCCCTTAGTCTCCATGCAGTTGCTGGAGGGAGGGCGGTCAGGAAGGAATACCGGCCCTCCCTCCAGCAACTACGATTGGCCTGCGAGACGATTATGTGACAAAATACATACGCAGAAACTCCTGTTCTGTGCCAGGTTGTTGACACCTTACCTTACAACAGACGGAGTTTCTGCGCTAGTTAATGCTCAATTAAACCAAATAAACCCAAATTACCGATATTTGTCCACTTTCCATATGACAGGTGGCACTATATTTATTATTGCGGGAATTCGTATACTGGGAGTGTACTTTATTTAAGGAGACGCTTCATGAGCAAGAAACAGTGGCAAACCATTAAAGTTCAATACTGCCAACGAGTCGGAAAAGAAGTTAGCCTGGAAGCACAGGTGGTTTATCCCGGCGAAAACATGCCAGACCAACCCCCGCGCATTATAGCGCACCGTTGTTCTTTTGGCTTGCAGTGTAATTTGCTAAACCATTCGCCCAGTTGTGTATGGGCGGGGACAAACCCCGATTACGATCCGTTTTCTGAAGACAAAGAAGCCTGACTCCTGGTGAGAGGCGAAGGTTCTCCATTGTGACAGGGGTAGCGGATGGCAATGTCCTCCGCTACCCCTTTTGGGATGCCATCCCAAGGGCTTCCGCGAACTAAGCGGGGGGCTTCGCGACACCGTACTCGCAGGGTTAGCCCTGCTCAACTGATCTGAAAATAAACTTCTCATCAGGCTCGTGGCACCAGTTACTAAACGACCTCTGTGTTAGCCGAGTGCTCAGGTTATAGCACAT
>DAOTZN010000046.1:0-2099 GCA_034434095.1 Anaerolineales bacterium
CCGCCTGTTGCGCACTGGTTGCCGCGTGACCAGCGATAAGCGCCTAATTGGCTCATGCCCCAGCGATTGCTGTTATTCCATGCGCCACAAGCAGTGCTGATTGGATCTTGAATCCCTTGTAAGTAGTCTTTTGAACCTTCATCATCACTGCTTCCATACATGTCAGAGCCAAATTCGGCATCTATGGATTCGCCGTTATAAGACAGGTACTGCCCATTGGTAGATGAAACAGCGTTAGAAATTAGTTCCCTCACTGCATCATTCGGCGCGTAAAACTCATAGGCATAGGGAATGAATATCTGATAGTCTCTGGAATTGTCCATGTAGACATTACCGCCAACGTAGCGGAACTTCCAATCGGCCAGTGCACGCGCTGCCAAAGCCTGGGCTTGCAAGGCTGCCAGCGTGGGCGTATTTTCGGCAACGTTCATTTCGCGGGGCAAGACATCCAGAAGATAATCGTTTTCAACGTCTACCCAAACGGGATTGTCCTGATAGGGGTAGCCGTCGGAACCCAGTTCTGCACAGCCAAAAGACGTATCACCAAAGGTGCATGTGTTGTTGGGTTCGGACGAGATTTCACCTAAAACGTTTAGGTGATACATGGTAATATAACGTTGCGTGGGCAATGCGTATTTTTGCGCCAGAACTGCCCGCTCCCAGAGGGATCTTGACAGCATTGAATCCACAGATTGTACGGGACGAATAAATACAAGTGGCGTAAGAAGAAAGAGACTCAAAAACAGTTTTTGGGGATTCATGGCGTCACCTATTAGTTATCATCTCTTGAACTACTATGCCGCACAACTGTTCCATACCGCTTATTGGGCAACGTATCAGGATTTGCGAACCGTCTGGCGACCAATTTATGTTTCGCCCCCACCAATCTGCAAAAAACTTATATTTGGGAAGAACATGAAGGTTCTCGTGGGAAATGAAATCAACAAGATGCAACCCACTGTACTTGTCATTAGCAACTTGTCCACTGTGAGAATAAGGGGAAACATACCCGATGGCAAGTAAATGACGATTGTCAGGCGCCCATGTAATATCCAGTATTGCATGTCGTCCGTCTAATTCCTGTGGAGTAATTTTCATCGTGTATTGTTCGCCTGTTACTACATCAAGCACGGTCAGGTCGTTTGAATTTATAGGCAGTGGTTCCCAAGCTCTGATAATGGCTAAATACCGTCCATTTGGGCTCCAACGCGCCAAGCCAGCCCATCCTTTAAAATCAAATTCACAAATTTGCCCAGTATTTACATCGAGTAAAAAAGTATACCCTCCCACATCGCCAATGGTGTAAAGAAAAACCTGCGTTGTATTGGGACGCCAAGCCATTGAGTAAAATATGGGCAAACCGTTGCCTTTTACCCGATATTCCCACTGCGCCAAATTGAGTGTAAGCGCTTGTTTTTCGTCTAGACGCTCGTTTTGTTCCACAAACTTTTTTTCATCAGGGATAAAATACAAAATACGGTGAGTTTGCGGCTCTACACTTACAGAAATATACGAGAGAAAATTTCCTTTAAGGGAGGCATCTTCAATGAGTTGTGCACTTTGTGGATTGCCTTGACTCATCCAAAGTTGACGCCGGAACTCGATAACAGGAAGCGTTCCACTCTGCCGGGTTGTTTTTAGCACTTCCGTATTAGGGTATATTACTGCGTTCAATCCCTCTGCCCATACAGGAGGTTGGTCCATCCTGATACGTTCTGCATACACCTGTCTGGTACCAGTCGTGGGATTGAATACTTCTATAGTTTGTCGGTTTTCATCTCGAAAATCTTGCGTAATAAGTGCCCGCTGACTATCCGGCAGCCATTCGACTATTCCAATGGCGGCATTAGCAGTCAGTACCACCTTAGGATCTGAAAATGCATATTCCTTTGGGACAGACTCTTCAGATGTTGTTTGTGGCAAAGGGAAAGTGCATTGCGGCGGCCGTTTCCCCGCCGGGGTAGGAAGGCTGTAAGGGGTGTTTGTTGGCGGCGGGAGCGTGGCGGTAAGGTTTGACAGGGCCGTTGGCTGCGGCGGTGCGCTCGGGGCGGCGTTGGATTGCGCGATGGCAAGCAGGAAGATGCCCAGGATGACCCCAA
>DAOTZN010000047.1:0-21621 GCA_034434095.1 Anaerolineales bacterium
ATCAACAGCCATATTCGAACTTTAGTTTCCGCTAAAACCTTATAAAAAAGCCTCACCTATCACATGAGGAGGATGTCCAAATCCAACCCAACTATGAGGTGAGACCATCGACATCGTAAATCATACCACACCAATCGGTACGAATCTGACAATTTCCCTGGATGCTCGTCAGTGGGATCTTGCACAACAATCGTGGAGCCACATTTCCAACGCTAAGAGTTTGTCTAAAATGTACTCTGGGGTATCATGCTGTCCTTTCGCTGCACCCCATCTTTTGGCAATTCCACAACCTTAACGCAAAGTCGCCACGGCACAATGGACGAACCCAAAATCAAACCAGCATCCGCAAGGTTGCTGCTGCGGATGCTGGGAAACTGCCCGTCACTAAGGTGCCGACCACGGTGGAGTGAGGGATGGTCAGCCAGGGTCATCGTAAGGACAGACCGACGTGCGCGTGGGCTGCACCGTTAGTGGGTTATTCATCATCGCTTTCAATAGCGTAGCAAAGCGGCCATATGACCGGCCTCGGCCAACTCGGACGAATCTTGCACCACCTCTACCTCACCGCCAGATTGCATCACCTTTCGAATGGCGTATTCAACGGCATCGGGCACTTGTGCAAAATCCTGACCGCAGAATGGGCATTTGGTCATCTGCTGGGTGGTGGTGTAACCACAGCCTTCGCAGGCCCAGCCACTGGCATGGTAATTTTCACTGATTAACAGTCGGTACACCCGTCCATTTCGAGCAGCCTCTAATGTTTGATCCAGGCCGACCACACCCTGCTTGCCTTTGGCGGCTGCGGTAATGGCCTCCTGAACGAGTTTGGTTTCTTCTACCCGCTCTTGCTTCTGGGCAATTTGCATGGCCTGCGTCAGCACTTCATCTGCGCTGGCTGTCATGCTCGCCGAGAAAGAACCAACAATCAGGCTTTGCCATTTCTTGGGAAGCAGGGCACGTAGTGCGGCCACATTATCTTCTGTTCCAGCCAACAAAATCCGGCGTACGCCATGCTGTGCAAAGAAAGCTGCAGCGGCTTCTGCTACCTCTCGCATATTGCGTTCTGCCAGTTCACCGGTATGGTTCGTTTGTCCACTACTCCCACCGCGCCGACCGGCGACCTGTGAAGCCCCACCACGTTTGGTACGATGAATTTTCTCGCCCAGGATGCCCTCTTGGGCAATTAATTCGCCCAGATGGAAGGAGAAAAAGCGCCCTCCCTGTTGATCTACCAGCACTACACCGTAATCGCCGTACAGGTCAAGCAAGCGAGCCAACGGCTTGATATAAGGCTGGTGGTGCACCCACAACCGATCTTTCACCGGTAAGGCCAGGGGGTAAGCCCTCCAAAACCCATTTTCCATGCTTGAAAACATCACCACACTGCGGCCGCTACCATCATGCTCATGCATCATGTAGTGCAAAATCGCTTCTTCGTCTGTTGGCATCTCCGCATTACGCAGCATGGTTCGCAGTCGCAACAACGCACTTTCATCGTTTCCTGCAGAGGAATCGGTGTTCAGATACACACTCAAAACGAGGTGCTCATCCGAATAGGCCAGAAGTTCATCCAAATCTTTTCTGGTAAGCATAATTTTGCCTCCTTTTGGCAACACCTTGAAAAGTACATTTCTGGTTGTTGATACGGTGAGGCTTTTTTTTCCAATTCACGACTGCTTTGTCAGGGGCGTTTCGCCAATGTCATCGTCAACTCTTGAGAACGCCCATTACGCAACACGGTCAATGTCACCGTATCACCTGGTTGCTTGGATTTGAACAAGTAACTAATCATTTCTCCAAAATCGTGCACCTCCACATCATCCAACGCAATGATAATGTCTTCTTCCTGCACACCGGCTGCCTCCGCCGGGCTATCGGGCGTTACGGAAGAAACATACACCCCCCAGGCCTGCGGCAGGCCAAGTTCTTGCTGGGTCAGCAATGTAATTTCCGGCAAGGCACTAATCCCCATGTACGGGTAATCATACTTCCCATCCGAAATCAGGGAAGGCACCACCCGCCGCACAATATTGGAAGCCACAGCAAAGCCCACCCCACTGCTGGTTGGCGTGCCATCCATGGTGAAATTCGTGGTCTGAATGGCACGGTTAATGCCAACCACTTCGCCGTTCAAATTGAGCAGCGGGCCACCGGAATTTCCAGGATTGATGGCCGCATCCGTCTGCAGGATATCCCCAGTAGTGAAGAAACCGCCACCGCTGGCCTCACGCATCGAATCCAGGGTACGTCCCTTCCCCGAAATAATTCCCACCGTCATCGTGCCACTATACCCAAAAGGATTGCCGATGGCGACTACGGTTTGCCCCACCTTCAGGGCGTCTGAGTCGCCCAGGGGGATGGGGTGAAACACATCAGAGGGCGCGTCCACTTTGAGGACGGCCAAGTCGGAATCCAGGTCTGTACCAATGACTTCAGCAAAAGCCTTAAAACCAGAAAGAAAATCTACCTCTACTTTTTGCGCTCCTTCCACCACGTGGTAATTGGTAATCACGTGACCCGCATCGTCGTACACAAAGCCACTGCCCTGCGCACCACCTTGGTCGGAAATTACGCGAATGGAAACCACTCCATCGTTCACTTTTTCGTACAGGGCAACCAGCAAATCCTGCGTACCGGATTCATCCAGCAAGGGTACGTTGTTTTGTTGAACTACAGGGGTAGGTTGTTCGCCAATTATTGGCGCGCTGGTGCCGGTTAAAGTCTGACAAGCCATGCTGGTTAAGACCAGCACGGCAATCAGCAATGCAATTCGTAGGGTTGCTTTTTTCATAGTAAGATTTTTGCTCCTTGATAAAGAGAGGATTGTGCATCAGATACACGCCGGGGAACGCCCTGATTCGTAAGGCGCTAGTGGAGTGTAGCCAGTTGTTGGAAAAGTTCGCGCTCCTTCGGTGTCAAGTGCTTTGGTAGCCGCACTTTTAGGGTAACATATAAATCACCGGGTTTAGATGACTTTTTCATCGCCGGCAACCCGCGTCCACGCAAGCGCACGGTTTGACCGGGTTGTGTTCCAGGGGCCACCGTTAACACTACATCTCCGCCCGGTGTTGGAATTTTTACCTCACCACCTAAAATGGCGGTATACAGGTCAATCTCGTGCTCAGAGTATACATCACTTCCTTTCAACTTAAATTGTGGGGTATCGGCAACTTTAATGCGCAAAAACAAATCGCCATCAGGCAAGGCGCCGGGAACTCGTACCCGCGTGCCATTGTGTGCCCCGGCGGGGATTTTAACTTCCAACCGCCGCCCATCGATTTCCAACATGCGCGTTGCACCACGCATAGCCTCGTCTAGGCTGATTGTGACCGGTTGGTCGGGCACCTGGCGGGTTTGGCGCGCCGACCGGACGTCACTACCGCCAACGCCCATGTCTCCACCAAAAATCGCACGGAAGAAATCTGAAAATCCGCCGGCTGCGCCAAATAAGTCATTCAAATCACCCATAAACTCAACTCGCGTGCCACCGCCACCGGGTGCTCCCGTTGCCCAGCGTGACCAGTCGAAACCACCCGCGCCTGGGTGACGTTGCCAATCACCATACGCCTGCCCTAACCGATCGTAGTGGGCACGTTTTTGGGGATCGCTGAGCACTTGATATGCCTCGTTAATTTCCTTAAATTTTTCTTCCGCCCGTTTATCATCTGGATTGCGATCCGGATGATATTTCATTGCCAATTCACGATACTTACGTTTGATTTCCGCCTCACTAGCATCACGTTTAACACCTAAAATTGCGTAATAATCCTTGTATTCCATACTCTCTGTTCTCTATCCGGGAATACGTTCCCGCTCCTTGCAAGTTTTTTTGATATTGCCAAAACAATACACTTGGGACGCTTTCATTGTAGGAATCATCTATCAACAAGTCAAGCATAAACCTTTCCTTTTTACATAACTCTAACTTTGCTATCATCTTGTTGGCATGTCTCTTCTGTCGGACCCAATAGAAACAAGCCGTATGGCTTTTCAGAAAACAGGCTGGAAAGCCTGTCCTACACGCAGAAGCGGAATATTTTAGGCGCCAAATGAAGCATGCCTGTCATTTGAAATGCTGAAAAGTGCTGGATTACTCAATCAAAAAATTTATTAAGGAAACATAATTCTGCTATGCAACTTCAAGTTCAGGGCCATAGAGACCTTGACAACCTGGGGTACAATAAAGGTAACCCTGCCACGCTGGGTTATCAACGATGCACCAGATACACACCCGCTAGTCTCCTACCGTCAGGAAGATGCGCTTATGAATCATGAAATCATCTGGATCGTCGAGCACCAATCAGAAATAGCCTCTATGCTGGCATTTACGCTAGAGGAAATAGGGCATACCGTTTACGTCATGGAAAGCGGGGGAGCGGCCCTATCTAGTCAACAACCACAACCGGCACTGGTTTTGGCCGATTTGCATTTACCTGGCTTAACCGGAAAAGACCTGCTAGTGGCCTTGCGTTCGCGCGGCATTACAGCACCGGTTATCGTTTTGGCCCAGCAAGGCGAGCCAGAAGACATTGTGCAGGCATTTCGGTTGGGCGCAGCGGATTATCTGACGCTACCGGTGAGAGACGCTCAACTGGTGGCAGCCGTCAACCGTGTACTGGAGCAACACAGCGCGACTCGAGAACGCGATGCCTTATTACGCCAGGTGCAGCAGACCAATCAAACGCTCGAGCGCCGCATTAGCGACCAACAAACCATCGCTTCACTCGGCAAGGCTGTCGTCTCGACTACGGATACCCACGTGTTGTTCCAAAAAGTCGTAGACGGGGGAGTTTACGTTAGTCAAGCACAAATCGGCTGGCTGATGCTACAACATGCAAATCATTCTGTGATGGTACTTGCAGCCCATCACGGTTTACCACAAGACCTGCATACCTGGCTGCATCGTCCCTGGGACGATGGTATTAGTTTACAAGTTGCTCGGCACGGTAAACCCTTGGCGCTAAGCGGTGAAGCCATATCCCAATTGCAAAAAATCAAAAACATCGGCAAATCTCTGCTGGCCGTTCCCTTGATTGCCAGAGAAGATGACGTTGCAGGTGTGTTGGTTATGTTGCGCAAGGAGGCACTGCCTTTCTCTGAGCATGATCAAGCCATGCTCTCAGCAGTGGCAGACTATGCTGCTATTTCCATTATCAACGCTCGCATGATGCGCGTGTTAGATGAACGCGCTCGCCGCCTGCAACGCATGGCGAAGGTCATCAAATTAAGTGAGCAAATCAAGGCTTCCTTACTGAAAAATACCAGCATGGCTCTCCGAGAACCACTCACCAGTGCTCTGGGCTACACCGATATGGTACTGGAAGAACAACTCGGTGCGCTCAATAATGAACAAACCCAGGCCCTGAGCATCATCCAAGCAAAAATCGCTGTGACATCCCAGGTTGCCGAACACCTTACATCCGTCAGCGATAGAGACCCTACTGCGGAAAACAAAGTCGCAAATCTCCAGGCAGTTGTGACGCACGTGTTAGAACAACAACAAAAAATAGCCCAATCTCTGGGTATTAGTTTCAAAACCATATTCGACGGGAGAAGTGACACATTGCATTTTACCCCCACTCACCTTGAACGTGTCATTGAAGCCATTATCGTGAATGCTTTCAATTTGGCTCCATCTGGCTCACAATTGCTCATTGAAACCAACGAAACGTCGGACAAACGCCTTTTTTTGAGCGTGCGCAGCCAAACCGAAAGGCTCACTACCGAACAGGTTACTCGTCTAACTCGCTTTGAAACCCAAGGGTTGGTACAGCGGCATTCTCGTTTCTCCGGCATTAGCATCGAACTATCCCTGGCAAAAGAAATCTGTGCCTTCTACGAGACCGAATTACAGATTAAAACAGGAACACACCAAGAGATTGAATTCAGATTATTATTCGCACCCCAATGAAAATTGGAACGCCGGCAAGATATTCACAGGCTATGCACACCACGACCATCATACTAGTTTAGGAAACTTTCATGACCGAAGAAACCATCCTTCTGGCATTGTCAGACCCTCATGTAGCACAGTTAATGGCCCAGGGTGCGCTATCCCCCGCCAGATACCGTTATCACATCGCTAAAGACCTGGCCGACTTAACATCCAAGTGGGGAGAAAGCGCGGTGGTGTTATTGGACCCTAAATTTTTGGGCAAAGACCCAATGCAAAAATTGCAGGACTGGCATCAGCAATATCCCCTGGTGCGTGTGATCATTGTAAGTACTCAAACAACACCCGAATTTTGGAGCGCGGCCATGCGAGCCGGCGTGGCAGATGTCTTACAGCCACCGTTGCGTACTTCCACCCTACTGGCTACGCTGAGTGAGGTGCTTAACGAACGTCAAAATTTCCTGGAGCAGGTCATCCTTCCTCTGCGGCGTAATACACAAAGCCTGCAAGCACGCGTGGAAATTTTCGAGCGGCTGGCCGAAGTGGGACAAATGGTCACCGGAAATCTGGAACTAGATGACGTGCTTAACAGTACCGTAGATGCCGCCGTCGCTTTAACCAACGCCCAAGAAGGCAGCCTGCTGCTGGTAGACAGGAAAAGCAACGAATTGTACGTACGCGCCGAACGCAACGTGAAGGACCATTCTTCGCACACGTATCGCCTGAAGGTGGATGATAGTCTGGCGGGGAAAGTTATCCAGAGTGGGGAACCATTATTGATTTCTCGACGTGGCCCCCAAAAGATCAAAACTGCCTACCTGGTACACGCCCTTATTTACGTACCACTGCGCCACAAGGGTGAGACCATCGGCGTGTTAGGCGTAGACCACCGCGACCCTGATAAGGACTTTACTCGCGAACATGTATTGCTAGTTTCAGCGCTAGCCGATTTTGCTGCCATTGCCATTGAAAACGCCCGCTTGTTTGCCCACCTACAAAGCGAACGCTATCGATTGAATAACATTCTCGTGAACGTCACAGATGGGGTAGTGGTACTGGATGAGTCCCAAAAGATATCCTTCATCAACCCGGTGGCGGCTGAGGCATTGGAAATCACAGTAGGGACACAAAAGGCCGTCGGAAGCCCCATCAGCGAAGTGGTAGACCACGCTGAGTTTATTTCTCTGATTCAAGAATCGGCACAGCGTTTACCAGAACGGGAAGAAATCCGCACCAAAGATGGACGCTTTTTCAGCGTTCAGGGAGCACGCATACCCGATATTGGCCTGACACTAACCATGCATGATATTTCCTACCTCAAAGAACTTGATCGCATCAAGAGCGAATTTGTCAGCACCGTATCCCATGACCTACGCTCCCCACTCACCGCTGTCATGGGATATATCGAATTACTCTCCCGCGTTGGGCCGCTCAACGAACGTCAGATGGAGTTCGTGCATCGCGTCCAACAAAGCGTACAAAACATCACCTCACTCGTCAATGAGTTGCTGGACTTAGGAAGAATCGAGGCCGGTTTCGATACCCACCGGGAATTTATCGACATTGGCCCCATTGTGCAAGTTGCCACTGATGAATTGCAACCCCTTGCGGAGAAAAAGAGCCAACGGCTTCTGGTTTCCGTTGAGACAAATTTACCCGCTTTATTGGCAAACCCCGGCCGTATTCAGCAGGTTGCGGAAAATCTGGTGGGCAACGCTATCAAATACTCACCTATTGGTGCGCGTATCGAGGTACGTGCTTATCAGGAGGAGCAACAAGTTATCTTACAAGTCTCTGATAACGGGCCGGGGATTCCATTGAGTGACCAACCCTACATTTTCGATAAGTTCTATCGCGCCAGCAATGTCCCAGATGATGTGGCAGGGAGCGGCCTGGGGCTAGCAATTGTTAAGTCCATCGTGGAGGCCCACAGTGGACGGGTATGGGTCGAATCTCACCCTGGAGAAGGGACAACTTTCACAGTAGTGCTCCCTACCACGACAGCAACGCACTAGCACAACGATGCTGCACCCTCCTGCGCTTAAAGACAAGTCCCCGCTGAGCCGAACAGCGGGGACTTTGCCAAAGGAGGAAACAGCGATGAAAAGAATAGTCAGGAAACTAGTGTTTCCAAACGCATGTATATCTTATCCGATTTCACAAATTAAGCCACCGTCAAATGTCACACAAGCGATGTGATATATGTCATTTTGATTGCCTAAAAACATTATTGTGCAAAAAACAATGATTTCGGCCGCGCGCACGGTGAAGATCTTTGAAGCCCGGGTAGGAGTTTCCCTTTTTATCGCATCAATTGCCCAGGTGTCAAGAGACTACCGGTAAAGTAAACCAAAAGATGCTGCCTCCCTGCGGCCGGGGTTCAAATCCAACTTGGCCGCCCTGCAAATCGGCCAGGGAGCGCACCACAGCCAACCCTAACCCCCAGCCGGCGTGGTCGCGCACGCGCTGGTCTTCGGAGCGGAAAAATGGTTCAAAGAGATGCGTTTGATCGGCCTCCGCTACGCCCATGCCAGGGTCATGCACTTCCAAACGCACAAAGGAACCATCCTGGAAGGCTCGTACGTGAATCTGACTACCTTCGGGGCTGTAGAGCAATGCGTTGCGCAGGTAAATCTCAACCATTTGTGCTACACGCTGGGGATCAGCATGGACGGGGGGTAAATTGGCAGGGATTTCATCGCTCACCACCGTCTGTTTTCGGGTGTTGATGATTTCTTCCACCGCAGCGCGGGCATTTTGCACAACCATCCCAATGGGAAAGGTGTCTTTTTGAAGCAGCAAGCGCCCTTCTTCTGCTTTTGAGAGGTCGGAAAGGTTGGAGATCAGGCGCGACATGCGTTCAACGTTATTGCGGATGACCGCCAGAAAATTGGTTTGCATCTCATTGATTTCGCCGGTCATGCCTTTGAGCATCAAGTCGGTGTAGCCTTTGATGGAGGTCATCGGGAGACGTAGTTCGTGAGAGACCACCGAAACAAAATGTGATTTCTCCTGACGGGCATGTTGATGGGCCGTTTGCCAGCGATGCTTTTCGTAGTGCAAAGCGGCCAATGTGGCGAAAGTTTCGACCAGTGTGCGCTGATCGTCTGTCAGTAGCGTCTGGGTTTCCAACAATAACCAACTATCCGGTAAGCCGGGCAACGGGAGGCGCAGGGCATCTTCGGGGAAATCGGCTGCCTCAGGGATCTGGCCTTCGGGGTCTCGTCCAACTTCTAAGGGCGGGGAATCTTCATTAAACGGTATCACCAACAGGGCACGTTTGGCTGTGGTCTCTTTGAGCAAGATATCCAACCCATGGGCAAGAAAATCGTTGAGATCATCATCTGAAGTCTCAGCGCTCCAGGTATTCAGGGAAGCAAAAGATGGGGAATTAGTCATGGGGGGATTCCTTTTCTTCAAATTGATTAGCCGAGGGACACAAGTCGCGCAAGGGGCAGCGGTCGCAAGCCGGACGGCGGGCTTTGCAGATTTCACGCCCCAGGCGGATGAGGTTCAGATGGGCGGCATAATACGTTTCGGGCGGGAAAAGCGCAGCCAGGTGTGAGTGTGCTTTTTCTACGCTCATCTGTGCAGGCCGCAGGCCAAGACGTCCGCTGATACGATAAATATGAGTGTCTACCGGAAAAGCGGGCATATCAAGCGAAAAACACATCACAATGGCAGCCGTTTTGGGCCCTACCCCGGGGAAATTTGTCAGCCAGGTATGCACTTTTTCCGGCGGCCAGGTTTTGAGGAAATCCAGGCTCAGGTCACCGCGTTCATCAGCGATGGTGCGCAACGCATTTTGAATGCGGGGTCCTTTCTGCTTAGCCAGGCCGGCAATGCGTATGGTGGCTATAATTTCTTCTTCTGGGGCATCTCGCACGGCTTTCCAGGATGGGTAACGGGCTTTGAGCGCATTAAAGGCTTTATCTCGGTTGATGTCGTTGGTGTTTTGAGAAAGGATGGTACAAACCAACTCGTCCAGGGGCGGCAGCGGAGCGCGCCATTCTGGGTAGCCGTAATATTCGAGAAGTCGTTGGTGAACGGCCAGGGCACGCTGGGATAGGGTGTTCATGATTGCAAAGTGAATACCGGGCGGGCTTCGCCGACCGTCAATTTGCGCCAATTGTAGATTGGGAAACGCGGACCAAAGGCGGCCAGCGCCTGCTGTTGGTCTTCGGACAAGGCCCCGAGTTGCCGCAGAATTTCAAGGACAACAGCCGGGCGCACGCTCTTGCGCAGGTCGCCATCGGAGATTTTGATGGCAATGCCCAGCGCCGGAGAATCTGGGCCGAGTGCTCCAGGGAGCAAGCCAATCCCCTGGTAGCCTTCGGCGCCGGCTTTGCTGACAATCAAGCCGTTCCCTACCTGCATCAGAGCGGTATCGAAACGTCCGGGGCCGCCCACCATATCCGGATAGGTTGTCATGGCTTGGGTAATCGTACGGCAGGCTGTTGCGCGTGGCTCAGGCAAGTTGTCAGGATCGCACAAGCAAGCATAGGCCCAGGCTGCATTGCGCAGTGGCACAGCGAAATTGGGTGCCGAGCAGCCATCTATGCCCAGGGCTATTTTCTCCACCGGCAGGGAACACATTTCTGCAAAGGTGCGCAGGATGGCTTGCTGGACAGGATGCTCAAAATCGACATATGCGCCGGTAGGCGCTTGAAGCAAGCGGGCAAAGGCCAACATGCCACTGTGTTTTCCAGAACAGTTGTGCCGGTTGGATGTGAGCGGCTGCCCGTTGGCTTTGAGACGCTCTGCTGTTTCCTGATGGTACGGCGGGTGCACACCACACAACAAATCGTCCTCGGTGACGCCAACCTTGCGTTGGATAGATGCAGCCACGGTTACGTGCTCATCGGTGCCGGAATGGGAGGCACACAGCAGGGCAATTTCTTGCTCGGTTAGGTTGAACTGTTTGTGCCCACCAGATGCGATGAAAGGCAATGCCTGAAAAGGTTTGGCTGTTGAGCGCAAAAAGGTCACCAAGTCCGGATCGCCGACGGCATAGAGCAGGTTGCCCTGTGCATCACTGACCGCGAACGAGCCAAAGTGAATTGACTCATCGGTGTTACCACGGCTGAGAACAAAGAGCGGAATGTGTTTAGAAAAAGACATGAACAAGAGAAACCTTATTTTTTGCGTTTTTCTTCCGGTAGGTAGTACTGGCGATAGTAATGCTCCAAGCCATACTCTAATCGTAGGGTATAAAAGCCGCGTCGCTTAAGAGGGTAATCTATACGTTCCAATAATTCGGGTGCCAAAGCACGTACTTTTTTGGCGGGGGCTTCTTTAGCCGCCAAGTCTTCCATCTGTTGATGAACGTATTCCAAAAATTCATATTGTTTTTGGATGATCTCCGCTCCCACCGGGCCGCCACGCCCGCTGACAATGGTAAAACCATGATATTCCGGAGTATTGAGCACCTCCAATGTTTTCAACCACATGGGGATGTGCGCATGTGCCAGGAAAGGCGGCTGATTGACTACCACCGCATCACCAATGAAGGCTATTTTGGCTTCCGGTACAACAACCCAACAAGCGCCACTCATAGGGCCGGGCACATGCATTATCTTGACAGTGTACTTTCCCCAATGCAGTGTAATATCGGAAGTAAAGACAAAATCCTGTGATGCCCAGCGGCGGCTGCCTAAGGGAGTGCACAGTTCCCACTCAGAACCGCTCTCTTCTATTTGCCCTTTGAAAATAGTAGGGTGTTTTTTTGCGCGGCTGGCGGTTTTGTGATGGAGCAAAGTTGATGCTTCCATCATACGAACCCCTAAGAGGCGATCCAGATGAGCATCCAGCGAAACGAGCATGCGCACTCCCCCGCCGCGGCTATGCAACGCCGAGCGCCAATTTCGGACATCTTCGATGCGCAACGGTGCATCAATCAGTAACAAGCCATAAGGCAGGCTCAGCGCGCCAACGGTCACGCCAGGGTAACAATTTTCGTAAAAAATATCTTCTTCTAGAACTTGCATAGTTATGTTTGAAAAACTCCCACAAGGAATGAAATTTAAGAAATACACGACCGCTTATATAACCATCGAGGCTTCACGTCCTGGAAGGGGTGAGCCTTGTCTGGGGTGGTGCCACCGGCAGAGTAATCAAGAAGCGAGAGCCGACATCGGGTTTACTCTTAACCCAAATGCGGCCACCATGACCTTCAACTGCTAACCGGCAAAAAGTCAATCCTAACCCCAACCCCTTGCTGCCTTCCCGGTTGTGAAGACGAGTAAATTTGTGGAAAATCAATTCTTGTTCCGATTCGGGAATGCCGGGGCCGGTATCGATGACCGACACCTGGACCCATTCGCCATCTTGTTCAGCCTCAACGCGGATGCGGCCGTTATTAGGGGTGTATTTGATAGCGTTGTCCAATAAGTTAATTAACACCCGGCGAATCATGTCGCTATCTACATATAATGCCGGTAGTTGATCGGGAACTTCTACTTCCAGCGTTTGCTGCTTGGCTTCAGCCATTAGGCGAACAGCATCCAATGCTTCGCTTATCAGTCCCGATAAGCCCACGATTTCCTGCGTGATTATCGGATTTCCAGATTCCAGCCGATGGACATCTAGCAGGGAGTTGGTCAGGCGTTGGATACGTTCGGTAGAGCGTATTGCAATTTGCATCACGCTTTCAATGGACTCATCCTCAGGCAACATACCGCGCAGGACATCCAAACTGGAGATGATATTGGCAAGCGGCGAACGCAAGTCGTGATAAACCATTGAAATCAGGTCATTGCGCAGTTTGTCAATATTCTTCCGCTCGGTGATGTCACGCAATACCCACTGGATGAAGAGTTGCCTTTCAATGGATACCAATCGACACAATACCTGAACAGGAATCTCATCCCCATCACGAGTACGCATGTTCGATTCGTAGGTAATAATGCGGTGACCTTCCTTCAGGTTTTCGAGGTTTTCTCCCAGATGCGTGAAGTTGCCCTGATGCAACTGGAAAATCGTCATCTGGTGCAACGTTTCGATGGGATAATGGCTGAGCGCCACCGTCTGGCGATTGACTTCTAAAATATTGCCCTGTAAATCGGTGATGATAATGGACGAAAAACTATCGTTGAACAAATCACGATAGCGCTGGTGAGCGGCTTGCAAGCGGGAAAACAACTGTGCATGACTGATAGCATTGCTTGCCAGGTTACAGATACCATCTAACACAAGTAAGGTATCACGCCCAAAACTAGCATTAACTGGATTGATGGCTTCCAAGACACCTATAACACGTTCTCCCAAGCGGATAGGAGCACAGGCAATGGCACGGACGTGGCACCCCGTGCGGCGGTCAGTCTCCGGGTCAAAACGCGGGTCGGCATGAGCATCGGAGATTAAGACGGCCTCTCCATGCTGAGCCACCCATCCAGCAATGCTGTGTCCTAGCGGTAACCGGCGGTCCTGAAGTTGAGCGCCCGCACCTCCAATCACAGCCCGAAAAATCAGTTGCTCTTCATCTTCAGGGTCGCGCAGTGCCAGAGAAACGACTTGCACGTTGAGCGCCTGCATCGTCTGAGCAGCAATGCGTTGTAAAACATCATCAAAATCCAGCGAAGCGTTGATAACAGAAGCGGTTTCTGCCAACGCGGCCATAACGCGCCCCTGACGTTGGCTTTCAGAGTACAAACGAGCATTAAGGACGGCAATACCCGCCTGGTCGGCAATGGCTTTGACCAATGAAAGATGCGCTTCATTAAATTGCCCTGGCTGGGAATTCACTAAGGTAATAACGCCCACCAGGTTGTTACGCGAAAGCAAGGGAGCGCTAATTGCAGACTTAGGCCCAGTACGGCTGACGTCATCATCAGGACGGCGTAACCAGCGTTCATCCTTGCTGGTATCCGTCATCAGCACAGCCTCACGGTACTTCAAAACCCAGCCTGCCAGCCCCCGCTCGGTGGTAGCACGCAATTGTTGCGTGGTCTGGTCAAGCATATTGCTGCCGTGAATAATCGCCGATTCCACCGGTTCTCCGTGTTCATCCACCACAATAATCGAACCGCGGTTGGCTCCAATATTCTTCATGGTCAGTAGCAAGACGCGCTGCAAAACAGTGCGCAAGTCCAGCGCACTGTTAAACTCACGGCTGATTTCATACAGTAGTTTGAGTGTATCTTGGGGTTTATTACCCATTGATGACGTCATATAAGCAAAACCGGACTTGATGTACCCTTCTTCTTGGCATCTACGAACCATCGTTGAGTTTTTAGAAGTATAGCATATTTACTTTTTGTTGCATTAACAAAAGTGTACAAAATTGTATCGGGGAGTCGGGTAGTCGGGTAGTCAGGTTGTCGGGTGGTCAGGCGTCCGCTGGCCGCTGTTTGCTGTTCACTGACGGCTGTTCGCTGACAGGTAGTCAGTATTCAGCATTTTGCATTTTGCATTCTGCATTATTGTAGATACGTGCCACGTCCAGGAACCATTCATCCAGACACATCGTTTAGGAAAACACTGGTACAATCATTTTACTGCTAAATTCCTAAGCAGTATCGCTCACTCGAAGGAGAAATCGCCATGTGGAAACGCTTGTTCATCTTCATCTTATGCGCTGCCCTGTTGTTAGGGGCTTGTGCCTCCAGACAGGCCGAAGCGCCAATGGAGATGCTTGTCGCAGAAGAAGAGATGGGCATCTATACACAAAAATCACAGGTAGGCGGCGCTCCCGCACCTATGCCAAGCCTGGACACCGCCGGGGGAGACAGTAGCCCCAAACGCCTGGTTATCAAAAACGCCAGTTTGCAATTGGTGGTGGCAGACCCCCCGACCGTAATGGATGACATCACCAAAATGGCCGAGCAAATGCAAGGCTACGTTGTGAGTGCTAACTTGTATCAAAGCACCACGCAAGGTGGCACAAAAGTGCCGCGTGCCAGCATCACCATTCGCGTACCGGCAGACAAACTAAATGCCGCCCTGGAGCAAATCAAGGCTTATAGTAACGACCTGCCGCTCCAAGAAGACGTCACCAGCCAGGATGTCACCAGTGAGTACACCGATTTGAGTTCTCGCCTGCGCAACCTGGAAGCCGCCGAAGCCCAATTGCAGAAAATCATGGAAGACGCTTACACCACCGATGATGTGCTTCAGGTCTACAATCAATTGGTCAGCGTGCGCGAGCAAATCGAAGTTACAAAAGGGCGCATGCAATACCTGGAACAGTCGGCGGCACTCTCCGCCATCAGCGTGGATCTGATTGCCGATGCCGCCATTCAGCCCGTATCCATTGGCGGCTGGCACCCCACTGGGGTGGCCCGGGACGCATTGCGCTCCCTGATTAGCGCCTACCAAAACATTGTCGACTTCCTCATCTGGCTGGTACTGTACATTATTCCGGTCGGCGCGGTTGTCATCTTGCCGCTGTACTTCATCGGGCGGGCTATTTATCGCCGCATCCGCCGCCGAAAGACCCCTTCGGCCTGATATTTCCTCATGAACTGGAATTTACTCGGACACACCTGGGCGGTGCGCCTGCTTCAGAATCACATCCGCTCTGGACGACGGCGGCACGCCTATCTGTTCACCGGCCCACAAGGGGTGGGGCGACGCACCCTGGCACTGCGCATGGCGCAAGCCTTGAATTGTCCCACCCCATCGGCACCCGGTGTACCTTGTGGCACCTGCAGCACCTGTCGCCACATCGCCGACATGCAGCACCCCGACCTATACGTCATCCAGGCCGAGCAAGCCGGCGGCACCCTCAAAGTAGATCAGATCCGCATGTTGCAGCATGATCTGTCCCTCGCCCCCTACGCTGCAGCACATAAAATCGCCCTGCTGCTCCGTTTTGAAGAAGCCCACCCCAGCGCGGCCAATGCACTGCTCAAAACGCTGGAAGAACCACCCACCAACGTCGTCTTGCTACTCACCGCCAGCGACTCGGAAGCCCTACTGCCAACCATCGTCTCCCGTTGTGAGGTGCTGCGCCTGCGTCCGCTGCCGGTGCACCTGGTGGCGCAAGGGTTACAAGAGCGCTGGCAAGTCCCGGCCGAGACGGCGCGACTTCTGGCGCATATCAGCAATGGACGCCCCGGCTACGCCCTCAGCCTGTACCAACACCCAGAACGCATGGAAGCCCGCCAACAGGCTATTGAGACCCTGCTCGAACTGCTGCCCGCAGACCGGGTAACCCGCTTCGCGGCCGCAGAAAACCTGTCCAAACAGCGCGAAGCGCTGACAGAAACCCTGCTCATCTGGCTTAGTTTATGGCGGGATGTCTTCCTGTGCGGCAGCGGCGCAACACGGCCACTCGCCAATCTGGACTACGAACAGCAGATCCACGCGCTGGCAGCCGCGTTACCTTTTGAAACCGCCGGCGCTTACCTGAAAACCCTGCAGACCACCCTCGAGCGCCTGGAGAAAAACGTCAACCCCAAACTGGCACTGGAAGTCTGCCTGCTGGATTTACCGCACTTGCAAGCCGTCTCCACCTGAAACCGTTTAAACCGCGTGGTTGCTTTTTGTTCGCCATGAAGGCACCAAGGCACGCAGTGTCGTTTGTTTCTTTTTGCCCTTGGTATCTTTGTGCCCTGGTAGTTAGCCGAGGGCCATGCCTTCGGCTCAAAATCTTGGCGGCCTTGCGTTGAAAAACTCCTTTTTGCAGTGAAGAAATCTACGTAATCTGCATCCATCGATGGATAAATGGAACGCTGTGCTCCGCCGGTTTCGCCAGACTCCAGAACCATCCTCAAAAAGCAGGGGAAGACCAACCATGGGGGGCAATAAAAATGTCACCACGAAAACCCAAAGGCACGAAGGGAAGGCTAAAGGTTTTGTGTCTTTGGGTTTGTCCATAAATAACTTCCCAACTTATTGGTTCTTTAGCGTTGAAGAGTTAACGTAAAGACGCGGCGCCGCAAAGGAAATTAAGTTTTGGTGCCAAAACCAGGTAGATTTTTCTCCAGAAAAACCTTTGCGCCCTGGCGACTTTGCGTTAAGGTTTTGGGACCACTCAAACATTGGGTGAAGCGAAAGAACAGCATGATACCCGCCTCAAAAAGGAAAGTAAATTTTAGACAAGCCCTAAAAGCCCCCCAAGTCGTCGAGATGACACAAAAATAATTTGCCGGCTTCATCAGCATCCAGCACCATCGAGCACGGCAAAGGCCCGGGTCATGTCACCCAACCATTCACAAATTAAACCCACTTCGCGCCACTCATGCTATAATCAGCGCGTTATGGAGTTATTGCAAGGTCTCAATATTCAACAGCAACAAGCCGTCAGTGCCGGTACCGGGCCGGTACTTGTCCTGGCCGGCCCCGGATCGGGGAAAACCCGCGTGCTCACCCACCGCGTGGCCTACCTCATCGGCTACATGGGCGTGCGCCCTTACGGCATTCTGACCGTTACCTTCACCAACAAAGCCGCCCGCGAGATGAACCAACGCGTCGAAACGTTGTTGGGTGGCCAAACGCGCGGCCTGACGGTCGGTACCTTCCACGCCTTCTGCGCTCGATTGCTACGCCGCGAGGCCGAATACCTGCCCATCGGCAGCAACTTCGTCATCTTTGATGCCGACGACCAACTCGGCCTCGTCAAACAAGCGCTCAAAGACCTCAACCTGGACGAAAAACGCTACCGGCCACACGCCTTGCATGCCGCCATTTCCAACGCCAAAAACGAACTCTACGGGCCGGATGAATTCCCCGTTCAAAACTACCGCGATGAAGTCACCCGCCGGGTGTACCAGACCTACCAAGGCCTGTTGCTCACGAATAACGCCGTAGATTTCGACGACCTGCTGCTCTACACCGCTCATTTGCTGGAAATGCACCCCACCGTCCGTGACCGCTACGCCCGCCGCTTTGAGCACATCCTGGTCGACGAATTCCAGGATACCAACATGGCACAGTACACCCTGCTGCGGCACCTGGCCTCCTTCCACAACAATTTATTCGTCGTTGGTGACGCCGACCAATCCATCTACCGCTGGCGCGGCGCAGATTACCGCAACGTCCTCCGCTTCGAGAAAGATTACCCCGACGCCCAGGTCATCCTCCTCGAGCAAAATTATCGCTCCACGCAAACCATCCTAGACGTGGCCATGGCGGTGATTGACAAAAACCCTCATCGCACCCCCAAAAAACTATTCACCGAGCGTGGACGGGGAAAATCCGTAGTGCTCAAAGAAACTTCCTCCGACCGAGAGGAAGCCCAATACGTCATTGAAACCATTGCCGACCTCATCGCCCGCAAACAGGCCAGCCCGGGCGATTTCGCCGTCATGTACCGCACCAACGCCCAATCCCGCGTGCTGGAAGAAGCCTTCCTAAAAGCCGGCCTGCCCTACAAAATTGTTGGCGCACAGCGCTTCTATGGCCGCCGGGAAATCAAAGACTTAATCGCCTACCTGCGGTTAGTGCACAACCCAAACGATGAAGTCAGCCTGATGCGCGTCATCAACACCCCGCGGCGCGGCATCGGCGCAAAAACCATTCAGGCCCTGCGCACTCAGGCGCAAAAAGCCGGTCTTTCCATGGGCGAAGCCGTGCTCGCCCTGGCACACACAGACGACTCACCACTGGCCGAGACTTTTTCTAATCAGGCACTGAGCGCGCTCAAAACCTTTGGGATTCTTCTCGCCGGTTGGCGCGCCGCCGACCTCTCCCCTCTGGAACTCCTCGACCGCATCACCAACGATATTGAGTACCGCCCCTACATTGACGACGGCTCCGACGAGGGCTACAGCCGTTGGGAAAACGTGCTCGAATTACGTCGCCTGGCTGCCGAGCAAAGCGAAAACAGTTTAGAAACCTTCCTGGAGCAAATTGCACTGGTGGCCGACCAGGATACCCTGGACGAACAAAGCCATGCGCCCACCCTGCTCACCCTGCACGCTGCCAAAGGGCTGGAGTTCCCAATCGTCTTTTTGGTAGGGCTAAACGACGGCGTCCTGCCGCATAGCCGTTCCTTTGATGATCCTGAAGCCATGATGGAAGAGCGTCGCCTGCTGTACGTGGGCATCACGCGCGCCAAAAATCACCTGCATCTGACCTATGCCCAACAGCGCTAT
Source organism: Anaerolineales bacterium (assembly GCA_034434095.1). GTDB lineage: Bacteria > Chloroflexota > Anaerolineae > Anaerolineales > DRKV01 > DRKV01. The sequence goes on from DAOTZN010000047.1 coordinate 18,931, forward strand.
ACCTACGGATACCCGGAATATGCCGAACCCTCCCGTTTTCTGGCGGATATTCCTACCACCCTGTTGGATGACGGGAAACCCCAAGGGAAAACAAGCAAACGGACCCCGCGAGGGGCGCTGCAAACCCGTTGGGAATCTGCACCCCCTCAAAGCAAGGCCGTATCCCGCTATCAGGTCGGGCAGCGCGTCATCCATCCAAAATTCGGGGAAGGCCTGGTACTCAATACCCGCATGGACGATGAAGATGAAATCCTGGATGTCTTCTTTGAAGATGCCGGTTTGAAACGTCTGGTTGCTGCACTTGCCAATCTCAAAACGCCCTGATGCCACCTATCTTGCCCCCCAATGCTTTGGAAGTGATCAGCCGTAGCGCCGAGCAAACCCGGCGGGTTGGCCTGCGTTTAGGCGCATTGCTGCAACCCGGCGACCTGGTGTGCCTGCACGGCGACCTGGGCAGTGGAAAAACCACCTTCGTCCAGGGGGTGGCGCGTGGCTGGGGCGCTTTCGACCACGTCACCAGCCCAACCTTCGTACTGATTAACGTCTACCGTCGCACCAAGGGCGGCCAACTGTACCACATGGATGCCTACCGTCTCTCCGGTCCCGCCGAAGCCTGGGATTTAGACCTGGAATCTTACCTGCAAAACGGCCCCTTGCTGGTGGAATGGGCAGAACGCATCCAGGATGCCCTGCCCGACAAACGTTTGGAGGTACACTTTACCTGGCTGGACGATGAACAACGCGACCTTGTTTTTACCGCCTGGGGCGAGCGCTACGAAGCCCTGTTGCTCACCTTGCGTCAACACACCTACGGGCGATGAGGCACTGGCTGGAAAACACCGAACGACAAACAGCACCAACTATCCAACTATCTAACTATCCAACTATCTAACTACTCAACCGACATCCATGCTCCTAGCCATTGACACATCCACCCGCTACAGTGGCCTGGCCTTGTACACCGAAGGACAAGTGCTGTGCGAATACACCTGGCAAAGCGCCAACTATCACACCGAGCACCTGGCGCCAATGGTTGACCAGGCCTTGAAGCAAATCGGAGCATCTGCCCATCAAATCGAGGCCCTGGCCGTTGCCCTGGGGCCGGGCTCATTCACCGGTTTACGCATCGGGCTGGCTTTTGCCAAAGGATTAGCGCTGGCGCGGCATATTCCCTTGTACGGTGTGCCTACCCTGGCCATCCTTGCCGCCGCACAACCCCCCTCCGATTTACCGCTGCTGGCCGTGTTGCAGGCCGGACGTAAGCGCTACTCCGCACAAAGCGGCCGGTGGGAAGAGGATGCCTGGCACCTGCAGGATGATTTACAGGTCTACACCCTGCCCGAACTGCTGGCACGCGCGCAGAAACCTTGCCTGGTGTGCGGTGAATTGCCACCGGATGCGCGCCGGGCCTTTGCCGAACAGGCGCCCCAAGCCCGCCTGGCTTCCCCCGCCGTCGGGTTGCGCCGCCCCGCTTTCCTGGCCCAACTCGCCTGGGAACGTCATCGCCGTGCCCAAGCCGACGACCCGGTCAACCTGGCGCCCATTTATTTGCATTTTCAGTAAGCGCAACTCGATGAACCATCTCTGCGCCGGTTTTATAATGACACAATGGTATCATCTCAATGACTTGGGGCATCTCAGCGTTTTTTACCACAAAGTTACCAAGACACAAACCTTTCCTTCGTGCCTTTGGACCTTCGTGATGAGTTCTTTTATTGTGCCCTGTCGATTTTTTCTCCGCCTCTCCGTGTGAGAATCATTCGTTCACATCCAGCAGGCAAATCCCGTCATCTTATGCCCCTTCCCGCTGAAATCACCATTCGCCCCATGAGGCTGGCGGATATTCCCCAGGTTGTGGTCATCGACCAGGCCTGTTTCGCCATGCCCTGGCCGGAACGCTCGTACAAATTTGAAATCAAAAACAACCCTGCCTCCATCTGCCTGGTTGCAGAGGTGCAGCCTCCCGATGAGGAAAAGCGTGTCGTCGGGATGCTGGTTGCCTGGATATTGGTAGATGAATTGCATATTGCCACCATCGGCGTGGCCCCCTCCCATCGGCGCCACGGGATAGGCAAACGCTTGCTCGCCGCGGCCTTTCAGCAGGGGCTGGCTCGTGGCTGCGTGGTCTCCACCCTGGAAGTGCGCGTCAGCAACCTGGCAGCGCAAGCGCTCTACCTTTCATTTGGGTACACAGTTGTAGGGCGCCGCCGCAAGTACTACAAAGACAATAACGAGGATGCGCTGCTCATGCTGGCGCCCTCGCTACGCTTGCCGGAAACCTCACCACCATTTGTGCCGGCTTCGCAATAACACGATCGTTGTCACTTTTGGGCGCAGACGCCCCCAAAACTGTACCACCTACAAACATCTGATTAGCAAACAAAATATCATGAACCAAACTACCCTACTCTCCAAAATCGAAAAGAAAGACCTACGCGTCGTCGTGCTCGGCATGGGCTACGTCGGCCTGCCGCTGGCAATGGTATTCGCCAAAGCCGGTTTCGATGTCACCGGCGTGGACCCCATCCCCGAGAAAGTCGCCATGCTCAATCGTGGCGAGAGTTACGTCAAAGACGTGCCTTCCGACCAGGTGAACCGCTGGGTGCAGGCCGGAACATTTCGGGCAACTACCGACTTCGCTGTTATCCGCGAAGCCGACGCCGTCAGCATTTGCGTGCCTACTCCCTTGCG
>DAOTZN010000048.1:0-1691 GCA_034434095.1 Anaerolineales bacterium
GTATGAAGCTTACTGGTAATGTAGTTGCTAGTATTGGAAGATTTTTAAGTGGGGCTGGGTCATTAGCGCAACCTGCATATACTTTTTATGCAGATAGTGATAATGGAATGTGGAATCCAGCAACTAATGAGCTTGGTTTAGTAACGGCTGGGTCTGAAGCGATGAGAATAAATTCAACCGGCAACGTCGGCATCGGGACCACAAGTCCTACCGCAGGCTTTGTCTTTGATGCGATTGGCGCAGGACGGTTCTCTAATGGTTTGACTGTGGCGGGAGGGACAGTAGCTTTACCTAATGATCAAATAGGGACAGCAGAGATTGCTCAAGGAACCGCTGGCCAGCTCTTGATGACTAATGCCACTCCTGATACTGCCTGGGTAACGATGTCTGGCGATGCGACCATTGACGGCTCAGGCAGTCTCCAGTTAGGCACTGGTGTGGTAGCGGCTAATGAGCTCGCTTCCTCAGGTGTGACCGCGGCTACCTATGGTTCTGCCACCCAGGTAGGCGTCTTTACCGTTGATGCTGACGGGAGGATTACTTCTGCTTCCAACACCACCATCTCTGGCGTCTCTCCAGTCGGCTCCTCCTTAACCAGCAGTTATCTCTGGGTAGGCAATGCTTCCAATCAGGCTGCCGCGGTTGACATGACCGGTGATGTTGATATTTCCAATACTGGTGTTGCTACCATCCAGGCAAATAGTGTGGCTCTCACCACAGATACGACAGGCGACTATGTCGCCAGCTTAACTGAAGGCAATTACCTTGATGTTACTGGTACTGCGGGTGAGGGGTGGTCACCGACAGTCGCGTTTGATCCCACGGAGCTCGCTGCAGTTACCTGGGGATCAGGCACAGGATTTACCTGGACCTTTGATGCCGGCGCCACTGATCCCCAGATCCAGTTCTTAAGCAATGGGGTTAACTTTGCGACAGGCAACGTCGGCATCGGCACCACCGCCCCTCAAGCACAGCTCCACCTCACAGGAGATGCAAGAATCCCCACCCTCAACGCCACCTCATCCCTCATTGACACCTTAACCCTCACCAATGATCTCTCAGTCGTCCATGGAGGAACTGGACAATCAACCTTAGCCAGTGGCGAGATTCTCTTAGGCAATGGCACTTCAGGAATCCTCTCCACCTCCACCCTGTCTGTCGTGAAAGGGGGAACGGGCGCCGCTACCCTTACCCAGCATGGCATCCTCATCGGAGGAGGAACTTCTCCTGTCACCGCCACCACCCTGACTTCGGGACAGCTCCTCATAGGCTCCACGGGCGCCGCGCCAGTCGCCTCAACCCTTACTGCCGGCTCTGGCATCTCCATTACCAACGGCGCAGGATCCATCTCCATCGCCAATCTTGGGTATGGGACAGGAGGCGCGTGGGAGCGCATCTTCACCTCTGATCTTACCCCCACCAACACCGCTTCAGGGATCTTCGTGAGAGCTTCTTCTACCTTTGATTCCACCCTCCGCGTCAACGGCAACCTCTTAGCCCAAGCCAATGTGGGGATTGGGACGGCTTCACCAGCTGGTATGTTGCATGTAGCGGCAACGGCCCCCTTCGTTGTCACTTCGGCGGGCAACGTCGGCATCGGGACGACGGCGCCGAATTATAAATTAGAAGTTGCTGGAACGGGAAGTTTTTCCGGTGAATTAACCCTGGGGGGTAATTTGACTTTTGGAAAC
>DAOTZN010000049.1:0-1735 GCA_034434095.1 Anaerolineales bacterium
ACCTCTGTGTTAGCCGAGTGCTCAGGTTATAGCACATTTTCATGCTTGGTGGTGAACAGAGTTCATGGCGACTTCTCAAAAAACAGGGGCACGTTACAAGAACTCCACCACTAAAAAACAGAGAAGCACCCAGGAACAAAGTCTTCAACTTTGTTCCTGGGTGCCTTGATGCTAAAAATAATCTAAGGGACTCCCAGATTATTGAAATGATACAACGATTGAACCTAAAAGGCAGTTAACAGCGCCTGACTGGCCCAGTTAAACAACGGTCCGCCAAAGAAGGTCAGCGCTACCAGGCCAGCAGCCATCACGCCAGCCGTCCAACGCAACCAGGGGGCGGGGTGCGTCTGTGGGTCACCATCATGCATGTACATGATGACCACTACGCGCAAGTAATAATACGCCGAAATCAACGAGGTAAGCACACCAATGATTGCCAGCCACACAAAACCGCCTTGCAGCACGGTGCGGAACAGGTAAAACTTACCTACAAAGCCCAGCGTGGGTGGCACACCGGCAAACGAAAGCATGAAAACCGTCATGCAGGCCGCCAAAAACGGAGATTTGCTTCCCAGTCCGGCGTAGTCATCCAGCGCCAGCCCCTGGTCATCCTGACGCTCCAGAACCATAACCACTGCCCAGGCCCCGAAGTTCGAGATGGCATAGGCTGCCAGGTAAAAGAGCAACGAAGCGGAGACATCCCCACTCAAGCGCTGCTGCCCATAAGGCACCAGCGCCATCAGCAAGTACCCGGCGTGAGCAATGCTGGAATACGCCAACATGCGTTTGATATTGCGCTGGGCAATGGCAACCACGTTCCCCAGGAACATGGTCAACGCCGCCAGCACCCACAAAACGGGCGTCAAATCGGCGGACACCTGCGGGAAAGCCGTCAGGAAGATTCGCAGAAGAGCAGCAAAACCGGCCGCCTTAGCACCGAGCGCCATGAAAGCCGTAACCGCCGTGGGAGCGCCCTGGTATACATCCGGGGTCCACATGTGGAAGGGTACCACCGCCACTTTGAATCCCAAGCCAATCAACATCAAGGCCGCCCCGATGGTAAACAGCATCGGATTTAGCAGGGCTCCCTCGTGGCCGGCTTGTACCATGCCCGCCAGGGAAGTGGTGCCGGTTGCACCAAACACCAGGGCAATACCATAAACCATAAAGCCAGAGGCAAACGCGCCCAGCAAGAAATACTTTAAAGCCGCTTCTTCCGATTCACCCTTTGGGCGGGCAAAGCCGGAAAGGACGTACAGCGGGATAGAGAGTAATTCCAGCGCCAGAAAAATGATGATCAAATCCGTGGCAGCGCTCATCAACATCATGCCACCCACTGAAAAGAGCAGTAGGGTGTAGTACGTGTTGCGCGCCAGGTCCATCTGCCGCAGGTAATCATAAGCCAGCGCAACGCCAACCAGGCCGCTGGCAGCAAACAACACATTGAAGAAGGTGCTGAACCCATCCAACGCGGCCATCCCCTGAAAGGCCCAGGCCGATTGTCCGGCCTGCATAACGGACAACACCATCGTTACCACTAAGCCAAGCGCGGCCAACAACGGCATCGTCCCCTGACGTTCTTGCGGGATGAACAGATCAACAAGTAACAGCAGGGAAGCCCATCCGAGCAAAAAGGTCAGCGGTAGCAATATGACGAAATCTGAACCGAGTGTATTCAGTGTCATGAACGTTCTCCTTGGCGCGCGCCCCTGATGGGGGCGCGCGCCTGAGATGT
>DAOTZN010000050.1:0-8124 GCA_034434095.1 Anaerolineales bacterium
TTGGCGCCGCTAACAATTTTCGCGTGCACACGTCAAAACCCTTGCGCTATACGCTTTTTGTGGTAATATAGTGGCGCGGACTTATGGGTGCCCCCCTCACTCATAAGTCCGTTTCTTTTTCCCTTGGCGATAACTTTTCACAGGGAATTTACCCATCGGAGGTCACTATGAAGCGTGGACGTACTGTTTTAGAAGCCAAACGTTTGGGGGTGTTTTCCTGTTTGCCTGAAACCCCCTTGTACCAGGCCGCTCAACAGATGCAGGCGGAGGACATTAGCGCATTGGTGGTCACCGATGCCCAAGGCTACCTGGCAGGCATTGTGACGCGCATGGACTTGCTGCGTGCTTACTTGCAGAATCCAGATGGTTGGGCCACGCAGCAAGTGGCTGAAGTGATGACCCCAGAGGTGATCACCGTTCGTCTAGAGACTACGTTGCATGAGGTGGCAAAAACCTTGATGGCGCACCATATCCATCGCGTTGTGGTCGTTGAACCGGAAGGGGAGAAATTACGCCCCCTGGCCGTTGTTTCCGATGGAGATTTGATTTACCACCTCGGCAAGGACAAGTGAAATCCTCTTTGTGACCGGCAGAAGATGGGGGATAACACAGAAAGCGCCTGCCTGCTGAATCATCGCTTTAGGCCCTTGTCATTCTGATAGATTAGATGACAGGCCACCCTGCACGCAGGTAGCAAACTCATGGTAAACTGGAACCATGAATAGCGCGACCGCACTTGCACATCCTAACATTGCTTTTATCAAATACTGGGGCAACCGCGACCAGGCTTTGCGGTTGCCGGTGAACGATTCGCTCTCGATGAATCTGGGTGGGTTGGTAACCCGCACGACAGTGACCTTTACTTTTGATGAGTCCAGCGATAGCCTGCGAATCAACGATTCGCCGGTGTTTGGCCCGGGGTTACAACGAGTGAGCGCCCTGCTGGAGCGAGTACGTGCCCTGGCAGGCATACACCTGGCCGCACGAGTGGAGAGTGAGAACAACTTCCCGACCGGTGCCGGCATCGCCTCCTCGGCATCTGCTTTTGCAGCGCTAGCACTGGCTGCCAGCACCGCAGCGGGGCTACACTTGGACGAACGTCACCTTTCCCAATTGGCGCGTACCGGTTCTGGCTCTGCGGCACGCTCCATTCCCGCCGGTTTTGTGCTCTGGCACGCGGGCATATCTGATGAGGATTCCTTTGCCGAAAGTATCGCGCCCCCAGAATACTGGGTGTTGGTAGATTGCATCGCGGTGGTGAGTGCAGCCCACAAACCAACCGGCTCTACCCAGGGACATGCCCTGGCCGATACCAGTCCGTTACAGACGGCCCGAGTAGCGGATGCGCCACGTCGGGTGGCGCTTTGCCGCCAGGCCATTTTGCAACGCGATTTTGAGGCCTTCGCGGCGGTCACCGAACTGGATTGCAACCTGATGCACGCCGTGATGATGACATCTGAACCGCCGTTGTTTTACTGGCAACCGGCCACGTTGGCCGTCATACAGGCAGTGCAAGCCTGGCGCGCCTCCGGGCTGCCGGTGTGCTACACCATTGACGCGGGGCCGAACGTACATGTCCTTTGTCCGGCGGAGGAAAGCGGGCGCGTGCGTAATTTACTGGCCGAAATCCCTGGTGTTGAACAGGTACTCATCAGTCCGGCCGGAGGCGCGGCACACTTGATATAACACAGTAACGATGGGCATAACTCGTCTCTTTGCCTATCGAAAGTGCCTATGGATTTCTAATCGTCGCTCCTAAAATTACAGTTATAATTCCCTTGACAATTTATCGGACTCTGGCGTTTTCTATTTGCCCGCGATGGGCTTTTGCGGCAAAAAGGTTTTAAAATCTGTGAACCGGGTTATTTGCCCATTTTCGCCAGACGCCGACAATTTACTTTCCTGAGGTAAAAATGGATGTTTTGACACTTGTTTTAGCCGTAGCCAGCATGATTTTTTTGCACGAACTGGGGCATTTCCTGGCTTGCAAACTGCTGGGCATTGAAGTAGAAGAATTTGGTATCGGATTTCCCCCAAAAATAAAGACGCTCTTCACCTGGCGAGGAACCGAGTATAGCCTCAACTGGCTACCCCTGGGGGGCTTTGTGCGCCCCAAAGGAGAAGGGGACCCCTCGGTGCCGGGTGGCTTGGGCGCGGCCACTGCCTGGCGACGTTTCAGCGTGTATTTTGCCGGACCGTTAATGAATTTGCTGACCGCTATGGTGTTGTACGCCGCTTCTTTCGCACACACCGGACTACCGGCAGTTGATCAGGTGATGATTCACGATATTGTTCCCGGTTCGCCGGCCGAGCAGGCCGGCCTTCAGGTGGGTGATTTGTTGCTCTCGGTGGCCGGCGGGGATGTGACCGGTATGGAAAGCGTGCATACGCTCGTAGCACCACACAAGGGCGAGACGATTGACGTGACCATTTCACGTGACGGCCAGCAGTACACTTATCAGGTATTGGCGCGTGCGAATCCCCCGGACGGTGAGGGGGCCTTGGGCATTGTGATGAGTAACCCCATCCAACCGGTTAGTATTGTGCAGGCGCTACCCTATGGCGCCAGCGCCGTCGCCGGACAGGCCTACTTGTTGGCTACTCTGCCGATTCAAGTCAGCCGTGGGTTGATTGCGCCGGAAGACGCCCGTCTGGTAGGGTACAAAGGCATGTACGATATGTACAAGGCCGTAAAGGAAGTCGAAGCAACCCCTGAGGCCGCCAACAGTAGCTTGAACACGCTCTCTTTCTTTGCGATGATTAGCGCTTCACTGGGAATTCTCAACCTGATTCCCATCCCGGCTGTAGATGGCGGGCGCATCTTGTTCTTGCTACCGGAGATTCTTTTCCGGCGTCGCATTCCACCTAAAGTGGAAATGGCCATTAATTCTGTGAGTTTTTTGTTGCTGATTGCCTTATTGGTGTATATCAACCTGCAAGATTTTATCAACCCTGCTACGTTTAATTTTGTGCCTTAGACGTGTTTAGATGGATAGATTTATGAACTCAAAAGATTTAACGCTTGACGATTTTGAAAAAGAAATGCCGCCTGTGATTCCTATTTCGCAGATCATTACGGCCTTGCTAGATGATGAAAAAATTTTTCCTGCCACCTACTTGCAACGTTTTTCCGATTTGTTACCAGAGGATGCTCATCGCCTGGCGAAGGCCTGGCCAAACGTTGCCCTGGAACGTCGGCAAAGATTGATGGAAGACCTGCAAGCCCTGGCAGCCGATGATTATCTGCTCTCCTTTGAATCTGTTGGGCGTTTAGCATTGACAGATTCCGACCCGCTTGTGCGCTTTGGCGGTATTCAAACCCTGGTTGCCAGTGAGTGCACTGCTCCCGATCTGGCTAACCGGTTTTTAGATTTGCTCGAAACCGATACAGATGAGAACGTGCGCGCCGCGGCAGCCTCGGCGGTGGGTGCTTTTGTGTACGCCGGTGAAATTGGGAAAGTGTCCCCCAGGTTGCTGGCAGATATTGAGAAACGTCTATTAGATGCTTACCACTCCCAACCCAGCGCTAAAGTGCGCCGTTGTGTGCTCGAATCGCTGGGCTTTTCTAGCCGACCTGAAGTACCGGGGTTAATTCGCGAGGCAGTAGAAAATGCGGAAGAAGATTGGCAAGCCAGCGCTTTATTCGCCATTGCGCGCTCAGCCGATGATGCCTGGACTTCCTACGTTTTGGCAATGCTGGAAAGCCCGGTTACCCGATTGAGATTGGAAGCCATCCGTGCCGCCGGCGAATTGGAACTCAAGGAAGCGCGTCCCATCATTATTTCCCTGATAGACGATAACGACCTGGAAGTGCGCCTGGCGTCTTTCTGGGCGCTTTCTCAAATTGGCGGCCGCGGGGTGCGTCAAATCTTGCAAAACCGTTTGGATGCGGCGGATGAAGACGAAGTAGATTTTCTCGAAGAGGCCCTCGATAATCTGGCCTTTACGGATGGTGAAGGCGATTTTGGCCTGTTGGAGGTCTCTCCGGATGATATTTTTTCTGATGACGAACTGCCAGACGAGGACTTAGATTAATAGCCTTACTTGTTTCGTTGGCCGATACGCAATGTCTCGTACCCCTTTCCTGATGCTGATAACGCTGCTCCTGGTGCTGGCCGCGCCAACCCTGGGAGTAGCAGCCCCTTTGGGGCAGCAGGGACCCCTGGAAATCCAGAGTGAAGTTTCCTACACCTTTGGGAACCAGGTGGATTTTTGGGGTACCCTGTCCCCTGAGGTGGAGGCGCAATCCCCAAAATTAACTGTCTTCTGGCAACCGCAAGGAGAAACCACAATCTGGCAGGCACCCATGGCACGCGAAGAATCTCGCTATCATGTGGCTATCGGATTGACACAGACGCCCTTGCATCCTTTTGCGGAGGTGCGTTATTGGTTCCGGGCAACTTTTTCCGATGGCAATGTAGCCGAGAGTACGCCACAGACTTTTCGCTATGCCGATAACCGCTTTGCCTGGCAGACGCTGGTGAGTGAACCGTTTCAGGTGCATTGGTACGATGGTGACCTAGGTTTTGGGCAAGCCTTGTTGAATGAAGCCCAGGCCGCTTTGCAACGCAGCGCTGGCTGGATGAGCCTGCCTCCGAAAAGTACTGTGCATATCTATGCTTATGCCGATCCGGCAGATGTGCAAAGTGCCCTGCAATTGAGCGGCTACGACTGGGTGGCCGGACATACCGACCCGGCGCTAAACGTGATTTTGGTTTCCCTACCGCCTGGGTTGAACCAGCAGTATGAAATGGGGCGGCAGGTGCCACACGAGTTAATGCACATTTTGATGTATCACAAATTGGAATCACAGGCAGCCCTCCTGCCTACCTGGCTGGAGGAGGGCCTGGCCAGTAACGCCGAGCGCACGCCTAACCCCGATTATGCCTACCTGTTACAACAAGCCTATGCCAACGGGCAGTTGTTGCCGCTGAACGATTTGTGCCACGGTTTTCCGCGTGATGCTGCCGGGGCACTGCTGGCCTATGCGGAAGCCCAGTCCTTCACCGCTTTCCTACACGCGCAATATGGGCGCTCTGGCCTAGACGCTCTGTTGCAAACCTATGCCGATGGCGTCTCTTGTGAGCGTGCTCCACAATTAGCGCTTGGACGGCCGCTTTCGCAGTTGGAACATGCCTGGGTACAGGAGCACTTGGCGCAGTCACCGTGGGCCACGCTGCGCGAAGATTACCCCTACCTAGCGGTGTTGCTTGTCTTGCTGCTTGTTCCCCTGGGGTTAAGTTGGAAATTGACGCACTCCTCCCAACCATGATCTCTGTGGTAATGACCCACCCTTCTGTTTTGTTGTGGATTTCCTTGTTGGGAGTACTCTTGACGCTGGTAATCAGCGAGTACCTACGCCCCTATGTGGTTGGCGAGCAGAACGATCCCTTGCAACGCACCAGTTTACGCTTATTTCAGTTCAACGCCATCTTGTTGGGAATTTGTCTGGCCGGAGGATTATTGGCTTTCAATGCACTACTAACCCCTCGATTAAATGCGCCACCCCCCACACCCACGGCAACCTTGCAACCAAGCACCTCGACGCCTGCTTCACCCGCCGAGACCGCTGTGCCGCAGGTGATTGTCGTGGCTACCAGCACACCAGCCGTTCCCTCCGCGACGCCGTTGCCCCAGGCACGCATTGTGAACACCAACGATTTGGGAGTAAACGTGCGCGCCCGCCCCAGCACTGCCGCCCAGATTGTAGAAGTAGCCGCCGAGGGAGCAGTGGTAGACCTTTTGGGTGATACCTCGCAGGATGAATTGTTCTCGTGGGTGCATATTCGCCTGACTGATGGCCAGGAAGGCTGGGTCGTAAGTCGCTTTTTAGAGCCATTGCCATGAACCTAAACGCTCATATCCGTAAAACACTCAAGACTCTCTGGCTGAGTGTTCGTCCCAAGCCAGAAACACACCGTGTTGTTTTCATTTTGGGGTGTCAGCGTTCCGGCACGACAATGTTGCTGCGAATTTTCGAACGGGATTGGAACGCGCAAACATACCGCGAGCAAAGTATCCTTTCTGACGCTGCTTCTTTGCGTTTGTTGCCTGTGGCGCAGTTAAAGGAGATTTTTGCGCGTCAACGTGCCCCCTTGATTGTGCTCAAGCCGCTGGTCGAATCACAGCATGCAACTGCGCTGCTGAATGCCTTGCCACAAGTGCGGGTGGTGTGGATGTTCCGCCACTATCGCAGCGTGGCTGCCTCCAACCTGGCGAAGTTTGGGGAACGCAATGGTATTGATGATTTGCGCCCTCTGGCTGTCGGAGAAGTGGATAACTGGCGGGCAGATTCTGTGCCTGCAGAGGCGCGTGCAATCGTGCAGGCGCACTTTTCGGAAAACATGTCGCCCTGGGATGCAGCGGTGCTGTTCTGGTATGTGCGTAATGCGTTGTTTTTTGCGCAATCGTTGGACAGAAATCCACGTGCGCGTTTGTGCCGTTATGAAGCCATACTGGACGCGCCGCGTTCCTCTTTGCGAGACTTGTATGCCTGGTTAGAACGGCCTTTCCCTGGTGAGCACCTAGCGCTATTGGTACATACCGGTACGAAACGAGAAATTCCGAGTTTCCCCCTGTCGCCAGATGTGGAGCGTTTAGCCGAGGAGCTGTGGCAACAGTTGTTGGCGGTGTATGCTGCTCAGGAGAAGGTATGATGACAGAAATAGACCAAACCACAGAAACTCTGCGTTTGACGGCTACCGTGGAAGGTCGGGTACAAGGGGTGGGCTTTCGCTACTTCGTGCAGCAGCGTGCCCAGGCTCTGGGGCTGACAGGTTGGGTGCGCAATTGCTGGAATGGCAAGGTGGAAGTGCTGGCGGAGGGACCGCGTCCGCAATTAGAAGCGCTATTAGGGGCGTTGCGTCAGGGGCCACCTGCCGCCCGCGTGCTGGGCGTGCAATTCGAATGGCAATCTGCTGGCGGGGAGTTTGGCGGTTTTCATGTTCGCCGAACGGCCTGAGCATTCTGGCGCAGGGTCAACCAACTATCCAGGGCGTAAATGAGCAACGCCAACCACACCAACCCAAAGCCAACCAGCCGCTCAAAGGGGAATGGCTCGTGGTACACAAAAACGCCGATGAGAAATTGCAATGTGGGCGCTAGGTACTGCAAAAAACCTACTAACGAAAGTGGAATGCTACGCGCCGCGGCGCCAAACATAAGCAGCGGTACGGCGGTCACCACTCCGGCCAGCGCCAACAGCGTGGTGGTGGTGAGGCTCTGGTGACCGAAAAAGGCCCGCCCTTGTTGGTCAAGGTAAATCAGGTATCCCAGTGCGGGCAGGAAGAGCACCATCATTTCCAACGTCAACCCGAGACGGGCATTCAAGGGGGATGTTTTCTTGACCAGTCCGTACAACCCGAAGGAACCCGCCAGTACCAACGCGATCCACGGTAGCGCGCCGTAGCCAAAGGTCAGGTACAATACCCCGGCGAACGCCAGCAGCACGGCAACCCACTGCGGGCGGCGTAATTTTTCTTTGAGAAAGACTACCCCCAGCAGCACGCTCAACAAGGGGTTGATGAAGTACCCCAAACTGGCTTCGACCACATAACCATTGTTGACCGCCCAGATGTAGGTGAACCAGTTGACCGCCAGCAGGCTACCCGCGAGAATATACGTCCGCCAGATGAGCGGATTCCGCAGCGCCCCCCATAAGGCCGGTAAGTCTTGTCCCAATGCAAGCATTCCTACCATAAAGGCCAGTGACCATACGATGCGGTGCCCCAAAATTTCCGATGCCGGTACCTGGTGCACCTGCTTCCAGTACAAGGGAAAAATTCCCCAGATGAAATAAGCCCCTATTGCCAACCATACACCTTTCCTCATGCTACGCTCCTGTATCATGCAAACGACTCGACTCTGGCGTTTTTTTATTTGACCGCAGATTTACATGGGTTTTACGTATCATCTCAATAACTTAGGGTCTCTTAGCGTTTTTTACCACAAAGGCCCGAAGACACAAAGCCTTTAACCTTTCCTTCGTGCCTTTGTGGCTTCGTGGTGACATTTTTATTGCCCCTATGGCCGGTCCCCCCTATTTTTTTGAGAAGTCGCCATGAACTCTGTTCACCACCAAGCATGAAAATGTGCTATAACCTGAGCACTCGGCTAACACAGAGG
>DAOTZN010000051.1:0-20439 GCA_034434095.1 Anaerolineales bacterium
CCCAAAGGCACGAAGAAAAGGATAAAGACTTTGTGTCTTGGTGACTTTGTGGTAAAAAACGCCAAGAGGCCCCAAGTTATTGAGATGATACTCTTACCCCGGCAAATGATGGCTACCTGTATTAAATTGTTTTGTTATTGCCTGATGAAATATTGACTATTTGAAAGATTTTGTGGTGCTCAATAGAAGCGCTGCTGAGATGCTGAGGACGCAGATTTATATTCTTAGAAATTCCTCCGCTACCTTTGTGGCTCTGCGGTAAAAAATCTTTTGACCATTACACTAATTTGAAAGATTAAAGCCATGGCAAAAATATTTTTAGTTGAAGATGACGTGACCATGATTTCCTTGTTAAAAACATTACTGGAAATCGAGGGTTTTACAGTAGAACAATTTGATCCAAATGGGGATGTGCTGACCCAGATTCAAGCCCATAAACCGGATGCCATTTTGCTAGATGTCAACTTCAAAGGTATGAGTGCTGATGGCTTTGATCTTGTTAAAACCTTGCGAGCCGACCCCGCATTGGCTGGCACGCGCGTTTTGATGACATCAGGCATAAATTATGAACGGGAAGCAAAAGAAGCCGGGGCAGATGGCTTTCTGCTCAAGCCATTTATGCCAGACGCACTCATTGAGCACATCCGTCCTTTGTTGTAGGATTTAGGTATTTGGATGCATATCTTGGACAAAGACTAGCAGCAGCAATTCCACCGAATATTTAGTTTGACAATGTCGTATTAAACATTGGTTCTGTAAAGCGTTACGTATTCTCACTACGACCGAAGCGCCTATCCCGAATGGAACATTGGGGAAGTCGTCTCCTGATTTGTAAGAGAATTGCTTCACTGTAAAAAACGCTCCTTGCAATGACAATTATTATGAAAATGCGACATTGTCAGATTAGAGAAATCTGCACATTCCCCAAAGAGTGATTTTTTATTGATTCCCCTTGCATTGCAAGGCTTTTTAACAAATATTTTTCACCACACAACCGGGGAGACGAATCTCCCTATCTGCTTATCGGCAGTGTGTGGTTTGAAAATGCTTAAGGTGCTACTGTGAACAAAAAGAAAAAAAACAAGTCTATGCAATGGTATAGCATGGATTTACATCTTCACACCCCCGCTTCCAGTGATTACCAGGATGAAAAGGCAACCTATTTTGACATCCTGCATCAGGCTGAAGCACAGGGGTTAGATATCATCGCCTTTACCGACCACAATACCGTGGCCGGTTACCGGCAAATGCAACAAGAAATTCAACAACTTGAAATGTTGGAACAACTTGATCGCCTTTTGCCGGAGGAGAAGGCTCGTTTGGATGAGTATCGGCGTCTAACAAAGAAAATTTTAGTTTTGCCGGGCTTTGAATTTACAGCCACTTTTGGCTTCCATATTTTGGGAATTTTCTCGCCTCAGAAACCCGTACGTGAGATTGAGCATATCCTGCTTAACCTCAATATCCCGGCCGAAAAGTTAGATGAAGGTTCGGCTACCGTGGGGGCTACATCCGATGTTTTGACCGCTTATCGGGCCATTGAGGAGGCTGGTGGCTTAGTGATTGCGGCACATGCCAATTCGAGTAATGGTGTGGCAATGCGAGGTTTTCCTTTTGGCGGACAAACAAAAATTGCCTATACTCAGGACCCCTCACTGCATGCCCTCGAAGTAACCGATCTGGATCGGAGTGGACCGCGCACAACAATGGCCTTTTTTAGTGGCACAAAACCCGAATATCCTCGGCGGATGCACTGTATTCAGGGGTCAGATGCCCACCAACTGGTTGGCGAGGGAAAACGTAGCAAAAACCTGGGGGTCGGGGATCGCGCCACGGAAGTTTTGTTGCCGGAATGCTCCTTTCAGGAACTCAAAGCGTTATTCCTGAGTAATGATTTTGCGCGTACGCGTCCCTATCGTCCCAGCAAGAACGGGCAAAATGGGTTTGACTTCATTCAGGCCGCGTTAAAAGATGGCCCCAATATCGTCCAGAGTTTCCACGAGAGCATGACGGTGCGCGGGGGCAAACTGTACGCTATTATTGCGGACGTCTGCGCTTTTGCAAATACCAATGGTGGAACAATTTACGTTGGCGTGAGCAGCGGCTCTCGTAAGAATTCCCCTGGCATACCGAACCCGGAGCAATCTATTGCCCAACTAGAAAAAGAAATTGCCCATCGCATCAGCCCACCGCTAAATTGTACGTTAGATGCACATACCAGTCAGGGCAAATCGATTATCCGGGTATTGGTGCCGCGTGGAGAAGACCCACCTTATGCGGTAGATGAAAATAAGATCTACGTGCGTTCTGAAAGTGACACCAGTTTGGCCGTGAGAGATGAGATTGTCTCGTTGGTGTTGCGTGGCCGCGGTCATAAGGTAACACCGGTTTCCGAGCAGGCAGATTCCATTATGGAAGCAGAAAAATCTATGCAGGATGATAGTGCTCCTCGCACCGGCGTAGAAGTGATTTCTATGGAACAACGGAAAGGGACGCGTTACTACACCTTGCGCGATTTACGCAATGGGAACAAGGTCAATAACGTCACCGAACGCTCGGCTCGTCGTTTATGGCATTATGCCATCAAAGAATATGACAAGGCCAACAAAAACCTGGAAGTGGCGGTAGTGCAATGGCAAGGCGGTTTCGGCTTGTTACGACGCTACCGACAGGCCAATCAGGAGCGTTACGATTTGATTCAACGCACGCCACAAGGATACCGCTTTTTCTTTGGCGTTACCGATGACGGGTTGCACGGCCCTTGGGCGCGTTTGTTGGGTAAGCAGGATGACTAGTTGGCAAATTCGCACCTTTCGCTTTCCCGAAGATTACGAAGCGGTTTATGCGCTATGGGGGAGTGCCGGGCCGGGCATTCACCTGCGCCGTTCAGATGATCCTGATCAAATCGCGCTCAAATTGCAACGTGACCCTGACTTGTTCCTGGTGGCCGAAGCCGATGGCAAAATTGTTGGGGCAGTGTTGGGAGGTTTCGACGGCCGGCGAGGTCTGATGTACCATCTGGCGGTAGATGCAACCTGGCGCGGCCAAGGTCTTGGGGAGGCCTTGATGCGTGCGTTAGAAGAGCGGTTGCGTGCCAAAGGCTGCATCCGTTACTATTTGCTGGTTACGAAGGACAACGAAACAGCCATCCAATTCTATGAAAAGCGTGGCTGGCAGCGTTTGGAACTGTACGTTTATGGGAAAAACCTCTCCTGAAGATATCCGCTTTGCTATCTTGACGGTTTCAGACAGATCGGCGCGGGGAGAGCGCGCCGATCTGTCTGGCCCTGCATTGCAACAAGCCGTGAAAGACCTGGGTCAGGTGGTGCACACCGCCATCTTGCCCGATGATTACCATCTCCTGCGAGATACATTGGCTGCTTGGGCGGATGAAGGTCGTTTTGACGTTATCTTGACGACCGGGGGGACAGGCTTTGCTCCGCGGGACGTCACCCCAGAAGCAACCCTGGCCATCATAGAGCGCCGCGCCCCCGGCTTGCCCGAAGCAATGCGTGCTGCCAGCCTGAAAATCACGCCACATGCCATGCTCTCACGAGCCGAAGCGGGGATTCGCAAGCGCACTTTGATCGTCAACCTGCCTGGTAGTCCGCGCGCCGCGGTCGAGAATCTGGACGTCATCCGGCCGGTATTGTCACACGCGGTCCAATTGCTACGTGATAATCCTGCGGCGGAGCAAGGTCATCGTCCCGCAAAGACATGATTTTAGTTACAGGTGGCACCGGCTTTGTAGGCCGTGCACTCGTTCGTCAATTGAGCGCTGCCGGCTATTCTGTGCGCATTCTACTTCGCCCGTCTGCAAAGTCTCCTGATTTGCCCAAAGGGGTACCGGTGCATGTGGCACTCTCGGCGCTGGATGATGCCCGTGGTTTGTTGGCGGCCATGACAGGGGTAGATACCGTTTGCCATCTGGCCGGTGCAGAGTGGCATGGTGCGTATGCGGATTTAGAGCGTGTAGATGTTCGCGGAACGCGGATTGTGGCACAAGCCGCGGCACAAGCCGGTGTACGCCGCATAGTGTACCTCAGTCACTTGGGGGCAGATCGGGCTTCTGCTTTTCCCGTTCTTAAGGCTAAAGGCATTGCCGAAGAGTATATCCGTAGTAGTGGCGTGCCTTATACCATCCTGCGCTCCAGTATTTTGTTTGGCCCAGGAGATGCCTTCACCACCGGTTTGGGGTGGTTGCTAACGGCTTCCCCCTTTGCCTTTTTCTTGCCGGGACAAGGCAGTACCCTTTTACAGCCCCTGGCCGTGGAAGACCTGGCCACGCTGATTTTGTGGTTACTCCAGTCTGAACCACAAAGCAGCCAAACGTACGATATTGGTGGGGGAGAGTACATTAGTGTTCGGCAAGCCGCGGCCATTGTGATGGATGTTTTGGGGAAACATCGCCCCTTTGTAAACGTGCCCTTGCCCTTCTTACGTGGCCTGACCGTTTTCCTGGAGAACCTTTTCCCGCGTCTGCCGGTTTCAGCCTATTGGGTGGATTATTTTGCTGCCAACCGCACTTGCGCGCTGGATATCCTGCCTCGACAATTTCAACTTTTGCCACAGCGTTTTTCAGCCCCCAATCTTGCCTATCTGCGGGAAATGCACTGGGGACGCTTTTTGTGGCATACGTTGGGACGCAGGAGAGGCGAAATTGCCGAACGTCCAAAAGCAAAATGATTTTATTTGGGCGTTTGCAATTGCATTTTTTCTTACTTTTCGCTATACTCAAAGAGAAAATCTCATAGTACTAGCCTGACGAATGGTCTCGAAAGGAGCGAAAATGCACATCTATGACCTCTCGCTTACCATTTCTGCAGATCTCCCTGTTTGGCCAGGGGATCCCGCGGTGATGTTAGAACGTATATCTCGCATTGAAGATGGTGCAGAAGCCAATGTTACCTACCTGAAGATGAGTGCCCATACCGGCACCCATGTAGATGCGCCCTATCACTTTTTGCCTGATGGCACTGCCGTGCATGACTTGGACATTAAAAAGTTGATGGGGCGGGTATTTGTGCTTCATCTGCCAGACGTCCCGCTGATTACGGCGGATGTCTTGCGTAATGCGGAGATTCCATCCCGTACCAGGCGGTTACTCTTCAAAACCCGCAACTCCAATCTGTGGGCACATGGCCGTTCTAATGAATTTTTTGAAAACTATGTGGCCTTGAGCGCGGATGCTGCGGAGTATCTGGTCAACCGGGGCGTTAAGGTGGTAGGGGTAGATTATCTTTCGGTGGCACCTTACAATGCCACGCGGGCTACCCATGAAATCCTGTTGCGCGCCGGTGTTGTGATTATCGAAGGCCTTAACCTGTCGGTAGTCCCAGAAGGACGTTACACCATGTACTGCATGCCGCTCAAATTGCTGAATGCTGATGGGGCACCGGCACGGGTGGTGCTTGTTGACGCGTGATATGAGACCACTCAAAACCTCTGTGGGTAGATTTGGCCTGATATTGCTCATATTTGGGCTGGCCGTTAGTGCCTGTCAAAGTGCATCGCAACCGGTGATGGAGGCAGACATGCGTATCTGGAGCACGGCTTTTGCCGATGGGGATACCATCCCCGTGAAATATACCTGTGATGGAGAAAACATCTCTCCCCCTTTAGGGTGGGAGGCCGTCCCGCAGGGGACTGCCTCCTTTGTGTTGATTGCCGATGACCCTGACGCCCCCAGGGGAACCTGGGTACACTGGGTTGTATACGACCTGCCGGTGGATACCCGTACCCTGCCAGAAGGTGGCCCACTTCCCGGCGGGTTACAAGGCGTCACAGACTTTCGGCAAAATACTTATGGCGGGCCATGCCCGCCGCCCGGAAAAGCCCACCGTTATTTTTTCAAACTGTACGCCTTGGATATCGCCTCCTTGGGGTTGTCTGAGGGTGCCGACAAAGCGCAGGTGGAATCTGCCATGCAGGGACATATCCTGGCACAAGCGCAGACGATGGGGCGCTATAGCCGTTAGCGAGAAAACGCTTCCAGGTCTTGGCCCGACACTATACGCCCAAAGGGTACTTTGTTACAATCAAAGCACCCTAAGCAGTGAATTGGGCTGCGGCACTTTACGGGTGCATTACCCAAAATGACTTTGGTCACCTTATCAGGTGACCACCCCTTTTTGCACTTTTCAAGGAGGCATTTGCATGACCGATTTTGGTGCCTATATCAGCAAGTATGGCTTGGAAAACAACGGTATCGTGAATCCGGGCAAAGTATATTGGAACCTGAGTACGCCTATGCTGTACGAAGCCGCCATCCGACGGCACGAGGGCGTGTTGGTCCACCTGGGGCCTATGGTAGTGCGTACTGGCGACCACACCGGGCGTTCCCCCAAGGATAAATTCCTGGTAAATGACCCGCAAGTTTCAGATGACATCTGGTGGGGGGTAGTCAACCAGTCCATAAGCCGAGAAAGTTTCGAAAATCTGCGTAAGAGGATGCTGGCTTTTCTTCAAAACCAGGATTTGTTCGTCTTTGATGGCTACGCAGGCGCCGATCCACGCTATCGGATGCCTATTCGGGTGATTACGCAGTATGCCTGGCATAACCTGTTTGCCCGCAATATGTTCATCCGAGAACTTGAGGCTGAAAAACTGCGCCAACATGTGCCCCAATTTACGGTCATAGCGGCACCGCGCTTCCGCGCTGACCCTGAGCGGGATGGTGTCAACAGTCAGACGGTTGTGCTGTTGGATTTAGCCCGCAGGGTGGCGTTGATTGGTGGCACAGAGTACAGCGGCGAAATTAAAAAAAGTGTTTTTTCGGCGCTCAACTACTATTTGCCCCGTCAAGGTGTGCTCACAATGCACTGTAGCGCAAATTACGGTCAAGACCGTGATGACGTGGCGTTGTTCTTTGGCTTGAGCGGCACCGGTAAGACCACTTTGAGCAACGACCCGGCGCGCACTTTGATTGGAGACGATGAGCACGGCTGGAGTGACCGAGGGGTTTTCAACATTGAGGGGGGCTGCTACGCCAAGGTAATTCGCCTTGACCCTCAAGGGGAACCGCAGATTTACGAAGCCACACGGCGTTTTGGTACCATCCTGGAAAACGTAATTTACAACACGTCCAACCGTCGTGTTGACCTGGATAACGACTCCATTACCGAAAACACGCGTGCCAGTTACCCCATCACGCATATTGAAAATGCTACCCGAGACGGGATGGGGGGACACCCGCGGCATATCGTTTTCTTGACAGCCGATGCCTTTGGGGTTTTGCCGCCTATCAGCCGCCTGACGCGTGCCCAGGCCATGTATCACTTCTTGAACGGCTATACCGCTAAAGTGGCCGGTACAGAGCGCGGTGTCAAGGAGCCGCAGCCGGTTTTCAGCGCTTGCTTTGGGGCGCCGTTTATGCCGTTGCATCCTCAGGTGTACGCGAAACTGTTGGGAGAAAAAATCGAACGTCACCAGGCCAAGGTGTGGTTGATCAACACCGGTTGGACGGGGGGCCCGTATGGTGTAGGACACCGCATTCCGCTGGCCTTTACCCGCCGTATGCTCGACGCTGCGTTGCAAGGCGAACTGGACGATGTGCCTACTTATCGTGACCCCTACTTTGGGTTACAGGTACCGGTACACATCGAGGGCATCCCTGACGACTTACTGCACCCGGAACGCACCTGGAGCGACCCTCAGGCCTATCAGGAACAGGCGCGCCGCCTGGTAGGTTTGTTCTCGCAGAACTTTGACGCTTATCGCGATGAGGTAGACGAAGAAATACGGCAAGCCGGACCGTAAGTCAGAGCGTCAGCACTTTGTGCAACCACGCTTGCATGCGCTCATAGTGTGAGCCTTGCCAGTATATCTGTCCACAATGAGGGCACAACCGAAAATCGTCATAGTAGCGCCGTGTGAGCGGTTCCAGTCGCTCGAGCACGGCGCTTTTTTCTACGGCCTGCAGGGGGGTGTTGCAATGTGGGCAGCGCGAGAAGAAGGCCACATATTTCCCTAGTTGGAAGTAAGTGAAAACATCTTGCAACTGTTGGCGCGGCGCTTTGCTGCGCAGCCAATGGCCGTAGCGCACCGCATTGCGCATCAGCAGTTGACGGTCACGCGTAAGCAAAATACGGCCTCCGGCGGCCAGACGCGCCAGTTCGGGGTCCTGATAATCGTTGTGGTACAGCGTGTCGAAGCCCAGGATGCGCAGGTAGGAGGCCAGTTTCCCCAGGTGATTATCCAACACGAAGCGCGGTGCACCGTTTCCCGTGGGCCACGGACTGACCTCATAGGGGTAGGCTGCCACCCTGGCATCGGGCGGCACCCCTTGGGTCAGCGCGGCGGGGACGTCATCCAACAGGGCGCGGCTTACTTCTACAGGCGGTACCCCCAGGGAGGCCAGGACATGCTTCAGGGCCGGGGCTTCTCCCTGGGGGGCTGCAACCACCTGTGGGCGTCCGCGTCTGTTGGGCGGCAGAAAATCATTGAGCGTACCGTGTAGGGTGACGCGAATCACGTTTCGGCCAGTAAATCCTGATATTCCGGGTGTCGTTGGATGTATCCGGCAACGAACCAGCACAGAGCGCGGACGCGGTATCCTTGTCGGCGGGCATATTCCAGCCCTGCGGCTGCCAATTTGCTGCCGATGCCGCGTCCGCCAATGGCCTCCGGTACACCGGTGTGGGTGAAGATGATGACTTTGCCATCCAGGGCGTAATCCAACACGGCAGTATGGCCGTCTACGTTGAGGGTGAAACGCTGTTGCTCGGGATGGTGGGTGACTTGTGGCATAGGCGTTATTCCAGGGTGATCATAATGCTGGTTGTGTTGCTCGAGTCATCGAATGTGATGAGCAGCGTCAGGGTTCGGTCGCCTTTTGTCCAGGTTTGCATGGTCAAGCCGGTCATGCTACCGTCGCTATCCAGCGTCCAACCCTGGTTGGGCAGTTCTTGGGCGTAGAAATCGCTCACGGTTTGCACGTCATCGGCGGTGGTGTAAACCATCATGCCGCTCATGCTGATACTTTGCTGGGCGTTGGGGTAGATGGGCACATCATCAGGGGCGTTGCCGGTGCCACTGTTCTCGGGAGGGGTGATGGTGAAATCAGCACCCAGGTCGCTAACTTCGTAATGTAGTGTGTTTTTGCCGTTGACGCCATCTCGCACCTCATCCCATGACGCTGTCCAGCGCATAACGAAGGGCGGAAGGCCCTGATAATTCTCTGCTACCCATGCCTCAGATTCAACATTGCTGACATCTCCACTGGATAGTTCGGCGATTGCTACTGCCGAGAGTTTGATTTGATAGTGTGTGGTTTTGATGCCGTTGATTTCCTCGGTGCCGATTTTTTTCATCTCTACATCAGGATTGTTGAGGAAGGGTAAAGTCATGTCTGTAGACTCGAACATAGGTGAGGCTTCGCTATCCGACATGGAGAAGCATCCCTCTGCCGTGCACATCGTGTATTGGGTGCCGATGCGATAGGTCTCGAAGTCGCCATCTGGGCTGGTGATGAGGAAGTGTTCGGCGTCTGGGTCAATGGTGCGTTCAATCAACATATCGGTGACTTCAGCATCCTGCACTTCGGGTTGCCAGGCAGTGTGGAGTTTCAGGCGATAATTGACTGTCAGCGCTGTGACCTCCTGGATTTCCCCAGGGGTACTGTTGTTTTCAGCGGGTGGTGCGGTGGGGTTGGTTTCGGGTACCGCTGCCGTGGCTTCCCCACTACTACCGGAGACAGCGGTGGGAGCGGGTGGCGGGCTTTGGTTGCCGCCGGAGAGGAAATTACAGGCCAGCGATAGGCCTAACAGCAGGGTAAGCAGGATAAAGAGGAAGGTTCTTTTCATCGGGTTTCTCTCCTTTGTAGTGGTATGGCCTGATGGCCATTTTGGTTTTTTCGGCGCTTTGCCACCGAATGCAAGATAGGCTTCCCAGCCTATCTTATAGCAATACGTTGTTATGGTGATATTTGTTGCATCACGATTTCATTATGGCATGAAGTTTTCAATTGCACAATCCCCTAATAGTTGGGGCTTGCTGATGTGTCCAGTCAACAAGAGCCCATCGATTGTGGCACGCGGAGAAAACCTGATCCTCTGTTTTTTCGTCTTCATCCGGTATTCCCATTAAAAAAGGTTAGGCAATCGGCATTTGCACGATTTTTTTCACGCACTCGCCACGTATGAAACGGACAGTTATGAGTATAATACCGTTATACTGATTTGTGGTACATCTGGTAAAAGAAAGAAGACGATATGAATCCTCCCCAACAAGGTAAGACGGTTAGCGCCTCGCGCATTACCATCTCGCAGTTGATGCAACCGGAGCATGCCAACCATCATGGCAACGTGCATGGCGGCGTGATTATGAAACTGGTGGATGAAGCCGGCGCGCTGGCCTGTATGCGCCATGCCCAGCGCCGTGTGGTCACTGTCGCGATTGATCGCATGACCTTTCATCAACCCATCCACCTGGGCGATCTGGTCATTCTGACTGCCGAAGTCAGTTACGTTGGACGTACCTCAATGGAAGCCCAGGTACACGTGGAAGCCGAAAATCCCGTTACGGGCGAACGCGTGTTTACCAACGATGCCTTTGTCGTCTATGTTGCCCTGGATGAGCAGGGTAAGGCCACACCTGTTCCCCCCCTGATTCCAGAAACCGAAGCCGAACGCCTTCGCATGCAAGAAGGGAAAAAACGTCAAGCCTATCGTACAGGCCATTGATATGTCTACCCAACCCGAAACGCAAGTTCCTCAGCCGGAAAGCCATACCGAAAGCGGGATTGCCCCGCCGCGCTCGCTCAAAGAGTTGATTGACCGCGTCACCGGGCGGCATTTAGCCCCGTTGACCGAAATGGGCGATGCGGGCATTGCCGAGATTCTGCCGTTTCCCTTTCTGGGGCTGGTTGGTCAACAGGAGATGCGCCTGGCTTTGCTGTTGGCGCTTATCAACCCGGCAGTGGGCGGCGTACTGCTCATTGGCCCGCGTGGCACCGGCAAAACGACCGCTGTGCGCAGTTTGCTAGACCTCCTGCCGGAAGTCGAGCGCAGTCGCTGCTTTTACGGTTGCATGCCCGAAGATGTCGAGCAGGGCGGCATAGACGCCGTTTGCCCAGATTGCGCCCGCAAATATGCGATGGGGGAACCGTTGGCGCGTAAAGAGGCTGCCCGGTTGGTGGAACTGCCACTCAATGCCCGCCTGGAAGATGTCGTCGGCGGCATTGACGAGCGCGCCGCAATACATGAGCGTATGCGTTTGCGGCGTGGCATTTTGGCGCAGGCCGACCGCAACGTGCTCTATGTGGACGAGGTCAACCTGCTGGATGATGACATTGTAGATGCCATTTTGGATGCGGCTGCTCAGGGCATGTATACCGTGCGGCGTGGCCCGGTCGCAGCCACCTATCGTTCCCGCTTCTCTTTGATTGGCTCTATGAACCCCGAAGAAGGCCGGCTGCGTCCCCAAATCATGGACCGCTTTGGGTTGCGGGTGGTTGTCCAGGGGCTGAAAGACACTGCTGGGCGGTTAGAAGCCTACCGGCGGGTACGCTCCTACCTTACCAATCCACGCGCTTTCATTGCCATGTATGCCGAAGAGACCATGATGGCGAAACAAGAACTGCAGGCTGCTCGGGCGCTATTGCCGCAGGTGGTTTTGCCCGATGAAGTTGCCAGACAAGGGCTGGCGCTGATTGATGGGTTGAAGATTGACTCATTGCGCGCCGAAATTACGTTGTTTGAGGCCGCGCGTGCCTATGCCGCGGCCGATGCCCGTGACGAAGTGAGCCCGGAAGACCTGCGTGTTGTTGCTCCAATGGCCTTGCGCTTGCGGCGTTCAGAGTTCATGAACGCTTACTTTGCTAACCAGCAAGGTGAGGAAGATGAAATTCAGAATTTATTGACGCGTTTTCTGCCTGCTCAAGAAAACGACCACACTGATTCCCCATCCACTTGAGATGGGTTATGTACCAATGGAATGCTTATGACCCTTACACATCGCGAACGTTTGGAACGTTGTTTGTCCAATGCCGACCTGGATCGACCGCCGGTAGCCTTGTGGCGCCATTTCCCCGTGGATGACCAGACCCCTGATGGGCTGGCGGCTGCCACCATCCACTTCCAACAAGTTTACGATTTTGATTTTGTCAAAATTACCCCGGCTTCCTCTTTCTGTCTCAAGGATTGGGACGTGCTGGATGAGTGGCGCGGCAACCCTGAGGGGACTCGTGACTACACCCGGCGGGTGATCCAGTCTCCCGAAGATTGGCACCGCCTGAAGGTGCTTGACCCCTCCCAGGGGAAATTGGCCGCCCAGTTGGAGGCCGTCCGCCAGATTCTTTCGGCCTTGGGGCCGGGAACACCCGTCATCCAGACCGTTTTTAGTCCACTGGCGCAGGCCAAAAACCTGGCCGGTGCAGACCGCCTGATGGCTCATTTACGCCAGTATCCCGATGCAGTCCTGGAAGGTTTGCGCATAATCGCCGAGAGTGCCCGCCGTTTTTTAGAAGCGCTGCTGCCGCTGGGCATCTCCGGGGTGTTCTATGCGGTGCAACATGCCCGCTACACGCTGCTTAGCCGGCAAGAATACGCTCGCTTTGGGCGACCTTTTGATTTGCAAGTGCTCGCACCAGCCCAAAAATTATGGTTCAACATGCTGCACCTGCATGGACACGATATTTTCTTCGATGATTTTCTAGATTACCCGGTGCAGGCCATCAACTGGCATGATTTAGAAACCTCGCCTTCCCTGGCGGAAGCCCAGTGCACCTTTGAGGGTGTGGTTTGTGGCGGTTTGCGTCAATGGGATACGATGGTGTTGGGCACGCCCGATGATGTGGCACGCGAAGCCCTGGCGGCTATCCAGGCTACCCATGGCCGCCGTTTCATCTTGGGGACGGGCTGTGTGACGCCGATTACTGCGCCGCATGGCAACCTGTGGCGGGCACGTCACATTGTGGAGGCGCGCTAATATGGCCGGGAATTTACGTGTCATTCGTGGAAAAGCACGGGGGACGCGCTTGCGCAGCGTGCCGGGCGCTAGCACTCGTCCGATTACTGACCGCGTTAAAGAAGCGCTGTTCAACATCCTGGGTGCGGATGTCTTTGATTCCAGTTGGTTAGATTTGTTTGCCGGTACCGGCAGCGTGGGAATTGAGGCTTTGAGCAACGGGGCAGCGTATGTGCGTTTCCTGGACTTGAATCGCCGCGCCATCCAGACGATTCGTGCCAACCTGGAAACCACCCATCTGACCAACGGCGCGGAGGTCCGTCAGGGGGATGCCTTTACGTTGTTGGCTTTACCGTCCGACCGAACGTTTGATTACATTTACATTGCCCCGCCACAGTATCATGGTTTATGGAGCAAAGCCCTGCAACTGTTGGATGAACATCTGGACTGGTTGGCCGAAGATGGCTGGGTGGTGGTGCAAATTCACCCCCGCGAGTTTGAAGAAATCCCCTTGCAGCATTTGGTTGCCTTTGATGAGCGCAAATACGGCTCTACGTTATTAGTTTTCTATGCTCGTCGCAGTATAGTGGAAGAATCGGAAGATTAAAAGGAACGCAATGATGGAAATTTCAGATATCCAGCCCTATCAAGTGTTACAGCAAGCCTTCCCGGGTATCCCGCGTGACGAAGCCGATGAATTGGTGAAGAGTGGGCAGGTGCGCATCTATCCCAAAGGTACTGTTTTGTGCCGCGAGGGGGCGGTAGAAGACACGTTTTACATCATCTTAAAAGGTGAAGTACGCGTCACAAAAGTCATCAATGATGAGGAAGTGCGCCTGTTGAAACACCTGTACACCGGAGACTTTTTTGGGGAAATGGCGCTAATCCACAAAGCACCGCGTGCGGCCACGGTGCAGGCTGTTCACCCTACGCAAGTGCTTGCCATTCGTCAAGAAGATTTTGAGCGTGTGTTACAGAACAGTAGTAGCATGTCCATGGCGATGGTGCGCGAGGTCAGCCGTCGGTTGCGCGAAAACGACGAAATGGCAATTGATTCGCTGCGCGTCAAGGCCACCGAACTTTCGATAGCCTATCAGCGCCTGGCGGAAGAAGAATTTGCCCGCCGTGAATTTTTGAGTACCATTGCTCACGAATTGCGAACCCCCCTGACGGCAGCCAACGGTTTCTTGCAGGTGGCGCGGCGCACTACGCTGGATGATGCGACCCGACAGTCGGCCCTCGAAACGGTAGACCGTAACTTACAGAAGATCATCACCCTGGTCAATGACATTCTCTTCTTGCAAGAAATTGACCTGATTTTTTCCGAGTTTCAGCCGACCGATATCGGCGCACTGGTTCTTGACTTGACGAACGCTTACCGCCCCCATGCTGAGAAAAAAGGTGTGCAATTACAGATAGATATTGCTGCTGATATCCCCAGACTGCCGGCCGATTCCAAAACGTTACAACGTGCCCTGGGGGCGTTGATGGATAACGCCATCAAATTCAGCCTTGATGGTGGCACGGTCCTTGTGCAGGTAGTACGTCGGGAGGACGTGGTGCAAATCATCTTCCACGATACCGGAGTAGGCATTCCCTCGGATATCTTGCCGCGTATTTTTGACCGTTTCTTCCACACCGATGAACTGGGGGGACACTTGTTTGGCGGGGTAGGGCTGGGGTTGTCTATTGCCCGTCAGGTGGTGGAGCAGCATGGAGGACGGATTCACGTTCAGAGCACGCCCGGCAAAGGCAGTATCTTCGTGGTGGAACTCAAAGTGCCACCCGAAGAAGCCTGAGAAGTCACCGGTTGGGTGCGCCACTTGTTAGCAGTTTTTATAAGGATGCGTCTGCTGTAAAAACACAAAACCCTAACGCAAAGTCGCCAAGGCGCAGAGAAAATCAAACAAAATTCAAAAATCTTGGCGGCTCTGTGCCCTCGTGTTGAAAAATACCCTTTTGAAGCGAGGTTAGAAGATACGCTTTTACAAAAAAATCCCCCCTCTCATTGGGAAGGGGGATTTCTTTTGCGTTGCTCTGAATGTTGCGCTTCGATGGTAGGCCATCAGGCTGAAGATTTTTTCTCCGGCGTAAGGGGTTTGCAGGTTACATGCAGAAAGTGGAAATTGCCGCGTGCTGGCATCAAATCTAACACTTCCAACACTTCAAAGGACTCATTCCCCAATTGGACGATATCCCCAACTTCCGGGCGAGTTTCAGTGTTGACGATGGCTCCCGGGTGTGCCTTGCCTGTTATCACATAACTGATTTTATAAACGGCCATCTCACTTGCCTTTCTGCTCTGCCAAATTCTTGTGTCGCAACTTGAATGATAAATCGGCGGCCAGGTTGCGCATCACTAAATAACCGATGTGGGCATTTTCCTCACATAGGCGTTCGAAATCGTCTTTCGAGATAACTTCGATTACCGTTGGGGTTGTGCTGGCACGTACGGTAGCAGAACGCGTCCCTTGATCTACCAAAGCCATTTCGCCAATCACCTGACCGCTTCCCAGGTGTACGATGACTTGACCATCTGCATCGCCTGGGGTGGGCAGAATTACTTCGGCGAAGCCCTCCAATATCAGGAAGAGCGCATCGCCCGCTTCGCCCTGGGTGGTGATGACCTCGCCTTTTTGGTACGTTCGCTTTTGGCAAATGTTGGCGAGTTTGTCAAACTCATCTTCGGATAATCCAACGAACAATTCAGTATTCCGCAATAAGTCTTTCGTGTTCATAGTTGTTTCCTACCTGTCGCACCAGCGAATAAGTTACACTTTATTTATAGCATATTTTTTTGTTTGTGGGACATAATTTGTTCATTACAAATGCACGAAGGCAGCAAGACAATGCACCTATCCTTTGGGATTTCATCGTTCAAGGCTCCCAAAGCACATCCTGGCGGGGGAAAAATCCGGTAGGGGGCTGCAGGCGGCGGGCAATCTCAGCCAGCCGTTCCCCACTTTGTGGGTGGGGCAGGTCGGGCAACAACTCTGCCAGTGGTACGGCCAGATGAGGGTGGTGCCAAATGCCGCTGTCGAGTACCTCCTCATCGTAAATCAGGATGTCCAGGTCGAGCGGGCGCGGGGCGAATTTGTCGGGGCCGCGCACCCGTCCAAGCGCGGCCTCCAGCGGGCGTAGCACCTCCCACTTCAGGGTTTGGGCATCCAATGGGGTTTGGATATGCGCTGCCGCGTTGAGAAATATCGGGCCATCTATCCCCTCCGGTGGCGTTTGCCAGATGCGAGAACACGCGACTACCCTGACGCGTTGTGCCAGTAGGTTCGCCCCGCGTGGCAGGTTGACTTCGGGCTCGATATTGCTCCCCAGACTCAGGTAAACGGATTTCATGCAAAATCGGCCCGCGTGCGTTCAATTTCTACGCCGACCGATTCGGAAAAACGCACTGCTCCCGGCTTTTCCACCCGCACGACGGCTTTTTGCACGCCCGGTTCTTCCAGGCACAGGCGGGCAATGTCGGCAGCCAGCGCTTCCACCGTATAACGGGCAGCGCTTTCAGCGTGTGCCTGTACCTTCTTGGCAATTGTGCGATAGTTGACGCAATCTTCGATGGCGTCGCTTTCCCCGGCGCGATGCAGGTCGGCGTACAAGGTCAGGTTGATAAGAATCTCCTGCAATTTTTCCCGTTCCCAATCGTTGATGCCGATGATGCCGCGCACGCTCAGGTTGCGGATGAACACTTTATCCATAAGATGCTCCTCAAATCAGGTGGCGGCCGCCATCCAGGTGGATGATTTCCCCTGTGATGTAACGCGGTCCGCTCAGTAGAAAGACCAATGCTTGTTGTACTTCCTCCAGATGTGCCCAGCGTTCGATGGGAATGCCGCGGACGATAGTGTCCACCGCCGCCCCATCGGAGGGGGGCAGGATAGCCCCCAGGGCCAGCGCGTTGACGGTGAGACGCGGCCCCAAAGCGGCAGCCAGCGAACGCGTCAATGCGGCCAGTGCGGCCTTGCTGATGGTGTACGGAAAATGATCGGCTCCCGGACGCAGGGCGCGCCAATCTACGATATTGACGATGCGCCCCAGGCTGTCGGAGGGCAAGTGCTTTGCAAAAGCCTGGCTGAGCAGGAAGGGCGCGGTCAGGTTAATGCGTAGATGTCGCTCCCAGTCTTCTAGGGAAGTGTCGTCCCAGTGCAAGGGGGCGAAGATGGCCGCGTTGTTAACCAGCCCGTTGAGTGAGGCATATTCCCAGGCGCGCGCTATTAGCGTGGCCGATTGGTGGGGGTCATCCAGGTCGGCTTGCAGCAGGTAGGCGGTGCGCCCCAGGGCGGCAATCTGTGTGGCCGTCTCCTGTGCCTGCTGCTGAGACCTTCCATAGTGGATGATTACATCACCGCCGGCCGCGGCAATGCCCAAGGCCAATGCGCGCCCTACTCGGTGAGCGCCACCGGTAACGAGAAAAGTCTGTCCTTTTAGATGGCTTTCAACGGTCTGAGAAACGTTTGTCATGCTTGCTTCCAAAAAGGTATGGATTGTAATGGCCAACGATTAGCGTGTCTGAAGGCACGCTTCAAGCGCTTTTGGGCAAGACATATTGTACTCGTTCTTGCAGCCAATGCCATAATTCGGGATAGGGTGTTTGTTGAAATTCTCCCACTATGCCCAGCACCAGAAGGTATGTTATTGCACCCAGCCCAATGGCAAACCATAAATTGCCTGGTTGTACGGCCCACAATGCGCCACCCATCCCGGCGGCTGCCAGCCCTGGGCGCCAAAGCAGGGTGAACATGCGCGGCGCGTGTTTGAAATGTTCGGCGGCAATCCACTGACGCACCCCAAAAACCGCTATGGATGTTCCCAGAAAGGCCCATGAGGCACCCATGTAGCCCCAACGCGGGGTAAGCAGCAGGTTTAGGAGCACATTCAAGCCTACCACTGCGCCGATGACGGGTACGAAACGGCGCATTTTTTCGCCGGTGGCAATCAGCAGGGTACCGGTTGGGCCGCTCACCACCTGGAACAGGAAAGCAAACGCCAGAATGCGCAGTGATGCACCGGCCAATGCATAATGCCCTCCGAACAGCATCGTGATGATTGGTTCGGCCAGCATACTTAGCCCCGCTGCCGCGCCAACACCGAAATCGGCGAAGAAGCGCAGTGCACGTAAAAAAAGCGTGTGGGTCTTCTGCCCCGAAACGCGCCAACGTTTTGCCAGCAAGGGCAACAAGGCGGCTGAGGCGTTAGCGCTCACGACACTGACCAGGTCAATTACTTTTTGGGCTGTTCCATAGGTGGCCACGTCGGCCATGCCCCGTGTTTGCCCTAAAATCAAAATATCGCTCCAGCGCAGGGCAACACTGTAAGCGATTAATACACTGATGGGGAGTGCCATGCGCAGTAACTGCTTGCATAAGGTGAAATTCACTTGTTTTTGCCAGCGGACTTGCCTGCGTACCAGTACGCCGAGAGTGAAGAAGGCACCCAAAATCATCGCGCTGCTGAAAAATATGACCTGTGCCCCCACGCCGAAGCCCTGCCATGCCAGTGCCAGCCCCCCCAGGGAAGCAACGATTAGCGTCAGGCTGCTGGCAAGGGCTTGTAACTCCATGCGTTCCAGACCGCGCAGCACAGCGTAACCGGTTTGGGTGAGTGTGCCAGACATTACGGCCAGGCTGGCCAGTGCGATCCAGGTGCGCAAAGCATCCGGGTAGCGTCCCAAGAAGGCAATCGCACACAGCAATAGTCCGCCACCCAGCCCCAAGAGGGCGCTGACGATTAACCCATTGAATAGAAGCAGGCCGGCTCGTTCTCGTTTGGCTGCGGTTTCGCGCGTCAACACTTGCGAAAGTCCCAGGTCGCTCAACGGCACCAGAAACCATACCAGGGAGAGCACGGTGGTGTACCCGCCAAAATCATCGGGCGTCAACTGACGTGCCAAAATCGCCATGAGCACAAAATTAAGCGCCTTTCCGAAAATATCGGCGGCGCTTAGGGCGAGGGTGTTTTTTAGGGCGCGTTCCAGGTTGCTCATAACAGGACGTTTGGCATGAGTTTCGATGTGCCCTCTAGGGGAAGAATAGGCTGTTGTAACAAGTGCACAATGTGCTGATACGCTTGGTTTTTGCCATCCATAGCCTGTAAAGATTGTTGTAAGGCGCGAGCACTGGCGTGCATGGCTTCATGCGTCAATACGCCTGCTACTGCATCGCGCAGTGTGGCGGGTTGCAAAGTGGGTTCGGTTCGTACGTACAGACTGTACGTTTTTTGATTCCAGGGTAAGCCACCGCGCCAACGCACGTTGAGTTTTTGGTAGGGTGCATTGCTGTACCGTAGATTGATGCCCGCACCGGCGCGTTGGATTAACCGCCCGTAGTACTCTTGTTCGGTGTGGAAGGGGATGATGATGGATGGTAAGCCGTGTAATAGGATTTCCATGCGCGTATAGCCCCCGTGAAAGATGACCGCGCTAGCACGTGGCAAAATATGTTCGTGTGCCACCCAGAGAACCAGATGGATATTTGGGGGAATCTCGATATCTGCGGGAGGCTCTAGACCGCCGGTGGAGATGACCACCTGGTAGGGTTCTTTACCCAGTGCGGTGAGCAGCAAGCGCAAGAAAGCCGGATCTCCGGCAATGCCACTGGCTCCCCCAACGGTGACGTACACTAGCGGATCGTTACCCAGGCGCAGTAACCATTCTGGCGGTGACGTGCCTTGAGGCGCGCGTACCATTGGCCCAACATAAAATATGCGCGGCGGCAGTGTGGGCATGGGGTCGAGCGGCAGGATAGAGGGCAGGAGCAATAGATCGCCATCTAGCAACTCGGCACTCCGGCCCAGAGGAGGTAGATTGAATTTCTTTAGTACCGGGTTGAACACGGAGCTGATGTCGGGGATATCTATTTCCTTGGGTGAAGTTTCCCACCATACCAGTGGCACGGGTTGAGGGTGGGCGACTGACTTGGCAATTTGAATGACCGGCAGCCCGCTGATTTTTCCAATTAGATTGGTCAATGCATAGCCATCACCTACCAATGCATCTGGATGTACTTCATTGATAATGTTCCGCGCTTCATTAATTGCTTGTTGCACAATACGCGGGTGGTCGAAGCCGTCGCGCGCAATCTGATATGCCATATCGCTTACATGCACATAGGCCAGGCCGGTGTTGTGTCGGTGGATATAGCGCGGTGTCTGGAGTTCATATACCTTGAAGCCTGCTTGCGCCACACGAGTTTTATGAGGCCCTCCGAGGGCAAATACCGCGTTGTCTCCATGCATTTGACAAGTTTCGGCTAGCGCCATACAACGGGCGATGTGGCCGAATCCGCCGCCCAGGTAGTTAGGGAAAAAGAGCAGAGTTGTCATATCTTTGAGATCGGGAATAAGTAGGATTGACGTGCTCATTGTATCCCTTGCCAGGCGGGATTTACCTGCCAGAAATGCAAGGAAGGCGCCGTCGAGCGATGTATAGTCCGCTGCCCGACAGGCCGATCAGAAGCAATAGTATGTGGCGTGTGGTATGTTCTGTTGCGGGAGCGGCTTGCAGCCGCGTCAGGCGTAAGGCGG
>DAOTZN010000052.1:0-27148 GCA_034434095.1 Anaerolineales bacterium
GTGTTAGCCGAGTGCTCAGGTTATAGCACATTTTCATGCTTGGTGGTGAACAGAGTTCATGGCGACTTCTCAAAAAACAGGGGAAGGCCGAGCATGAGGCAATAAAACACCCCACCACAGAGGCCCAAAGGCACGAAGGAAAGGTTAAAGGCTTTGTGACTTCGCTACTTCGTGACATTTTTCTCTCGCATCCGCTTTGCTTAAATTCACCACCAAGGCACGAAAACACCAAGAATTAAAGAAACAAATCAAACTTTGTGTCTTGGAGCCTTAGTGGTAAAAGACGCCAAGAGGCCCAAGTTATTGAGATGACACAAAGCCGGCATGTAAAACGGCTAACAACCTTCTTCAGAAAAACCTTTGCACCTTAGCGACGTTGCGTTAAGATTTTCAAAATTTGAGAAGAACCCTTTGGGCACAGCGAAAGAATAGCAGGATACTCGTCCCTACCCTTCTCACAACAATAACCGGAGGCAGACCCATGAACCCCGAAGTACAAACCATGTACGAAAAAATGCGCGCCAAACTGGACGGCATCGTGCCGGACGTGGAACTGCGCTACAAGGCCGAATTGGCTGTGGAAATCGAACACTTGAAGGCGGAGCGCAACGCCGTCATTCTGGGGCACAACTACATGGAACCCGCGCTGTACCACTCCGTCCCGGATTTTGTCGGCGACTCTCTGGGACTCAGCCGCCTGGCGGCCCAAACCGATAAAGACGTAATCGTCTTTTGTGGCGTGGGCTTCATGGCCGAGACCGCCAAAATTCTCAACCCCGACAAGACCGTGCTCATCCCCTCGCAAAAAGCAGGCTGCTCACTGGCCGAATCCATCACTGCGGCCGATGTGCGTGCCCTGAAAGCACGCTTCCCCGGTGTGCCGGTGGTGACCTACGTCAACACCTACGCCGATGTAAAAGCCGAGAGCGATTACTGTTGCACCTCGGGCAACGCTGCCAAACTGGTGCAATCGCTAGAGAGCGACACGGTCATCTTCCTGCCGGATGAGTACCTGGCGCGCAACGTCGCCCAGGAAACCGGCAAGCGCGTCATCAGCGCCCGCAGTATGCCCACCGCCTTGCAATCCGGTGACCTGCTCGCCTGGCATGGCCGCTGCGAAGTACACGAAAAATACACCCTTGAAGACATCCGCAGCATCCGCGCACAATTCCCCGATGTCGTCATTCTCTCGCACCCCGAATGCTCACCGGAAGTGGTGGCCGCTTCCGACTTTGCAGGCAGCACCAGTGCGATGGTGCGCTACGTCAACGAACACCCCGCCCCCCGCTACCTGCTGCTGACCGAGTGC
The DNA here is from genome assembly GCA_034434095.1 of Anaerolineales bacterium. Taxonomy (GTDB): domain Bacteria; phylum Chloroflexota; class Anaerolineae; order Anaerolineales; family DRKV01; genus DRKV01. Next base: position 1,310 of record DAOTZN010000052.1, read on the forward strand.
TCCATGGGCGACAACGTGGCCGCCATGCACCACGACAAAGAATTCCTGCGCCTGTGCACCGTGCGCTGCCCGCACATGAACCAAATCACGCTGGAAAACACCCTGGAAGCCCTGCGCGACCTGAAATACGAAGTCCAGATTCCCGAAGACATTCGCACCCGCGCCCTGACCGCCGTCGAACGCATGTTGGCCATCGGATGACAGGCGATAGGCGACCGTTACCGGCGAAACATGTTTCGCCCCTACTACCCAACTACCTAACTATCCGACCACCCAACTCCCTCCCATGAACCAATCCGACGTTCTCATCATCGGCTCCGGCATTGCCGGGGCAACCGCAGCCTTGCAACTGGCACAAAACCCAAACATCCAGGTCACCGTATTGACGCGCGCTGGCGACCCGCACGAATCGAACACCCGTTACGCCCAGGGGGGCATCGTCAGCCGCGGCCCAGATGACAGCCCTGAACTACTGGTCGAAGACATCTTGCGAGCCGGGGCAGGCGCCACGCGCCCGGAAGCCGCCCACCTGCTGGCCGAACAGGCGCCCCAACTGGTGGAAGAAATCCTGATTCAAAGGGCGGGCATTCCCTTCGACCGCGACCCAAGCGGTCAACTGGCCTGGGGCAAAGAAGCCGCCCATGCCCGGCGACGCATTCTACACGTCGGCGATGGCACCGGGAAGGCCATTATCATCGGGTTGCTCAACGCGCTCAAACGCTACCCCAACGTGCACATCTTGACCCAGGTCACGGCGGTAGATTTAATCACCTTCCCCCACCACACCAGCGACCCATTGGCCGCCTACCAGCCCATCCGCTGCTACGGCGCTTACGGTTTCGACCAGCGCGAACGCACCGTACACCGCTACCTGGCGCCCTATACCATCCTGGCGACCGGCGGCTTGGGACGCATCTACCGCAACACCACCAACCCGCCGGGGGCACGCGGCGACGGCCTGGCCATGGCACATCGCGCCGGTGCGCGCATCGTCAACGCGGAATACATCCAGTTTCACCCGACCGCGCTCGCCGTTCCAGGGGCAGAAGGCTTCCTCATCAGCGAGGCGGTGCGCGGCGAAGGCGGCGTGCTGCTCACCCCCGAAGGCCGTCCCTTCATGGCCGAGTACGCCCCCCGCTGGAAAGACCTGGCCCCGCGCGATGTGGTGGCCCGCGCCATCCACCATCAGATGGTTACACATGGCTATACGCATGTTTTGTTGGACATCGCCAACCACATGCCCGCCGAAGCCATTCGCGAACGCTTCCCCAACATCTATGCCACCTGTCTGCAGGCCGGCGTAGACATCACCGCCGAGCCGATTCCCGTCGTACCGGCTGCCCACTACTTCTGCGGCGGCGTGTTGGTGGATATGAACGGCCAATCGAGCATCGAAAATCTGTACGCGGTCGGAGAAGTCAGTTGCACCGGCTTACACGGCGCCAACCGTCTGGCTTCGACTTCGCTTTTAGAGGGATTAACCTGGGGATATCGCGCCGCCCTGGAGATTGCCTCCCACCTGAAAGGGGGTACGAACCCCCTCCCGGTGGGTGCCGTTCCCCCATGGGATGAAAGCGGCCTGACAGCGGATCCTGATCCCGCACTCATTCAAGGAGATATGCAGACCATCCAAAACATCATGTGGCACTATGTCGGCCTGGTACGCAGTGGGGATCGCTTATCGCGCGCCATCCGAGAGTTACGCCACTTGTTAAACGAAATCGAGACCTTTTACCGCACCACGCGCCTGAGCGATGGGCTGATTGGGCTGCGGAACGCGGTGGAGGCCGCTTTGGTAGTGGCACAGGCTGCCCGTCACAACCCGCGTTCGAGCGGGGCACACTTCCGCGCGGACAGCGCCGGACAGGAAGGGGAAAACTGGTACTGATTCAACCAAAGGCGCTCAAAAAACGAAGGTAATCAGCGCCATCAAGCCAAAGGGAATGCCCAACCCCAACGCCAAATTCAAGCGGCGGTTGTCGCTATGCGTCAGGGCATGACCGGCCTGCTCAAAGGCACGCCAATCGAAGGCTGCGCCGCCAATGGCCGCACCCCACAACAGCAGGCTAGGCCACGTCAGGCGCGCCGTCAGCAAGGGGAAGGCCCACCCGACAAGCCAGGCGATAACCACCCCCAGACCAACGCCCCACAACTGACGACGGCGCTGACGGCGGCGCTGAGGCCCGCCGAGCAAGATTTCATAAGGATTTTCTGATGGTGTCTTGTTCATGAAATCTATCCAAAACGACCGGTGACATAATCTTCGGTGCGTTTGTCCTTTGGATTGGTGAAAATAGTGCTGGTTTCATCAAATTCAATCACCGTACCGGTGCGTTCTTTGCCCTCTTCCAACATCATCATGGCGGTATAGTCGGACACGCGCGCTGCCTGCTGCATGTTGTGGGTAACGATGATAATCGTGTAGTTTTCCTTCAACTCGTACATTAACTCTTCGATTTTGAGCGTGGCAATTGGGTCCAGCGCCGAGGCCGGTTCATCCATCAGAATGACTTCAGGTTGAACGGCAATCGCGCGCGCAATACACAAGCGTTGCTGCTGACCGCCGGAAAGCGAAAGGCCACTTTGGTTGAGTTTATCCTTAACTTCATCCCACAGAGCGGCCTGACGCAAAGAACGCTCAACCAATTCGTCCATATTGCCACGGTAACCGTGAATTCGGGCCGCCCAGGCCACGTTTTCGTAAATACTTTTCGGGAAAGGGTTCGGCTTTTGGAAAACCATGCCGATCCGATAACGCACTTCCACGGGATCAACTTCAGGGGCGTACAAGTCCAGCCCTTCAAAAAGCACCTTGCCTTCCACCCGCACCCCAGGGACGAGTTCGTTCATCCGATTGAAGGAACGCAACAAGGTAGATTTCCCGCATCCCGAGGGGCCGATGATGGCCGTAATTTTGTTGCGTAAAATTTTCAGGTTTACCTGATCAACAGCCTTGAAGTCGTTATAGTAAACGCCCAAGTTCTGCGTTTCCATGATGAAATCTTCTTGATTCATGCACTCCTCCGAGCAAAGCGATTGCGCAGGATCACCGCGCTAGCATTCAAACTAAGCAACAGCACCAGCAGCACGAGAATAGCGGCCGCAGCGATATTCCGAAAATCGGCCTGCGGGCGTGAAGTCCATTGGTAAATTTGCACCGGCAGAGTCGTAAAACGAGAAAATGGGCTATCTGGGTCAAAGGTGATGTAGGTAGAAGCGCCAATCACTACCAGCGGGGCAGTCTCTCCAATGGCACGTGAAACTGCCAAAATCGTACCGGTTAGAATGCCGGGCAACGCCTGGGGCAAGACATGATGCCAGATGGTCTGCCAGTGGGTGGCACCCAGCCCTAAACTGGCTTGCCGCAAGGAACCAGGAATCGCTCGAATTGCTTCCTGGGCACTGATAATCAGGATAGGCAACACCAGCAAGCCCAGCGTCAAGCTGGCCGACAAGATGGTACGACCATTGGGGGTGGTGCCTGTTTCTACTGCGCCAAACAACGCCCCACTGGTGAGGGGCTCCAACATGCGCACAAAAACCGCCAGCCCCAAAATGCCATAGATGATGGATGGCACACCGGCCAGGTTGTTGATGTTGGTCTGAATCATGCGGTTGTACCAATGATCTCCGGCATACTCTTCCAGGTAAATGGCCGCCCCAATGCCCAGCGGGAAGGTAAACAAAATACTGATCAAAATGGTCCACAGAGTGCCTAAAATCGCCGTGCGGACTCCGGCGAACTCTGGGTGGGACGATTGCGGCTGGGTAATGAATTTAGGGGTCAACCAGGCGCGAAACTGCAATTCGGTATGGGCATAATTTTCCCGCCATTCGGCCTGTACCCGCGACTTGTGGAACAAGGAATCAAACAACGTCCAGGAGGCAACCACATCTGGGCGGGCAACGTACTGTATCACCAAATCCACCATTTCTGGTTGGGGACGCTGGGCCAACGGTTTTTCGTTATCCAAACGTTGATATAAGTTCGGACTGACATTCTGTTGCAAAATATATCCCAAATCCAACGGATGCAGTTGTTCGATGGGGACGCCGTTAATCGCCAGGTTCTGCGGTGGGATTTTGTATTTCACGGCCACGTAGCCAAAAGCGCTGTTGATGACGTTGTAAAGCAACGCGCTCAGCACCACAATGCCCACCAGGGTAGAGAGTTGAAATACCACCAACCAGAGCACCCCTTTGCGTTTGCGACTTGGCAGGTCCGAATTGAATGCCGGGTTAGTTTCCATACCTAGATTCATAATAACCTCTCAGTCATACACTTCGCGGAACCGGCGCACAATACGCTGACTGATAATATTCAGTGACAAGGTAATCAAGAAAAGCAGCAGACCGATTGCAAAAATGCTGGAATAATCGATAGAATCGTAACTCAAATCGCCACCACTGATGCGCACAATATGTCCGGTCATCGTTTCGGCAGATTCAAAGGGGTTAAAGGTAAAGTTCGGGCCTGCACCGGCGGCAATGGCGACAATCATCGTCTCGCCAATGGCCCGCGAAATCGCCAGAATAAAGGCGGCCGAAATGCCTGAAATGGCAGCCGGCACGACGACCTTCAAGGCCGTCTCCAGTTTGGTTGCCCCAAGGCCATAGGCAGCCTGCCGCAGAGCATCGGGCACGGCACGCAGGGCATCTTCGCTGAGCGAACTAACCAGCGGAATAATCAAAATGCCAATTACAATGCCGGCCGAGGCCATATTGTAAACCTCCACCATATCCACACCGAAAATACGGCGCAGGAGCGGCGTAACAAAGGTCAGCGCGAAGTAGCCGTAGACAACGGTCGGAATGCCGGCCAATACCTCCAACACCGGTTTGAGCACTGCCCGTACACGCTCCGGCGCATATTCGCTCAGATAAATGGCAATCGCCATCCCCAGGGGCAACGCCACCAACATGGCAATCAACGAAACCATCAAGGTCGCGTTGACCAGCGGCAGGACGCCGAAATAGCCAATTTGCGGCTCCCACCGCCTGCCGGTCAAAAAAGTGATGAGATCAATGCGGTGCTCACGAAAAATTTCGTCCTTTCCAGTATGGGCAACAGATGGCGTTTCGTTCACGCCGCGCTGCACTTGCACGCGCAACCCGTCCACCGCGAGCACCTGCATTTGCTCCTCTCCTACCCGGATAACATCCCCAACGTTCAGGGGGCTGCCGCTAGCGTTGACCTCCATCCAGTCGGCCTGGGCAGTCAGGGCACCGGCCAACTGCTTGTTGGTATCTTCCCACATTTGCGAGGTAAAAAAGCGTAGCGATTCACGGCCCAACACATAGACAATTCCTATCGTGGTCAAGATAGAAATCGCGGCCGCCAGGAAGAGCAAACTCTGAATAATTTGCTCGCCATAACGACGTCTGCGCCGTAAGTTCACACTAGAAGAGTGAGTTCCTTCAGCCATGTTCTCCTCATTTCATTAGACAAGGAAAAAAGCCCGACGAGGCTTTCTATCGTCGGGCCAATTATACGAGATTTTCAGGCTATTGTCCCATGGCATTTAGCCAGTTTTGCTTGGCCTGCATCAAGGCATCTTCACTGGCCGGGAAGTAACCGACATCCAAAACTTCTTCGTTGACATAAGTCAGATAGAAGTTGATGAAGGCCGCCACCTGGGGTTTCTCTTTCATGATTTTGGCATCCGAGTAGATGAACAGCGGACGTGCCAGGGGGTACGTTGCGTTGTCCACCGTTTCCTGCGAGGGGCTAATCCCTTCAATCGCCACGGCACGCAACAGGTCAGTATTTTCCTGATAGTAGGCGTAACCGAAGTAGCCAATGGCGTACGGGCTGCCTTCAACGCCTTGCACCAACACGTTGTCGTCTTCACTCAGATTCAAGTTAGCGGCAGAGAGCAGCGGTGCCTCGTCTTTGTCAAAAATTTCTTCTACGAAGTAATCAAAGGTGCCGCTATCGGTACCAGGGGAATAGCGCAAAATGGGTTCTGCCGGCCAATCCGGGTTGACATCAGCCCAGGTTTCCGCCGTGGAGAAAATCAGCGCCAGTTGTTCCAGCGTCAGAGAGTCTACAAAATCGTTGTCTTTACTTACCACCACGGCCAAGGCATCTGTACCTACGCGAAATTCAATCGGCTCACGCCCAATAGCACGGCAAGACTCTACCTCAGAGGATTTGATGGGGCGCGAAGCGTTGCTGATATCTGTATCTCCAGAAACACAGAAGCGTTCAAACCCAGCACCGCTACCAATGGAATCTACTGTAATTTGTCCAGCGAACCCTTCCTCCTGGAAACGCTCGGCCATACGCTCAGAAAGCGGGAAAACCGTAGAACTACCGGCAGTGATAATCTCACCACTCGCCGAGGCCGGGTCTACAGGGGGCAGCACATCCCCTCCCTGGGGCGCCTGCGTTGGCGAAGAACCACCATCGGTCATCGGGGTAGTCATGGCTTGCGGAGCAGCGGTTGGTTGGGCACCACCACAGGCTACAAGGGCCATGCTGGCTACCAAAATCACCACCAGGATGGATAAAATTGACTTGGACATGAATGTGTCTCCTTTAGGAAAAATGTAGTTTTGTATACCAACAGGGTACAGTGTAACATGTTGCGATTAAGCCCACGCGAACAATGGTTTAACAACAGGTTAACGTTCAACAAACGGCAAGCCCTGCGAGTATGGGCGCCCGCACGGCCTCAAAAACAAATTTGGCGGTAAAATCAGACCCAATCAACAGCCAAAAAAATGTGTGCGGATAAATTCGGGAAACCCGTAAGAAAACCCCCTCCAATTCCCTCTATAAAACATATGCCTTCTCTTTCCTCCACTTACGATATTGCCATCATCGGCGCCGGCATGGGTGGCGCTACCCTGGCCGCCATCCTGGCACGGCATGGGCTGCGCGTCATCGTCTTCGAAGCCGGACAGCACCCCAAATTCACCATCGGCGAATCTACCATCCTGGAAACCTCCGAAATGATGCGTGCCCTGGCAAAATTCTACGATGTTCCCGAACTGGCATACTTTAGTTCCGAGAACTACTTTGCGTATGCAGGCACTTCTCACGGCGTCAAACGGCATTTCGGCTTCGTCTATCACCGCCCCCACGAAATACCGCGCTCCGAAGAAGTGCTGCAAGCCATCATCCCCAAACAACCTTACGGACACGAAATCCACATCTACCGTCAGGATAGCGACTACTTTTTGGCCGCCATCGCCATCTCCTATGGCGCGACCATCCTGCAAAACACCCCCGTCAGCAAAGTGGACTTCGCCAAAGACGGTGTAACCATCACCACCCAACGCGGTGAAACCTTCCAGGCCGACTACATTGTGGACGCGGGCGGTTTCCGCTCCCTGTTGGCGCAACAATTCAATTTGCGGGATTTCAATCTGCGAACCCACACGCGCGGCATGTTCACTCACATGATTGACGTGCCCTGCTTTAACGAAGTGCATCGCTCCCCCAAAGAAACTAACGTCCCCTTTCGCTGGTCGGAGGGCACGCTGCACCACCTCTTCGAGGGCGGCTGGCTATGGGTCATCCCCTTCAACAACCACCGCGTGGCCACTAATCCGCTGGTCAGCGTTGGACTGCTGCTCGACCCGCGCCGTTACCCTGTGCGCAAAGACCTTTCCCCGCAGGATGAATTTTTCGATTTCATCGCCCAATTCCCGGCTCTGAAAAAGCAGTTTGCCCACGCCAAAGCGGTGCGCGGCTGGGTGCGCGCCGACCGTCTGCAATACAGCAGCAAACACGTCGTCGGCGATCGTTTTGCCCTCCTGGGGCACGCGGCCGGCTTCATCGACCCGCTTTACTCCAAGGGGCTGTACGTCACCCACATGACCATCATGCTGCTTGCCGATCTGTTGCTCAAGGCCCATGCCAGCGGTGACTACTCCGCGGCCGCCTTCACACCCCTCGAACACATCACGCTGGGCTATATCCACATGCACGACCGCCTGACTGCCAATTCCATCAAATCCTGGGGACACCCCGACCTGTGGCGGGTGTACTCGGTGCAATGGCTGCTGGGGGCCTATCTCGAATACCTGATGCTGAGCATTAGCCGCATGCGCGCCCGCAATCGCCAGGAATACCTGGCTTTGTTGGCGAATAACCGGTTAGCCGGTGGCGGATTTGAGGGATTTTTCCGCATCCAGGAGCAGATTGACACCCTGTTTGAAGCCGTAGACCCCAAAGACGAAACAGACGTGGCCCGCGTGGTGGCTGCCTCCCGAAAGATTTTCGCCACTTTCAAGTGGTTGCCAAGTCCCTTCCAGGCCATCCTGGACGGAGCCAATCACCTGCCGCGCAACAAATTCCGCCTGACGCTCTTCAATCCTGAAGATGGTTTTATGGGCAGTGGCGAATATCGTGCGCACTTCTTCGGCAATCTCTCTCTGCTGGAGTTAGGGCTCAAAGGTGCGCGTGACCTGTTCTCTTACTCACAACCGGTACTCCACATGCAGCGACGCAAAAACGCCCGTCTGGCGTGGCAGAAAGGCACCCATGTTTGATGCTTACCTGCGTACCCTGAAAGATCGACTCAGCGAACCACTGGCCCAGCGACTCACCACGGTATCTCCCGAAGCCATCACCTGGCTCGCACTGGCCTTTGGGTTGGGCGCCGCTTACGCGGCTGCCCGCGGCCTGACGTTTCTTGCGCTGACCGGCTGGCTGCTCAACCGCTTCCTGGACGGTCTGGATGGTACCTTGGCACGGCTACACCAAACGCAAAGCGACTACGGCGGCTATCTGGACATTTTGCTGGATTTCATCGCCTATGCCGCCCTGCCTCTTGGTTTGACGCTGGCAGCCCCATCCACCGCCAATTTTCTGGCCTTGAGCCTTATGCTGGCGATCTTTTACGTTAACACGGCTTCGTGGATGTACCTAGCCGCGCTGCTGGAAAAGCGCGCCGCACACACCCCCAATACCCAAACCAGCATCGTCATGCCGGCCGGATTGATCGGCGGCACCGAAACGGTCATTGCCTACGTACTGTTCATCGTTTTTGCAGCCCACACGGCTGTACTTTTCAACGTTTTTTCCGCGCTGGTCGGTATCGCCATCGTTCAACGTCTCGTATGGGCCAGGCGCAACATCTAAACATCCACGGCTCATGTAAGACGAACGTCCGTCTTGCACAGCAAAGCCCGCTACATCGGCGCTCACTCCGCTGCAAAATCAAATCTCCTCCGCATGCGCTGCGGCAAATTCAACAATTCCTCTTTTGACTTATGAAACTTGCCCCCACTCTCACCCTTCTCTCCACCGACGGAAACACCGTCCCCCTACACAAACCCGGCGAAAACACCCTGTTGGTTTTCCTTCGTCACCTGGGCTGAATACCCTGCCGTGAGCATGTCGCACAGTTGTGCGCCCACCAACAAGCATTTGCCCACCTGAATACACGTGTGCTGATTGTCTCCTTCGGCACCCTCCCCACTGTGCAAGCATGGCTGCGGGAGACCTGTCCAAATTTCACCGTCCTGCTCGACCCGGAACGGCGGGCTTATAACGCCTATGGCCTGGAGCGTTCTTACTGGCGTTCCCGTAACCTGAAAACGCGCTGGTACTACTTCAAAGCCTGGATATCCGGCAAAAAAGCACACGCCTCAGACGGAGCAGATACTTCCCAACTAGGCGGCGATTTCATTATTGACCAAAACGGCCATCTGCACTACGTCCACCGCAGTCACGACCCCACCGACCGCCCAACGGTAGAAACGCTGCTCCAACAACTGCGCAACCTGCAAAATAACACCTCACCGCGCGCCACATAGCGGCGCGACAATCTCCTCGCATAACCGGTGTAGGGCGGAATTAATTCCGCCCTACGGCACACCGCCAGATATTGGGGCGCATCACGGACCCCCCAAAAGCCCAACAAAAAAGGCTTCCGAAATTCGGAAGCCTTTTTCACGCTTACCCCACCAGGTTGATGGGGATGACGTTGTTATTTTGCTGATAGGCCGCTATGCTGGCCCGAGCCGCAATTTGCTCGGCCACCGCCTTCAACGCCTGGGCAACCGGCGAATCCGGCTGGCTGACAACCACCGGCTTGCCGCTGTCTCCACCTACACGCACCGAGGGATCCATCGGCACCGCGCCCAAGAAGGGCACATTGGTCTCTTTTGCCAGTTTCTCTCCACCGCCGGAGCCGAAAATGTCCATGCGGCTACCGTCCGGCATTTCCAGGTAACTCATGTTCTCCACAATACCGAAGACCGGCACCTGTAACTGCTCAAACATGTACAGTCCACGGCGGGCATCTTCCAGAGAAACATCCTGCGGCAAGGTGACAATCACGCTGCCGCTCAAAGCCAGGCTCTGCGCCAAACTGAGGGGCGCGTCTCCCGTTCCGGGAGGCAGGTCCACAATCAAGTAGTCCAGGTCGCCCCAGGCCACATCGGAGATAAACTGTCGGATAGCGCTGTGCAGCATTGGGCCACGCCAAATCAACGGCTGGTCGGGCTTGACCAGGAAACCGATGGACATCATCTTGACGCCGTAGGCTTCCGCAGGCGTGATTTTGCCATCTTTAGGAGGGGGAAGTTGCCCGACACCCATCATCGTGGGCACGTTAGGCCCGTAAATATCCGCATCCAACAAGCCGACCGTAGCACCTGTCTGCGCCAACGCTACCGCTACATTCACCGCAACCGTGCTTTTGCCGACGCCACCTTTACCGGAGCCAATTGCAATCGCGTTGCGCACAGGAACGTCCATTACGCCACGGTTGCGCCCATCGTTAACCACAGTGGCATCCAACTTGACATGCACTTCTCGCACGCCAGGCAGCGCAAGTACGGCCCGCTCGGCATCGTTGCGCATGCGATCCTTCATCGGGCAGGCCGGAGTGGTCAGATGCAGGGTAAAGCGCACCACATCATCTTCAATTTTCAGGTCTCGAATCATCCCCAAACTGACCACGTCTTTACGCAAATCCGGGTCTTCCACCTTGCGCAAAGCATCTAAAATTTGTTCTTGGGATACCATTATAAATTTTTTCCTTTTACTCTAATCCAGTTTGGGGGCAACGAATTGCGTTGCCCCCGACCGGCTCATCTCTCAACCGGTTTTTCTCAACTATCCAGTGCGTTTCTGACGTGCGGCTGCTTTGGCGGCTTTAGCGGCTTCGGCTTCTGCGCGCGCCTTCTCTTCACGTTCGTAATTCAACGGGCGAATGCTCTGGTAGTAAGAAACCGGCTTGAGAAGTTTTTCTTTATCGTAGATATTGCTCTGCCGGTCGTAAACCGATAATTCAAAATCGTGATCCATCTTGATGGCATCAAACGGGCAGTATTCTGCACACAACCCGCAGTTCATGCAGATGTCCACGTCGATGTAGAAATTCTTGGGATCCGGTACAGGACGCTTGGTTACGGGGTCGGTAGTACGCTCAATCCATATACACTGCGGAGGACACACTTTAGCGCAAATACCGCAGGAAGTACAGCGCACTTCACGCTCCCCATCCTTTTCTTCGTACACCAGGAAAGGAATAAAGCGAAACTCTTCGGGGGTAATGAGTTTCTCTTCAGGGTATTGCACCGTAAACAGGCCGCGCGACTCCGCACTGCTGCGATAAGCCACACCTTCCTGTGTATAGTAGCGACCTTTGCCGCGTTTGATATCATCTACATAGGTCTCGACAAAACGCTTGAGCGTTACGAGGAGACCTTTAACAACTCCAATACCATACATGGTCTTTACTCCTGTCTCAACGCCTGAATTAGCGGTCGGTCTCGCCCAACACGATGTCTATCGAGCCGAGGATGATTACAGCATCGGCCACTTTGTTGCCCTTACACATTTCTGCCAAAGCGGTCAAGTTGATGAACGATGGGGCGCGCACATGATAACGCCACGGGTTGGGCTGGCCGTTGGACACAACGTAAAAGCCAAGTTCACCCTTTGGACCTTCCACCCGTCCATAAGCCTCACCGGCCGGGACGCGCACCTGGTATTGCTGCTTGCCCTCGATGACCGGACCTTCGGGGATTTGTTGCACGGCCTGTTGAATAATGCGTATACTTTGGCGAATTTCTTCCATGCGCACCAGGTAACGGTCGTACACATCGCCGTGGTACCCTACCGCCACATCGAAGTCAAAGCGGTCGTAAATGCCGTAGGGATCAGCCCGTCGCAGGTCATAAGGTACACCCGAAGCACGCAACACTGGGCCGCAAGTCGAATAGGCAATTGCCTGTTCAGGGGTTAACACCCCCACCCCCTCCGAGCGCACACGTACGATTTCATTATTCGTTAGATAAGTATCCAACTCATCTACCCTGGCGGGCAAACGGTTGAAAGCCAGGTCACGAATGCGTTCCAACGTGCCGGGCGGGAAATCGCGCGCCACACCGCCAAAGCGCATGTAGTTGCACATCATGCGCGAGCCGGTCACGGCCTCAAAAATGTCCAAGACGAGTTCGCGCTCTTCAATGGCGTACAACGAGGGCGTGAAGAAAGCGCCCATATCGTTCAGGAACATGCCGATAGAGAACAAATGGTTGACAATACGAGTCAACTCCGCCATGATAACGCGGATATACTCGGCGCGCTCCGGCGGCTTAACGCCCATCAATTTCTCTACCGCCAGCACGTACCCGAAGTTGTTGCTCAGCGAGGAAAGATAATCCAAACGGTCGGTGAAGGGGATGTTCATCAAATAGGTATTGCGTTCGCCAATCTTTTCGTGATTGCGGTGCAAATACCCCATCACCGGTTTGAGGTCCACAATCGTTTCCCCATCCAGCGTCACCGCCATACGGAACACGCCATGCGTGGAGGGGTGCTGCGGCCCTAAATTGACTACGATTTGCTCGGTTTGAAAATCTTCTTCTTCAGGAACACGTTTCAAACCGGCATACAAGGCCGTTTCACCTTCCGGCGTCCAGGTTTCAGGGTCAAAACCTTCGGGATAAGCCACGTTTTTGCCAAAGGGCAACGTATCTTCTATACGATGCACATTACCTTCAGGCCAGCGGCTCTTGAAAGGCTTGGTTTCTTCTTCAAAATAAGGTTCGCGCCAATCCTTGCGCAAAGGGTGGCCGTGAAAACCTTCCCACATCAAAATACGGCGCAAGTCGGGGTGCCCTTCAAAGCGGATGCCCAGCAAATCCCATGCTTCGCGTTCCTGGAATTCCGCACCGGGGTACACGGGAACCAGCGAAGGCACGGTAACGGGGTCTTCACGAGACACCTGCACCTTGAAAACCAACGGTGCTCCACCGGTGCTCTGACTGACGTGGTACACCACTTCCATTTTGCCTTCCGGCAGGTAATCTACGCCGGTCAGCGAAGCCAAATAATCGTAACCATATTCATCGCGCAAGGCAGTAGCAAACGCCACCAAATGTTCTGCCTCAACGATATATCCTTCGTAGCCTTTGCGCTCATCCGGGCGCACCCAGTCGCCAAAACGCGCTGTCAAATCCACGGTAGGGGCAAGTGTTTGTTCAGACATGCTTCTAGTCCTCCACCTGTACCGGGGCTACCGGTTGTAGCGTGAATTGCTTGATTTTCTCGTACTCACGCGGATCCATAATGTCCGGCCCCAAAACCGGCACAGGAATAGGCTCGCTGGGCCCCTTCTTGTACCAGGGGACTTCCTTGATGGACTGTTGGTCAATTTTTTCCTGCAGTTTCATCAAACCATGTAGTAGCGCCTGCGGGGTAGGCGGGCAGCCGGGCACATACACATCTACCGGCAAGTATTTGTCGATGCCCGAGACCACGTTGTACCCTTCTTTGAAGGGACCGCCGCCCGAAGCACAGGCACCCATAGCCAGCACATAGCGGGGCTCAGCCATTTGGTTGTACAGACGTACAATTTGTGGCACCATCTTCTTGGTTACCGTGCCAGAAACGATCATCAAATCGCTTTGGCGAGGGCTAGGGCGCATGACTTCCATACCGAAGCGCGCAAAATCGTAACGGCTCGCCGCGGTACAAATCATCTCAATGGCGCAACATGCCAGCCCAAACATCATCGGCCAAATTGAGTTACGTCGTCCCCAGTTGTAAATCCGGTCCAACGTGGTGATGGCCACCGTCCCCTGGAGTTCTTTGGGAATATCATACCCAGGGGAATTCAAAGATTCGCTCATATTGGATGGACCTCCTCGTACCATTCTTGGTAGATTGCGTTAAGGATGGTGTCATTGACCAACGCCGGATCATCGTCGAAGCCCGGCAAGGTCAAAACCCAATCGTAAAGCATGCCCAACGAAACTTGTTCCAGATCCACTTCCGGATGTGCCCTCATCAGTGCACGGGCAATAGCAAAGGAAGATTCCCAGGTTAACCGTTCGTACATGCTCACGGCGCAATCATACCACAACAACCAGGGCATTTATGAAAATATTTTTTTGCATAAATACGGTATAATGCCACTATGGACCCCACTCGGCAACAAATTCTGGAATATCTAGAGCAACACCAGCGTGCGACCGCAAACGAATTGAGTCGCGCCCTCAAAGTCACGGCCGCCAATATCCGTCACCATCTCATCATTCTGAAAGAAGATGGCTGGATAGAAGCCACGGGAACGCGCGCTCCCAAAGGGAGGGGACGTCCCACCCAGGTGTATAGCCTGTCCCCAGAGAGACAGGCAGACCACCTTTTGGGGTTGACCTGCGCCCTGTTGGACCAGATCCCCCCAGAAGGGCGCGCGGCGGTCTTCTCGTCCATAGCACGCAATCTCACATCGACAACGCCCCCTCTACCGGCAAAGTATCACCTCACCCACCACCTAATCCACACCACCCAGCGCCTCAATGAGATGCATTACCGCGCCAAATGGGAAGCGCACGCCACAGCGCCGCGCATTCGCTTGGGGCACTGTCCTTACGCGGCCATCCTGGAAGAGCACCCTGAAATTTGCGAACTGGATGCACACCTGCTCCAACACCTGTTGCACCGTCCCGTGCGACAAATCGCCCGACGTGAAAACAGCCCCATCGGCAGGCTATTTTGCCTGTTTGAAATTCTCGAGCCGCGCACTGGCGAGCCAAACGCATCAACACCCTGATGCCCCACCGTCCACCGTCTACCGTCTACCGTCTTCATCCCGCGGCACAGCAAAAACCGCCGCCGCGTACAACACAAAGGCACACCACACGCTATCGGCTAGGAAAAGGTGCACCAGTTGCATCCACACGGGAGCAAGCAAGACCAGGTTAACCACCCCGGCCAATAGTTGGACGGCAAACAGCCCCAGCAACAAACGCCCTAACGTACCCTCTGCCCCCCGTGGACGGTGTTGCATGGTGCGCCCCAAAACCAAAAAGAACAGGTAGATACCCGCCGCGCCGGCAATCAGGGGATGAATGACCCGCAGGCGGATGAGGAAATGGGCAGTAGACGAAAGATCTTGGCGCATGCCTTCCAACAGCGAAGAAGCCGGGAAAAGCGTATCCCCCAGGGCAGTCACCGCTCCACTGGTGCCCAGGAATAGAATGGCAAGCAGCCCCAGCCCAAACCACAGCAAACGAGCATCCCCACGCGGAAGTTGGATTGCCTGCCCGCCGGAAGCCCACCAGGCGGTCAGCGTTATCGAAGCCAACAGGAGGAAAGTGTTCACCAAATGCAAGGGCATGGAAATCACACGTCCCAGGGAAGCATCCTGAGCCACCCACTCGAAAAGTACCAGGCCGGCACCCAGCAGCGACTCTGTAATGATAAACAGCATCGTCCAGCCAGCCCCCTTGCGCACCAGGTGCCCCTTGGGGTAAGCACGCCAGGCCCACACCACCGACCCAATGACCATCAACAGCGCCGCGCCACTGGTCAGGCGGTGAACAAATTCGATGATGGTCTCTGCGGCCGGTGCACGTGGGATTACCTCGCCGTTACAGGTCGGCCAGTGTGCCCCGCAGCCGGCCCCGGAACCGGTGGCACGCACAAACGCGCCCCACAAAACCACAACGAAATTAATACCCAGCACGCTCCACGCGTAGCGGGCATATCCAGGTAACGACATTTTTTTCAGTGTCGGGGAGAAGGTAGCGTTCATGCCAGTAATTATACCTCTACGTGTTTGGACTTAACTGGACTCTGGCGTTTTTTTATTTAGCCGTAGCGTATCTTCTGAAAAAAATAGGGGGAGACCGACCATGGAGCGCAATAAAAAACGCTGTTATAATCCCACTCGATGGAAACCCATCCTCCAAACGCAAAATTCCTCAAATGAAAAGGAACCTTGATTGATGAACGATAACAAAATCCACATGTACGGTGCCGATTGGTGCCCCGATTGCCGACGCGCAAAGCGCTTCTTCCAGGAAAATAACATTGATTACGTGTGGCACGACACCGATAGCGACCCTGATGCGGCCGAATTCGTGCGTCAGGCCAACCACGGCAAACGCATTATTCCTACCATCATTTTCCCTGATGGCTCCATGCTGGTTGAACCATCCAATGCCGAACTATCCGCCAAATTCGGGGGAAATGCCTGACCCATGCCGTCTGCTACTGTGCTGGTTGTAGAAGATGAACGCGCGCTGCGCGAGAGTCTGGCCTACACCCTGGGGCGACAGGGCTACCGGGTGTTGACGGCCGCGGATGGCTGGGAAGCCGTGCAAATGGCCCGTCAACAAGCGCCCGATGTCATCATCCTGGATGTCATGCTGCCGAGCATGGACGGCTTTGAGGTGTGCCGCGCCTTGCGTCCCGAGGTGTCCAGCCCAATTTTGATGCTCACCGCGCGCACCGATGAGGTGGATCGCGTCTTGGGGCTGGAATTGGGCGCCGATGACTACCTCACCAAGCCCTTTAGCATGCGTGAGTTACAGGCGCGCCTCAAGGCCTTGTTACGACGCGTGAAAATCGACCAGGACAACGCCAGGCTTTCATCAACGGAGGACAAATCCTCT
The DNA here is from genome assembly GCA_034434095.1 of Anaerolineales bacterium. Classification (GTDB taxonomy): domain Bacteria; phylum Chloroflexota; class Anaerolineae; order Anaerolineales; family DRKV01; genus DRKV01. Next base: position 18,182 of record DAOTZN010000052.1, read on the forward strand.
GTATGGGTGTTTGACGATTTAGAAATTGACCCCCTACGCCATGAAGTGCGCCTGAAAGGCAAAGCACTCTCTCTCAAGCCAAAGGAATACGAAACACTATGTTACCTGGCGGAACATCGTGGGCAGGTGGTCTCCCGCCAAAAACTACTTACTGAAGTATGGGGTTGGGAGTACCTCGGCAACAGCCGCACAGTAGACGTACACATCCACTGGCTGCGCGAGAAAATCGAAGAGAATCCCACTGCGCCGCGTCGTATCATTACGATACGCGGCGCAGGGTATCGCTTTGAGGGCTGAATTTACGGCGTATGTCCGACCAGCGAGCGCGTTGGCGCACTATCCAGCGCCGCAAAGGCGCAATGCGCAACATCAACAACAGGGCAATGCCTACACTGTAGGCCAACGGACGGGCAATGCTCCCACTCAACCCCAGAAAGTTGCCCTTGACCACCCAAAAATAATGCACCAATACCAACACTGCTGTCAGGTATACCAGGCGGTGCAGAGTCTTCCAACCTCGCTTCAGGAATTTCATCCACCAACGATGGGAAGTGAGCGCCAACGCCGCCAGAATCAACATCGCCAATGCCCCTACCCATACATAAGGCTTAGTGCCAACGTCCAGGCGCAGAGACGTCCAATCCAGGCCGTAATCCACCCACACGAAGAACAGCAAATGCCCGGTCGCCCAGGCAAAGGCATATAACCCCAGCGGACGCCGCCAGGCAAGCATCGTCCGCCAACCCAACAGCGTATTGAGGGGCGTGCAAGCCAGCGAAGCCACTAAAATCGTCAAAGCCGTTCGTCCGGCAAACTGCGTGCCTGCCTGAATGGGGTTAACGCCCAGGTTGCCGCTCTGCCAGGCCCACGCTAACCACAACGCGGGTAACCAGGCGACCAAATGCGGAACTATCTTCATCCATTTTTTTCTTTGCATGCTAAAATTTCCGCTCTAAATCCATGCCTTCGTACAGCGAGGCGACTTCTTCCTCGTAGCCGTTGAACATCAAGGTCGGACGGCGTTGGGATTCGCCAATGCGTCGCTCGGTGGCTTGTGACCAGCGTGGATGGTCCACATTTGGGTTAACGTTGGCATAGAAGCCATACTCATCCGGGGCTACCGTGTGCCATAGCGTATCGGGGGGATATTCCATCAACTCAATTTTGACGACCGCTTTAATGCTCTTAAAACCGTATTTCCAGGGCACCACCAACCGCAAAGGGGCACCACTCTGCGGTTGCAACGGCGTACCATACAGGCCGGTTGCCAGCAGCGTCAGGTCGTGCATGGCCTCGTCCAGGCGCAACCCTTCGGTGTACGGCCAGGGGTAAAACTTGCTTTTTTGACCAGGCATGGCATCCGGGTTATAAACGGCTTCAAAACGCACATATTTGGCGCTTGAAAGTGGCTCAACTTCCTTGAGCAGCGCAGCCAGCGGAAAACCCTGCCAGGGGATGACCATTGACCAGGCCTCTACACAACGCAAACGGTAAATGCGCTCTTCCTGGGGAAACATTTTGAGCAAATCTTCCAGCCCAAAGGTACGCGGCTTATTGACCAAACCGCTGACTTCTACCTCCCAGGGGGAAGTTTTAAAGTCCTGCGCCAGGCTGGCCACGCGTTTCTTATCGGTGGTGAATTCGTAGTAGTTGTTGTAATTAGTAATCTCTTCGTAGGTGTTCAGCGGATCCCCCAACTCGTCCGTTTGTGCGCTGACCGAAGTCGCCGGGGGTGGCGTGTTCTCGGCCGCGGGTTTGGTAGCACAAGCAGCCGCCAAAAGCGCACCGGCGCTCATAATCCCAGCGGCCTTGAGAAACTCCCGCCGCGACAGATAGGCGTGATAAGGTGTAATCTCAGAGGATGGAATGTTTTTCATGAAAGGCTCTCTCCCTATGGGCATAAAACGAAAACATTTGTAATCGTCAATGGGAGCACTGCTAGCGTGTTCTTCGCCCAGTGAAGGATTTTTCTCACGGGTTTGACCATTACAAAAACATAATCATTACTACAGAGATGGTTCATTTGCTGCTCCAAATATGTAGGATAGGCTTTCAGCCTGTCCCCATTGGGCGTAGGAGGACGCTTGCAATATACCACCCCTGCCCCCATGCGCACATTCCAGCCATAACCAAATGTTACTGCGAGGCGCCGCTTTGCGGCGATAAAGCAGTCCCCTTGCTTATCAGGGGGAGACTGCTTCCCCTATGCTTTGCTCGGGACAGGCGCTCCGCTCGCTTTACTCGCTTTACTCGCTTTACTCGCTTTGCTCGCTTTGCTCGTAGCAACAGCAGAGACGGGCGGATTTCGCCGTTTTCCGCACTCATCTACATCCTAATGAGCACCAAAAGCAAGTTTCTGAACCATCCCCTACTATACCCTGTTTTCTCCCCTTTTCAGATTAAGGGTTACTAAAGGTATATTCTCAAAACATCGGGAGAAACCGACCATAGGGCATAATAAAAAATCTCACCGGAGCGCCGATCGCCAGGTCGGCACATTGGGGTAGTCCCAAAACCTTAACACAAAGTCCACCGAACGAGAAGGCTTTTCTGGGTACACGCCGGTTTTGGCGCTAAAACGTGGTTTTCTTTGCGGCTCTACGGCTTGGCGTTGAAAATTTGACGCCCAAAACCAACCAATCGATATTTATGTCGGGCCAGACTAACAAAAAAGCGTCCTTGCAAGAGACCACTCGACGCCGTCCTGAAGACCTCAGCAAATACGCGGCAGCAAGTCACCACTTAAAGGAGTCACGATACGGCGCGCCCCCAGTGCCGTGCGCATGACCACCTTGCCCGCATGCTCTCCCGCCACTTCGCCAATACGGACGGCATTTTTCCCTTGCGGATGCGCGCGTAGTGCAGCCAGAGCGGCTTCGGCCTCTTCCGGCGGAACGATAGCGATGAACGTACCTTCATTGGCGACATGCAGCGGATCTAAGCCCAGCAAAGCGCAGGCATTGCGAGCGGCCTCGTCTACAGGCACGGCCACCTCATCAAAAACGAACCCCCTTTGAGATGTGGCGGCCAGTTCATTGAGCGCGGTTGCCAATCCACCGCGTGAGGCATCCCGCATGGCGTGGGTGTGCGGCGCAGCCGCTAGCATTTGGGCCACCACGCCATTCAAAGGAGCGGCATCCGTCTTCAACTCGGTTTCAAAATCCAGCCCCTCACGCAGGGTCATGATGGTCATGCCGTGGGCGGCAATCGACCCGCTGAGCAAGATGACATCACCAGGGCGCGGGTTGGCAGCGTCAATGTCCACATGGGAGGGCACAAGTCCAACCCCCGCTACGCTGATGTACACTCCGTCCGCTTTGCCGCGCTCGACCACCTTCGTATCGCCCGCTACCAGGAGTGCGCCGGCACGTTCCGCCGCCGCGGCCATAGAATCAGCGATACGGCGCAAATCGCTCATCGGCAGGCCCTCTTCAATGATGAACGAAGCCGCCAGCCACAGCGGCTGTGCGCCCATCATCGCCAGGTCGTTGACTGTGCCATACACGGCGATATTGCCAATGTCACCACCCGGAAAGAACAATGGGCTGACAACATGCCCGTCAATGGAGAAGGCCAGTCGTCCTGCCCCCTCAATTTTTCCTACCGCAGCATCGTTCATGCGATCCAGCAAGGGATTGCTAAAACGTTTGCCGAATACCTGCTGAATGAGTTGCTGGGTCATGCGGCCACCGGCCCCATGCGCCAGCGTAACGCGTTGAATGCTCATAGACGCTCTACAATCCTTGATAAAGATAGAAGGCCGAACAGGCCCCTTCGTCCGAGACCATGCAAGGCCCCTTGGGCCGGTCGGGCGTGCAGGCTTTGGCATAGAGTGGACATTCGGGCGGCTCGATCACCCCGCGCAACACCTCGCCACAGCGACAGCCGGGCGGTTCACGCGAGGCGACATCGGGCATAGCAAAGCGAACTTTAGCATCATATTCGCGGTAAGCGGAGCGAATTTCCATGCCACTGGCAGGCAGCACACCAAAACCGCGCCAATCTGCATCCCCAACCTCAAAAACACGACTCATAATTTCCAGAGCAGCCTGGTTCCCTTGCGAAGTGACGGAACGGTTGTAAGCGTTTTCCGCCCGCGCCTTCCCCGTTACGACCTGACGCACCAAATCTCGGATGGCCAGCAAGATGTCCACCGGCTCAAAACCGGAAACTACAACCGGCATGGTGTATTCCTCCGGCAAAAAAGTCCAGGCATTCAGGCCAATGATGGCGGAGACATGCCCCGGGCCAATCACGCCGTTGATGCGCACTTCACCCATATTCAGGATGGCGCGCATCCCGGGAGGGGTATATTTGTGCATCGAGAAAACAGCATAATTTTTAAGCCCCAGGGCAGCGGCTTGCAAAATCGAAACGGCCACACCCGGTGCCGTGGTTTCAAAGCCCACCCCCAGGAAGACTACCTGCTTTTGAGGGGTTTCCTGCGCCAATTTGACCGCATCCAGGGGCGAATACACAATGCGCACATCCGAACCTTCGGCCGCGGCCTCCTGCAAGGTCAGCGTGGTACCCGGAACACGTACCATATCCCCAAAAGTGGTGATGATGACATCGGGTAACTGCGACAACGCAATGGCCTGGTCAACGTCCCGCTGAGAAGTCACGCACACGGGACAACCCGGGCCGGAAAGCAGGCGCACTGTTTCGGGCATCAGTTGGCGAATGCCGTTTTGCATGATGGCGTGCGTATGACCACCACAAAATTCCATGAAAGCCATTGGACGGTCGGCCAGCGTATAGATTTCAGCAATCACTTTACGCGCCAACGCAGGGTCACGAAATTGCTTTATGAAGGGCATGGAAGTCCTTTCCTGGGAAGTAGGAGGGTACCTTTCGACACCGCAAATTGTGGGGAGAACCGGGAACGAGGTTAATCGGCGGGCTCCGAGGGCGCTAAATCTTCCATTTGACGCAATAAATCGAGCGTGATTTCGGCTTCCTGTGGATCCACAACACTGATGGCAAAACCAGTATGCACAAGTACGTAGTCTCCCAGTTTAGCTTCAGGTAGCAATTGTACGCTAATAACACGCCGAATGCCGCCAAACTCCACTTCGGCTTGCGGCCCATCTATGGAAAGAATTTTTGCAGGTACGGCTAGACACATGAGCATACTCCTTAAAAAATCGTTGGGAAACTGATGCCTGAAGAGCGGGCACAGACACCGTTATGCCGCTACCCCGAGGCGGCAATTACCGCTTGCCCCAGGGACAAACCGCCATCGTTGGGGGGAACCTGGCGATGGGTGTAGACCGTCCACCCGTCAGCACGCAAGGTGCGGGATAATTCCTCCAGGAGGATGCGGTTTTGGAAACATCCACCGCTCAAGGCAACGGCATCAAGGCCGGTAGATTCCCGCAATCGGGCAACTAACCTTTGCAACGCGGCGATGAGGGTCTGATGAAAGCGGGCTGCGATGACTGCCGAGGGCACGTCCGCCCACAAATCGGCAACCACCTGACGGATGAGCGGCTCCACCGGCAGCACCCATCCATCCGCGGCAGCCTGAGGCATCAGAGCATACGGGGGGCTATCCGGCGCCGCCAAGGCCAGCGTCTCCAATTCAATCGCGGCTTGCCCTTCGTAGGTGACCTCCTGGCGCAATCCCACCAGGGCCGCCACCGCATCAAAGAGACGGCCACAACTGGAAGTCAGCGGGGTGTTCAAGCGGCGTTCTATTTGCGTTGTTATGGTCTGACGCAACACCGGAGGGGTATCTCTCACTATCGCTAAATCATCCGGTAAATGCCCAAAGGTTTGCAGGAGCAAGCCCAGGGCAATGCGCCGCGGCTCGCGGATGGCCTGTTCGCCACCCGGAAGGGGAAAAAGCCCCAGGTGACCGGCACGACGGTAGGTGTGCGTATCGGCAATCAGGATTTCTCCGCCCCAAACGGTGCCATCCGGGCCGTAGCCGGTACCATCCATTGCCAGACCAACGACGGGACCGTCCGCCCCGTTATCCGCCAGGCAGGCAACAATGTGGGCGTGATGATGCTGAACGGGGAGGGTACGCACCCCGGGCAGCAAATCATCGAGCGCGGCCAACGCGGCCAGGGTGAAATCGGGGTGCATATCATGGGCGACAACTTGCGGGCGAATGCCAAATAAATCCTGGTAGCGACGCACACCCTCGGTGAAGAACTGCCAGGTATCGAAGTAATCCATCTCGCCGATGTGTTGACTGAGGAAGGCCTGGTTACGGATTAACAAGCAAAAGGTATTTTTCATCTGGCTGCCGGTTGCCAGCACAGGGGCGGAGGCGGCTTGCTGTAAGGTGAGGGGGCGGGGAACATAGCCCCGCGAACGCCGCAACGGGAAAGCGCCTTCGGCGGTCACCATCCACACGCTGTCATCGTTGCGATTGTGAATTTCACGGTTGTGAAACAGGAAACCATCCACAATGCCGCTTAACTGCTGACGCGCCTGGTCATTGGTGCGGGCAATGGGTTCATTTTGACGGTTGCCGCTGGTCATCACCAGGGGACGGTTGACATCGTGCAACAAGAGATGGTGCAGGGGCGTGTAGGGCAGCATGACCCCCAGGGCACGCTGTCGCGGGGCCACCTCGGGGGATAAATCGGTATGGGCGCGCGGCCTCAGCAGCACAATGGGTGTAGCCGGGGAGGTCAACAAGGCTTCTTCTTCCGCAGTGAGGTGACAGTAGGCGCGCACCATGTCCAGATCGCGCATCATCACGGCCAGCGGTTTGTGCGGGCGCGACTTGCGCTGGCGTAACGTGTTTACCGCCAGGGAATTGGTGGCATCACAGGCGATATGAAAACCACCCAAACCTTTGATTGCCAGCAAGTGACCGTCCAACAATCCCTGCACGGCCGCTTTCAGGGAGGCATCCCCGGCGGGATGAGGCGCATCTGGCGGAAACGTCAGCCAGATGCGCGGACCACATTCCGGACAGGCGTTGGGTTGGGCATGAAAACGGCGATTGAGCGGATTTTCATATTCGGCCTGACAATCCGTACACATCGGGAAAACCGACATGGTCGTATTGGGACGGTCATAGGGCAGTGCCTGGATGATGCTGAAACGCGGCCCGCAGTTGGTGCAATTGATGAAGGGGTAACGATAGCGCCGATCAGAGGGGTCAAAAAGTTCCCGCAGGCAATCTGGACAGGTGGCAGTATCGGGCGAGACAAGCGTGAAACCGGCCTCGTCTTTGCTGTGGATAATGACGAACTGCCCGCCAAAGTCGCTGTCCGGGATAGGGGTGCGTGTGACGGCGTCAATTTGCGCCAAAGGTGGGGCTTGCGCCTGCAAGTCACGCACGAAGGCTTCACGCGCCGCGAGCGTCCCGCTGATTTCGATGTCCACCCCACGGCTGTTGTTGCGTACCCAACCTGTCAGGCCGTGCTCATGTGCCAGGCGGTAGACAAAGGGACGGAACCCCACGCCCTGAACGATACCATCTACGTGGAGGTGTTCGGCAGCCGTCATAAAGTGTACTCAAGCCTGCAAGAAGGTATCAATTTCAATCTGTAGCCAGTCTGCAAAGGCACCAAAGCCCTCTCCCGTCTTGGCGGACAACGGGAAGAAAGCCAGCCCCGGGTTCAGGGCTTGCACACCCTTGTGGAAGTAGTCCATGTCAAAATCGAAATAAGGTAACAAATCCATCTTGTTGAGCACGACTGCCTTGACACCGCGATACATGTTGGGGTATTTGTACGGTTTGTCATCGCCTTCAGGGACGGAGGCAATCAAGATATTGAGATGCGCGCCCAGGGGAAAACTCGCCGGACAAATCAGGTTGCCTACGTTCTCGATGATGAGCACATCGGTATTGGGCAAATCAATCTGAGGCAGTGCACCTTCTACCATGACCGCGTCCAGATGACAGTTGCCGCCGGTGTTGATCTGTACCGCCGGAATACCGGCCGCGGCCATGCGATCGGCATCAATCGTGGTAGCAATGTCTCCATCCACACCGGCGAGACGATAGTTTTTTTTCAAGGCCTCAATGGTCTTAACGATGAGCGTGGTTTTCCCCGCACCCGGCGAGGCCATGAAGTTAATGGCAAAGGTCTTGGTCTTATCCAGCAAGGCGCGATTTGAGGCTGCCAGACGCTCGTTCGCCCCCAGGATGTTTTCCACTACAGACACGGTTTTGGACATGGGGAATTTCTCCTTATTCGATGTCGATGCTATCCAAACGGAACTCGTTGCCAACAATTAATTGTACCCTGACACTGCCGCATTGAGGACATGCCAAATGTTCTCCGTCCAGTTGATATTCGTACCCGCAATCCCAGCAGCGATACACGGCCGGAATGCGCTGAAAGCGCAGTTTCGCCCCCTCTGCGATGGTATCTTTGCTTAGGATATCCCAGTAAAATTGGACGGAATCATCCACGATGCTGGACATTTGTCCAATAATTAAATTGAGCGCTAAAACGCGCCGCGCCTGGGCTTTTTCGGCATATTCCAGAGTAATTTTGAGGATACTTTCGACAAACGATAGTTCGTGCATAGAGAATGGAGAGTAGAGGATACCCAAATTGAATTGGTTGTACCTACTTCGGTAGTATACCCGAAAAGTGCGCTCGAACAAAGGCGGGGAGGTTGTGTAGGATAGGCTTTCAGCCTGTCCCCTTTGGATGGGGGACGCCTGCGACCTACCGAATGCCCCATCCAGGGGAGACTGCTTCCCCCAGGATGGGAGCGCCGACCTCCAGGTCGGCAAAGCGCCCCCGTAGGTTTGCTCCCTTTTTTCGGGGACAACTCCAAAACCTTAACGCAAAGTCGCCAAGATGCAAAGGGCTTTCTGGATGAAAAACCCAGGGAGGGTTCAATGGGCGCTCAAAATATGTAGGACAGGCTTTCAGCCTGTCCCCTTTGGATTGGGGGACGCCTGCAACCTACCAGGATGGGAGCGCCGACCTCCAGGTCGGCCAAACCGGTTGTGGCACTAAAACGTGTTTTGCTTTGCAACAC
>DAOTZN010000053.1:0-8947 GCA_034434095.1 Anaerolineales bacterium
ATAACCAAATGTCACTGCGAGGAGCCGCTTTGCGGCGACAAAGCAGTCTCCTTGCTTACCAGGGGAAGACTGCTTCCCCTACGCTTTGCTCAGGACAGGCGCTCCGCTCGCTTTGCTCGCAGCAACACCAGAGACGGGCGGATTGCACCGTTTTCCGCGCTCATCTGCTTCCTAGCGAGCAACCAAAAGCAAGTTTCTGAATCATCCCAAACCATTGGCGCGAAATTCTGCCATCAGCGCGGTGTGAATGCTGGGATTGGCAGCCACAATGGAACATGGTTGGTGGAAGAGTTCTGTTGACCCATTGTAGGCTGTGACGCGTGCCCCTGCCTCACGAGCAATCAATGCTCCGGCGGCAATATCCCAGGGTTGGACGAATTTCTCCCAATAACCATCAAAGCGTCCCGCCGCCACGTAGCATAAATCCAGTGCCGCGGAGCCTAGACGTCGAACGCCTTGCGTGCGCAGTGCAAAATGGGCGTACCAATTGAGGTTATTCTCCTTCGTCGTACGCACGTGATAGGGAAAACCGGTCACCAACAGGCTGTGATCCAGGTTATCCGTCGATGAAACCCTGATTGGCTGCCCATTGAGCGTTGCTCCCTGGCCGCGAGCAGCCGCAAAGCATTCATCCATTAGTGGGGCATAGACAACACCAAATTGGACTTCGCCGCCTTGAGCATAAGCCAGTGACACCGAGAAAATCGGTATGCCATGTGCATAGTTCACTGTGCCGTCTAGCGGGTCAATGTACCAGGTGCCGTCGCCTTCTCCGGCTGTTTCGCCGCTTTCTTCCGCCACAATGCGACTTCCGGGAAAGCGTTGCTGAATACTACTCACCAGGAAGGTTTCGGACTGACGGTCTACTTCGGTAACCGGGTCTATCAGGCTTTTGTAATCTACCTGATGGGTTTTCCCGTATCCCAGGCGCAGGATTTCTCCCGCCTGGCGGGCAAGCAGGATGAGGTCATTCAGTTGGGGGTGCTGAGTTTGGGATGAGGATATGGTCATGGTATTCAAAACAGGGTTTTTCATTGGTGGCAGAGCGCCTGCGTCTTTGTCGGGGAATGCAAAAAAAATCTCTGCGTCTCCGTGACTGCGTAGTAAAAACGCTAAACTTCTGTTTCTCGTGTTGGTTGAGCGCGGCTACCCATTTCATGAACTGAGGCAGGACTTTAATCCGACTTTGGTACAGAGAACATAATTTTTGTCCTGCCCAGGCACAAAAAACTGGGGCGAAGGTTGCCTTCGCCCCAGAAAACGCTTTTGGGAGGGGGCTATGAACTTGGTGTGGTTGCTTCGTCAGGAGGAACGTCCTCTTGTCTGGATGCCAGGATGCGGTTCAGGTCATCCAATTCCTCTTGAATGGCCTCGCGGTGTTGGTAGGCTTCTTTCAGCAGTGTCTCAAAGACTGGTCGCTGATCGTTAGAGATGGTTTTCAAGAGGGTTTCGGTGCGTGCAATCTGGGCGTTCTTCTGCCGCAATTTTATTTCCAGTCTCTTACGATATCCGCGGTAGAAGAGTTCTTGCTCAGGTGGGGTGGGTGTGGTCTTCGGCCCTTCGGTGATGGCTTCTTCAATTGTGCGTAGCAATTCATCGGCATCTACCGGTTTCTCCAGGAAGCGGAACGCGCCCAGGCTCATTGCAAATTCCTGGTCATCCGGTGTGACATAGGTGGCAGAAAGGAAAACAACCGGCACTCTGCTGGTTTCGGGGCTGGTGCGCAAATGGTAAACCAGCGCATAGCCATCCATCTTCGGCATCAGAATATCTGTAAGTACCAGCGCTGGCGGTTCAGAGCCAATTCGTTCTAGGGCCTCACTGCCGTTCGCAGCCGTAATTACAGAATATCCCTTAAAGCGCAGCGTGACGGCTAAAAATTCACGAATATTCGCAACATCTTCAACAACCAAAATAGGACCACGTTGTGTGTTCATACTTTCATTGTAGCCTTTTTTGTGAAAATCGGGAAGGTGCTGGAGATGAATTTCATAAAATTGTTATGATAAAAGAATGTAGAATTCATGTAGAATGAGATTACAAATCCGAAATTGTTCTTCGCAGGATGAATTTTTTTGAGGCTGGGTGTATGATTTATCTATCGAAAAATCGCGGGCAGGGACTGGCAGAATATGCCCTGATTATTTCACTGGTCGTGGTCATCGTGATTGTTGTGTTGGCGTTGCTTGGACCTGCGTTGGTTGATCTTTACAATCAGGGTATACAGAGCATTTAAAGTGCATTTGTCAGACTACCTTTGCATTTCCGATTGTAAGGCTTCAAAATAATCTACCAGGGTGCGGTGGCGTTTTTCTGCCAGATGGCGTGCGGTTGGGGTATACAGACGCGCGCGGATTTTAGAGAGTTTAAAAACATATTCGTGATAAGCGCTATGCGGTTCATCGGCTTCGCGTTGTCCGGATGCGATAAAACGTTCCGAGGGTGGCGCGTAAATGGGAGCGCTGCTTTGGGTGGCATGAGCGATGGCGCGTGCTACGCCAATCGCACCGATGGCATCCAGTTTATCGGCGTCGAATAGAATACGGGCTTCCAGGGTTTGGGGTTCCTCGCGACGATCCCGGTAGCGGTGGGCACGAATGCAGTGTTCCACTGCCTGAATACCTGCTTCTGGCCAGTGATGTGCAGTCAGAATGCTTCTGGCAAAGGCGGCTGAGGCCTGGTGATGTTCTGCACGTCCAAGGTGGCGAGGGTCAGCATGTGCGGCATCATGTAACAATGCAGCCGCCCGCACAATTTCCAAATCAGCACCTTCGGCCTGGGCCAAAAATTCGGCCAGATGGTAAACCCGGGTGATGTGCCCCAGTCCGTGGATGTCATCATCCGGGTACCAGGCACGGGCCTCTTGCAACGTGGGGGCTTTCATGGAATCCATTGTCCACCAAAATTCGTCAGTAAGAGCAACCCTACGGCGATGATGAAAATCACCACACAGCCACAGGTGAAGATTTTAGCGGCCAGTTTGAGCAAAAAGCGCAGTGCCACCCAAACCAGGAGCAACACCACGATAAAGAGTAAGATGGTTGTCAAATCAGGAGTGTATCCGTTGAGCATGGTATCCTCTATGTTTACAAAGTTCGTTAAGCACACACGACTCCCTTTTTGATTACGGTTTCTACCAGGTTGGTGCCAAAGCGGTACCCCAGATGACGGTAATCAGAGACGTTCAGGATGAGCAAGTCGGCTTGTTTGCCCGTCGATAGGGAGCCGAGTTGGTCCGAGCGTCCGATGGCGGCCGCAGCGTTGATGGTGGCCGCTACGATGGCCTGTGCGGGCGTCAACTTCATGTAACGGCAGCCCAGCGCAATTGCAAACTGCATGGATTCACACCATGCTGTGCCGGGGTTACAATCGGTGGCCAGTGCCAACAGGCCGTCTGCGGACAAGATATCTTGCGCGGGGGTGTAACGGGCTTCCGCAAGGCCAAAGGGTGTGCATGGCAGACCGACAGCCACCGTATCCGAAGCAGCCAGGGCTTTAATATCCTGCTCTGATGTGGCTACCAGGTGGTCGGCGGAGACGGCCCCCAATTCGGCGGCCAGCGCTGCACCACCCAAGTTGTCAAACTCGTCAGCATGGATTTTGAGGGGGAAGCCCAGGGATTTGGCCTTTTCCAGGATGCGGCGGGATTGTTTCAGGGTGAAAGCACCGGTTTCGCAGAACACATCTACAAAGGGAAGCGGACGCCCCGAAGCATGTTCTGTCCACCAGGAGGCGACTGCTGGAAGCATCTCCCCACACAGGTGGTCGGTGTACCCCTCGGGGTTGGCGCGCCACTCCGGGGGGATAGCGTGCGCCCCCAGGAAGGTCGGGATAATCTCTAGGGGGAGTTCTGCATCCAGTTGCAGGATGGCTGCCAGCATACGAAGTTCCGCTTGCGTTTCCAATCCGTAACCGGTTTTTACTTCGATAGTGGTGGTCCCGTGCGCTAAAGCACGTTGCAAGCGGGGACGATTTTCCTCTACCAAGGCTTGCACACTGGCTGCACGGGTGGCACGTACAGTAGAGAGAATGCCACCGCCAGCCTGTAGAATTTCGAGGTAAGTCTTTCCTTGCAGGCGCATTTCGAACTCGGCGGCGCGGTCACCAGCCCATAGCAGGTGGGTGTGAGGGTCTACAAATCCGGGCATAACAACGCGTCCGCCAGCATCCAGGAGGGGTTCATGAGGGTGCGCGGCCAACAAGTCGACGGAGGGGCCCACTTCGGCAATGTATTCATCTACGATGTGTACGGCGCCATCTGGAATGATACCCAGGTGCCCCAGATGCGTTCCGCGTTGAGGCTGCTCTGTAAGTGTCAAAAGTTGGGAAGCATGAATAATGAGCATAGTCGATGAATAGCGTTTCTTGACAATCTAATCGGTCTGAAAAAAAACGCCCTCCAGGGCGTTTTTTTCTACCTCCGTAGTGCCTATTTTGCAACCAGTGCAAGCACCATGGAGAGGATGATGAGTACCCCAAAAATGCCCATTACAATTTGTTGGGTATGCATCTTACGGCGTTGACGCCGGGAAGGTTGAGAAGTTTTTTTCTGCTTTGCCATGTGATACTCCTGAAAGTTTGGTTATTTGTGAGTTGACTGCGTGGCGCGGGCAATGGCATCTTCCAGCTCTTCAATCGTTACAGGCTTGAAGATATAGGCATTTGCGCCGAGCGCCAGAGCATGGTCTACCTGTACGTCTGCGGCCTCGGATGAAAACATGATTACCGGTAGGGTATCCCATTGCCGTCGGCTGCGGATGAATTCTAACAGATCCAGACCGGTAACTTCTGGCATGTTGATGTCCAGAATCATCAAATCTGGTCGTTTTCCTGCCAGCAACGCCTTTGCCGCCTGCCGTGCACTATGGAAGGCGTGGGTATGATAATCTAGCAGTTGCAGCAGTAGGCTGAGTGCCTTAATCATGTTCTGATCGTCGTCAACAATCCAGGTCGTTTTCATTATCTATGAATTATTGTTACGTAAGGTCATCCTATTCTGCAAGGTGAGCCTTGATGATGTTTGCCAGGTTGAGAGTGATCCCGGGGACGGCGGTCAATTCTTCTACTGATGCCTTGCGAATGGCCTGCAGGCTACCGAAGTATTGTAACAAGTTTTTGCGCCTCTGGGGGCCGATTCCGGGAATGGATTCTAATATTGAGCGGGTGCTCTCTCGCCTTCGGCGATTGCGATGAGCCGTAATCGCAAAGCGATGCGCCTCATCCCGCACCCGTTGGATTAGATATAAGCCCTGAGATTCGCGCGGCAAAAGAATTGGTTCCGGCTGGCCAGGCAAAAAGAGTTCTTCTTCCTGCTTGGCCAATCCGGCTACGGGCACGTGTTCCAATAGATTGAATTCTTGCAGCACCTTGACCGCTCGACTGAGTTGTCCTTTGCCGCCATCTACAATGAGCAGGTCAGGGAGACGGGCAAAAGAGGGGTCGGGCTTGCTCCCCGGCTGTGTTTTGGCTTCCTGAATGCTTTGCCAGCGCCGAAAGCGGCGATGTAATACCTCTTCCATACTGGCAAAATCATCCGGCCCGACTACCGTACGGATATTGAAACGGCGATAATGCGACTTCTTGGGTGTGCCTTGCTCGAAGACCACCATACTACCTACAGCATAGGTGCCCTGGGTATTGGAGATGTCATAACATTCAATGCGGTTGGGCGGGGAGGGTAAGTTCAAGGCCTGTTGTAATTCAACCAGCGCGGTGCTTTGCTTGTTAGTGTCGGCCTCCCAACGGGCCTTAAGCATGGAGAGCGTCTCGATGGCATTTTCGGTGGCCATGTTGACCAGTTCTTGTTGAACGCCCTGATGCGGGATGAGAATTTCGATTTTTTCACCGCCGCGCCGTGTTCTTAGCCATTGCTGGATGATGTGTGCCTCTTCCAGTTCGTGCGGTAGAACTACCTGGCGCGGCATGTTGGGGCTTTGATCATAAAATTGTTTGATAAACTCACCCAGAACCTGGGTATCAGGTGTTTCTTCGGTGCCTTCTAGAACAAAATACTCCCTTCCAATCAGTTTGCCATTTCGAATGAAGAAAACCTGAGCGACGGCATCGTTTCCGCCGCGCGCCAGTGCGATGACATCTGAGTCCAGGTACTCTGCGGAAACGACTTTTTGTTTTTCGACGATTTTTTCCAATGCCAATAATTGATCGCGCAATACGGCTGCGCGTTCGAAGTTGAGTATTTCGGCGGCCTGGTTCATTTCGGTCTTCAAGCGTTGTACGATGTCGTCAGAATATCCATCCAGAAAAGACATCATGTCGGCTATCATCTGGCGGTATTGCTCCTGGGTCACCGCGCCAATACATGGGCCGTTGCACAACTTGATGTCATAGTACAGGCAGGCACGCTTGTCCTGGCCGGTGATGGTGCGGTTGCACGTCAAATAGGGGAAGATGCGTCGCAAGACATCTAAACTTTGGTGGACAGCCCATACACTGGTGTACGGGCCAAAATAGCGCGCACCATCAGAGAGTATGCGACGGGTGACGGTGACTTTGGGGAAGGGGTCTTGCCAATGTATTTTGATGTAGGGGTAGCGTTTGTCGTCCTTTAGCCGCACGTTGTAGTGAGGACGATAGCGCTTGATCAGATTCATCTCCAGGATCAAGGCTTCCAGTTCGGAACCTACAATGATCCATTCGATATCCGCAATATTTTGAACTAACCGGCGAGTTTTTGTATTTTTCTGGGCGCTGTCATGAAAATAAGAGCGCACGCGGTTGCGCAGGTTAATGGCTTTACCAACATAAATCACCTCCCCGGCCTCATTTTTCATCAGGTAGCAACCGGGTTTCTCAGGTAAGTTATCAAGAAGGGATTGCAGGTGAGTAGAGATATCCACGAGTTGGATTATAACCTATGGCTACCTGTGTGCATCTTCTCAAAAACTGGCGTTTGGCGAAAATTGGCAAATAACCCAATGCACAGATTATGCAGGTTTTTAAACCATTCTTCTGCAAAGACCAATAGCGGGCAAATAAAATGACGGCGTCCAGTAGGACACAAGGGCGCACAAAGAGCGGATATTCTGAGAGCAAGACTATCTCAAGTGTTTGCTACACTCAGGTTCACCGCAAAGTTGCGAAGAATGTAGAGAAAATAAAGTGGGGGTAACGGCACTGCGTGGCTACGAAGATTTTTGCTCTATTTTCATTGAAAGTTGCGCCAATTGGATGCGCAGGTCTTCTACAATGCGTTCGTTGCCGCCTTCGTCCCCCAGGGTGGCGAGTTGATATTTTTTATGCACTAGTTCACCGCACAGTTGGTAGAACTTGCGAGTTTCCTTGTATTTGCCTCCCATTAATGCCCGCAGGCGCGCCATGCTTTGTTTCCAGGCTGAACAGGCTATCTGATACTGTTCTGGGGTAATGACGCCGGCACGCACTTCGGATTGTAACAAGCGTACGAGGAGATGTTGTTCGCGTGCCAACACCCATAACAAGAAAATCGCCATGGCGATCCAGCCTGTCCAGTCAATGAGTGTCCCCGCTAGCAGACCGGCCGTACTGTCAAATAATGTGGCAATGGTATTATGCATGGCGTGGGTGAAGACGGCAAAAATCCAGCCAGCGATGGGGGCCCCTACCTTGATGACAAAATTGCGGTTTAACCGTGAAACCGCCAGGCCAATGCCGGTAAAAGCGGTGTAAAAAGGATGCTGCCAGCCAACTAGAATGACGCGGATGAAGGCCAGTGCCAACAAGCCGCTCAAGCCGTTTTCGGCATAGCCGTACGTATAGATGTAGTAGGTATTTTCTGTGGCTGCAAACCCCAGGGCGACGATGGCCGCGTATACAATACCGTCCACTACGGAATCGAATTCCTTGCGGGCAAATAAGTAGACCAGGAGGACAGCAAATCCCTTCAGGCTTTCTTCTACCAGCGGGGCGATGAGTGCGCTGGTGCCCAAGTCGGTGGCCGATTCTGAGCCGGTAAACATGTAGATGCCCACCCCAAAAATGGTATTGATGAGGAAGGCGGCACCAGCCGCTATTACGACCCCCCACATAAAGACTGCGCCCAGCAGGATTTTAGGTTCCTTTTCATAACGGTCAACCCAGTATATCAACCAGGCATAGAAGAAAACTGGGAGAAAGCCAAAAACAAGCGCTAATAGAAAGCCCATGGGGTTGCCTCTAATGGGGGAATATTGTGGTCATCGTGGCAGATAGTGGATACGTTGCCTGTATTCTACCCGATACATAGTTTTGCGGCAACTGATCTGAAAATAAACTTCTCATCAGGCTCGTGGCACCAGTTACTAAACGACCTCTGCGTTAGCCGAGTGCTCAGGTTATAGCACATTTTCATGCTTGGTGGTGAACAGAGTTCATGGCGACTTCTCAATGGTTATCTGGACTGGCCTCATTTGGGACAAGTTTTCAAGTTGGAACGCCGCATTACACATCTTTCTTCAGGCAAAGTCCATTCTGAAACCCAATATGGCATTACAAGTCTCTCTGAAGACGAAGCATCCCCCGAACGACTGCTTGAGATTATTCGCAGTGAATGGGGAATTGAAAATGGTTTGCACTATCGTCGAGATGTGACCTTTCATGAAGATTCGACCCGCATGACCAGAAAAAACTTCGCCAGAGCCATGACGATAATCAATAATCTGGTTATTTCCTTATTGAATCACAGCGGCTTTGATAATCATGCGCATGCTAGGCGTTTCTTCGCTGCTCATCTTGATAAGGCGTTTGATATGATTTCATGACTTTAAGAAAGCCCTGGCACCTTAACAATTTGAGTTGGCCACGAATCTACGGGAATGGGAGTATCAGAGCGTGGCGCAGATTGTCGCTCGATGGCGCTGGTGAAGCGCTGGTAGTCTGCTTCTACGGTGGCATCCTGAACGCGAGCGTAGATCATGGTGGTGGCAAGTTTTTCATGACCGAGTAATTTTTGGATATGGAGAATGTCCATGCC
>DAOTZN010000054.1:0-1995 GCA_034434095.1 Anaerolineales bacterium
CCGGCGTCTTGAGTCTACCGCGCAGAATCGAAGGTGTCAAACAAGCGCCAGAAGTAGACTTCGGAAGCGAACAGTGCACAGTTGCGGCAGCGTAAGACATCTTGTCCGCAGGGCGTCGTGGTATAATCACCGTATTTCTGCGTGCGACGCCATGCTGCGCTACGCTATTCTCTTTAGTTTCCGGTAAAAGTTGAGCGAGATAGAGCACAAGATGACAAAAGGCGATTAGTAGTCCACAATGTGGTTGACAAAGACCAGAAGGAGTGGAACATGCTAATCGCCCTAGAAAGTACTGTACATGCAATGAGCACTGTAGTGCAAACAGTGCCGGTTGGAACGAATATAGCGCTGATGCATATCCTGTGGGTGATGATGAGCGGCGGATTTTTGCCGAGCCGCGGTGCGTTCTTTACGGCGCTTAACGCCAAGGGGTTCGCCATGCAGGAAGTGCGTCGGAGTTGGGGGGCGTTGCGCACAGGCGCATGGGATGCCAACGAACTGCTCGACAATTTGCAGAGCTATGTGGCGAGTGAGAATCAATGGCGTGTACGTCGGCATGAAGGATTGCAAGCAGTGAGTGTGGACATGACCGGCTTCTGGCGGCCTCACCTCAAGGGCTGGACAGGGAAACATTTCCATAGTCTGGCCCAGAGAGCGTTGCCGGCGGTTGTCTTTGGGGTGATGGTGGTTGCAGGAGAGGTGAAAGACAAGCGAACACCGCTGCTGCGCCGGATTGTACGCTGTGAACCGCAGGTGGATAAGGTGACATTTCGGATGCAATTGCTGTGCGAAGCCAAGAAGCATATGTTGCCCGATCAAGTGATGGTTATCGATGCTGAGTTTGAGATTTCCGAGCTGCAATCGGCCGGGATAGAGCGTTTTGTCGTGCGGATGGCCTCCAACAGCACCGCACGTCGTAATCGACTGCCCGAATACAAAGGCAGAGGGCGCAAGCCGCAATACGGCGAACTCGTGCGTCCTCTTGAACGGAAACGCAAGGACAAAAAGATCACTGCATCACGGCCTGACGTTGAAAGTCATTTTGTCGATAATGGCCGCAAGATTGTTGTCCATGCCTGGCCTCAGCTCGTTCTTCCACAAACCTGTGTCGCAGCAGATGCGCCAACCTTTTCCATTTACGTCTTTCACGATCCGCTCTACAAGCAGCCATTGGTCTTGGCCACAAATCTCGGCAAAATCAAAGCGGAGACCGCTTATCATATCTATCGAGACCGCTGGCCAGTCGAACAGCCGCCGTTGGCAGCCAAACAGATGATTGGTCTTCATCGTCAATTTGTCTTTGCCGATCAATCCTGTTTCCGCCTGCCTGAACTGAGTCTTGTAGCCGGTGCAATCCTGACTTACGTCGCAGCCGTTACGCCACCCATCCCGGTTGGCTTCTGGGATCGCACTCCCACAGCCACGCCGGGACGCTTGCGCCGGCTCTTGGACAAGGCTAATTTTCCAACTTTACCGGCCGACATGCCGCAACTTCGAAAAAAGAACTCGGTTACAGCCCATCTACCCAAGGGGATTGATGCTCATCGCCGTCTCAAGAAGGCTGCTTGACCTACAAAATACCGGAAAGTAAAGAACTTTGCAATCTCATTTTCCATCATCTCGATCCTCACCGGCGCGATTCTCCTGTACGGCTACGGTCTTGGCTTTGCCGGCCCCATCATCAACACCTACGGCTGGCCTCTGGTGAGCTTCTTCGTGCTCTGCATCGCCGCCTCGATGGCGGAGCTGGCGTCGGCGTACCCCACGGCAGGTGGGCTCTACTTCTGGGCGCACCGGCTGGGCGGCCATCGCTGGGCGTGGGTGACGGCGTGGTTCAACATGCTCGGACAGATCATGATCACCGCCGGCATCGACTTTGCGGCGGCAGTCTACATCGCTGGCGCCTTCAACCGCATCATCGGCACAACCTTCGACACAACTGATACGACGACAGTTGTCGTTGTGATGATCATCATCATGATTCCGCAGATGTTG
>DAOTZN010000055.1:0-9753 GCA_034434095.1 Anaerolineales bacterium
CCCCAAAGGTGACCTGGTTCCCCCCGACCGCCACGCCGACGCCTTTCCCGGCGCCCCGACCGACCCCTACCCCTTTGCCGGTTGGCCTGCCGCATGGCGCGCGCATCGTACACGACACTTTTTCGGAAAATAGTGCTTTGTGGCTGGTCAACCCATCCGGTGCCGGGCGCATTACCCTGCAAGGGCAAGAGTTGACCATCACTGCCTCCGAGGGGAGAGCCTATCTCTTTGCCCTGCGTAGCCAGCCGGCCTTGCAGGATTTTGCCGTTCAAGTGAATGTCAGCCTGAACCTGTGCCAGGGGATGGATGAATACGGTTTGCTCATCCGCAGTGCCCCGCCGAGTAATTTCTACCGCTTCTCGCTTTCTTGCGATGGACAGGTGCGCATAGACCGGTTGTATAACGGCTCGGCTACCTCGCCACAGCCCTGGCAATTGAGCGGCTATGCCCCGCGCGGTGCCCCTGGCACGGTCCGCCTGGGCGTAGTGGCACAGGGCAAAGCCTTGCAATTCTACGTCAACGATGTGTTGCACTACACCATTACCGACCCCTTTCCGGCCGACGGACAAATTGGCCTGTTTGCCCGTAACGTCAGCGAAACCCCTTTGAGCATCTCGTTTCGCGATCTGTGGATATGGGAAGCCCCGTGAAATCTACGATGACCTCCTCAAAAAAATCACCTTCCTCTAAAAAACGCCCCTTTCGTAATCGCTTGAATGATCTGGATCCCCGCTCGTGGATAAAGTTCCAAAAATCATGGTTTATCCACAATCCCCCGCCGCGGCGCAAGGACGTACTGCGGCATCCGGCCAAATTTCCCGAAACCATGGCGCAGGAATTCATCGAATTCTTTACCCATCGTGGGGGGGTAGTGCTTGATCCAATGGTCGGCACCGGTAGCACGTTGATTGCCGCCCTGCGGGCTGGACGTCACGGTTATGGCATTGAACTCAACCCCCAATATGCCGAAATCGCCCGTCAGGTACTGGCGGAAGAACGCACTGTTTTAGGAGAAACCGCCGCCGACTTGCAGGCTGAAGTGATCACCGGCGATGCCGCGCAAATTGCAGAACACGTTCGGCAATACCATATTCCGCCGGTAGATTACGTCATCACCTCGCCGCCCTACTGGGATATGCTCCATGCTAAAGGCGCCAATACCCAGAAAAAACGCCGCAGCGAAGAAACGTTGGACGTGGTTTACTCCGACGACCCGCGCGACCTGGGCAATATGCACAGTTACGAGCAGTTCCTCGATACCCTGGTCAACATTTACGCCGCCCTAAAGCCCTGCCTCAAGCCGCGCGCTTACCTGACCATCATCGTCAAAAACGTTAAGAAAGGCGGTCGCATGTACCCCCTGGCCTGGGACCTGGGGAAAAAATTAGGGGAAATTTACGTTCTCAAAGATGAACGCTTGTGGCTGCAGGATAATCAGCGTCTTTTTCCTTATGGCATGGGAAATGCCTGGGTGAGCAATACCTTCCACCACTATTGCCTGCAATTTCGGAACGAGTAATTCCCTGGCTTGCTATGCTAACCCCCGACGACTTTGTTCGTTTGCCCTACACGCCCGATTTAACCAAAGGCGGCATTCGCTATGCTACCCGTTCCCTGCCTTACACCTACAACCGCATGGGTGGCTCCCCTACCCGGCGAATGCGCCGCATTGTCGTTGGCATCGCGATTGAATTGGCCTTCCGTCGCTATCTGACGAAACAAAATGTACCTTTTGATGTCCTGGGTAGCACCCCTTTTACCGATCCTGACCGCTACGATATTGCCCTGGGGGGACGCAAAATAGATGTCAAGAGTTTTCTCGTGCCTTCCCGGCAGCAAATCCGGGTGTTATCTCGTCATCCCGAACGTTTGCTGGAAGCCGAGGCACTCGTCCCCTGTGATCAGGTGAACCGCGAACATGCCTCCCCGCATGATTTGTACCTATTCGCCTTTTTGTTGGGCTTGACGGCCACCCATCGCGAAGCCTTTCACCAGGCGCTTGCCGCCGGGCAGCCCGCTTACCTGATTCACACCATGCCTTCAGACTGGGCAGAACCGTTACCCTGGCGTTCCCTGGGGGCGTTGGTGCTCAAAAGTGAAACGCCGCTGCCGTTAGAAGTCACCCTGGGTGGGCAGGATGAACAGCGGAAATTTCGACTGACCACCCTGACCTTGCCCCCTCTGCAGCGGGTGCCCTGCCCACAAACATACTACAACCTGATTTTCATCCATGCGCACACCATGCCCGCCTTGCGGTTAGGCATCCATAGCCCGGTACTGAGCGATACGCACCTTATTGAGCCGTTGATGTCCGCCGAAGGCTGGGACAATATCTGGGTATACGGAATGCACATCATCCTGGCCGGATATATCACCCATGAAGAATTTCTCCGTAAAGCGCAGCGTTTACCGGTGGGTAGCCGTACCATGATGTATCATCAGACACGCACCGAGAATTTTTATGTGCCGGTCTCGGCGCTGCACCCGATTAAGGGACTGTTGGAAAGCGCCCGGCGCTGGCCGCAAACGCCCGACGGGTAGGACTTGGCTCCCACGTTGCCGGGAGCCTGGCCTGCTGTGAATTTATCATCCAATGGCAGAGTATCATCTCAATATTTTGAGAACTTTTAGCGTTTTTTACCACAAAGCCATCAAGACACAAAGTTTTTTAACCTTTCCTTCGTGCCTTTGGGGATTGGAAAATCTACAACCCTATGAAGGGGAAGCTCCCCGCGGCATCTATTTTGGTGTACAATTGTTCAAGTTTCTCGACACACTCGCTGTGCGCTTGTAATCCAAAGTTGCTGCGCTTAGCGCGCAGAGCACAAACCCTGCTTAGTAATAAAATATTCAAGGAGTTGTCTTATGTTTCACGAAATTATTATCGTTGGCAATTTGGGAAGAGACCCAGAATTGCGTTACACCCCCTCCGGGCAGGCCGTGACGACCATGTCTGTGGCCTCCAACCGTCAGTATACGGGCTCCAATGGCGAGCGCGTGAAAGAGACCATCTGGTGGCGCGTTTCTGTATGGGGAAAACAAGCCGAAAATGTCAATCAATACCTGCGTCGGGGGAGTAAAGTGTTGATTGTTGGACGTATGAACCCCGACCCCGCGACCGGTGGGCCGCGTATTTGGACTCGTCAAGATGGCACCCCAGGTGCATCCTTTGAAGTGACGGCCAACCAGGTACAGTTTCTTTCCTCTCGCGGCGAAGATACCATGGCAGGTGACGTGGCCGGTGGTCCCGCTACTGAGGATGATGAAATTCCCTTCTAGCCATGAGTAACCAACCTCCCATGAATCCGCCCAACATGGAATTCCCGCCGGGCAGCGAGCCGGTGTACGCTAATCTGGCGCGTATTACCCACTCCCCCTCTGAATTCGTTATAGACCTGGCGCGCTTGTTGCCCGGTGACGTTGCCGCCTTGATTCAGGCGCGTGTGATTATGTCACCGCTGAGCATGAAACTCTTCCAACGTGCCCTGGCCGACAATTTGGCTAAATATGAAGCCAATTTTGGCGAAATTACCATCCCCGGTGGGTCTTCACTGGCCGATGTCCTTTTTCGTCCACCTTCATCGAAGGAATGACCATGCACAAACTGGAAAGCATAGCGGACACCATTCGCCAATCCTTTGAGGCCCAAAATGCCGCTCGTGAACGTGCGTTAGAGCAGGCCCGCCAATTGACGCGCGCCAGCGCCAATACCATTCGCGCCGTCCATCGAGGCGAGATTGAATTGGCGGACGATATTTTGCAAAAAGCGAATAGCCTGAGCGATGGCTTGCGCACTTCCTTACAGGATTTCCCCTCGCTGTACTTCGCCGGATACACGCAAGATGCCCTTAAGGAATACACCGAAGCCAAAGTGGTCTTTGCGCTAATTTTCGACCGCCCTTTACCAACCCCCGAAGATTTGCAGGTGGAACCTGCTACCTACTTGAAGGGATTAGCGGAAGCGGTGGGTGAACTTCGCCGTCGTTGCCTGGACATTTTGCGCGGTGGCTATTCACAGGAAGCCGAGCGCTTGCTCAACCACATGGATGACATCTATGCGGTGTTGGTCACGATGGATTACCCCGATGCCGTCACGATGGGGTTGCGTCGCTTGACGGATATCGCCCGTAGTTTGATTGAGCGTACCCGCGGTGACCTGACCCTTAACCTGCGCCAACAGCATTTGGAGAGTGCTCTGCAACGTCTCGAGCAGCGCTTGCAAGAGAACGAGTAGTTTGGCCCTAAAGACTTTGTGCCTTGGGGTACGCGTGGTGAGATTTGTGTTGCGACCTATGCTCTCGTCCTATTGCTTTGAGAAGTACCCGATTTGTGTATAAATTCGTGGTGTAATCATGCCTCCTTTGCGAGTATCCGAAATCAATACTTACCTGTATTGTCAACGCGCCTGGTGGTATCAGCGCAAAGGTGCGGAATCGCAAAACCTGGCAAAGATGGCTGCCGGTACCCAATTGCACTATCGACATAGCGAAACCGTACTGCGCGCTCGCATGGTGCGTTTGTTGGGCTATCTTCTGCTGCTCGGTGCACTCCTTTTGACCGCCATCTACCTCACTGCCCAATGGTTTTCCTGATTTTCCTGCTTCTCCTGGGCGGATTGTATTTGCTGTGGCGTGCCCAGCGTCAGCAGACGCAAAGCGGTTTGCCCCGTGGCCGTGTGATTTACGTTGATTCCAGTGCTTGGGACGAAGTCCCGAAAGCATTCTACGATCCTGTCACCAACCTGACGGGCAAGCCCGATTACATCGTCCAACAGGGCGAGATGGTGATTCCCGTAGAAGTCAAGTCTAGCCGCGTGAAGGATGTGCCGTATGATGGGCATGTTTATCAATTAGCGGCCTACTGCCTGCTCATCGAGAAGCACTTTGGTGTACGTCCGTCGTATGGCATTTTGCATTATCCCAATCGCACCTTTGAAATTCCCTACACGCCGGCATTAGAAAATGCGCTGCGTACGGTGTTACGAGAAATCCAGGCCGGTGAGCGGCGACGAAATCTGCCGCGCAACCATACCCAGGCCGCTCGCTGTCAAGGCTGCGGCTATCGTCATTTGTGCGACCAAAAACTCATTTGAAGCCACCATGAAAATTCCGCGTTGTATTGCCATCCTTGCCCACCCTCAGGTGCCGGGTGCAGTTGAACAATCCCAACAAGTTGCCGCGCGCCTGACCGAACGCGCTCCCCTGGTCGTACAGGGTGAATTGAACGACGCGTCGCTGCGCGAACGAATCATTGCCGGGGAATTTGATCTCGTCATTGCCCTGGGGGGGGATGGCACTTTGTTGCGTACCGGCCACCTGTGCGCTGCGAGCGGCACGCCCATTTTGGGGTTGAACATGGGTAAATTCGGCTTCCTGTTTGAAGTTGGGCTGGATACCTGGGCACATCATCTGGATGAATTGTTTGCGGGCCGCTACTGGGTCGAAAAGCGTATGATGCTACACTGCACGCACCAACGCGGCGAAACCCAACTGGGCGAATGGGACGTGTTGAACGAGATTGTGATCTCGCGCGGCGAAATCGTGCGTCCGGTGCACCTGTCCGCCATGGTAGATGGCCGTCACCTGACCACTTACGTGGCCGATGCTTTGATTGCAGCCACACCGACCGGCTCTACCGCCTATGCCCTGGCTGCCGGCGGTCCCATCTTGCCACCCGAAGTGCGCAACATCCTGTTGGTGCCGGTGGCACCGCACTTGTCTATTGACCGTGCCATTGTGTTGGCCGAAGGGGCCACAGTATCCATCACCGTGCACACCGAACACCAGGCGGTTGCCTCGGTAGATGGACAACCGCCCATCCACCTGCAGGACGGTGATCAGATTACCGCACAATCCGGTGAACACAACGTATCTTTTGTTCGCTTTGGCGACCCTGGGTATTTTTATCGCAACCTCACCCCTCACATGAACCGTAATCCCGCTGTGCGAAAATGAACGCTGAACCTGTATCCACACCTTCCGAAGTTCTGTATTGTGCCAATCACCCCAAGGTGGAAACGCACCTGCGCTGCAACCGCTGTGAAAAGCCCATTTGCCCGAAGTGCGCCGTCAATACACCGACCGGTTACCGCTGTAAGGAGTGTATTCATGCCCAGCAAAAGGTCTTTCAGTCGGCCTTGCCGCGTGACTATCCCATCGCATTTGTCATCGCCTTAGTGCTCAGTCTGTTGGGCAACTTGTTGATGAGTTTCTTGGGGATTTGGGGGCTGTTTTTGGCTTTTGTAGTGGGTTTTGTGATTGCCGAAAGCGTGCGCAAGGCCACCGGCAAACGGCGCAGCAAAGCGCTCTTTTGGACAACGGCTATTGCTACCGGTCTGGGCAGCCTTCCCTACCTGATGGTCGCGTTGCTTGCCGCTTTGGGCGGTTTGGGAGGCCTCTATTTCTTGCTCATTCAAACTGCTTACATGGTGCTGGTAACGACGAGCACTTACCAACGTCTAAAAGGAATTGTTCTCTGACGCTATGTTGATTGAACTGCACATCCGCGATTTTGCAATCATCGAGAACCTGAATCTCAACTTGCGTGCCGGCTTTACCGTATTTACCGGGGAGACCGGTGCCGGAAAATCCATCATCTTGGATGCGGTAGATACCCTCCTGGGGGGGCGTGTGGACCCCACCGCGGTGCGCAGTGGGGCAGATTATGCCATCGTGGAGGGTACTTTCCGCCTGGATGAACGTACCCGGCAACCTATCCATGCCATCCTCTCTGCTGAAGACCTGCTCGATGATCCCGACTACCTTACGCTGGGGCGCGAGATTCGCACTACCGGACGTAGCATCGGACGTGTCAATGGGCGTACGGTCAATATCGGCATGTTACGTCAACTAGGAACGGTACTGATTGATTTGCATGGTCAGTCCGCCCACCTGTCCTTGTTGCAGCCACGCCAACACATTCGGCTGCTGGATCGCTATGCCGATGTGGATGCCCTCTTGCGCACTTACCGTGAAACTTACCGTCGCTTGAACGAAGTGCGCAAGGAATATGTTGAACTACGTCAAAGCGCGGCGGATGCCGCCCGGCGTGCGGATTTGCTGGCTTATCAGGTCAACGAAATTGAAGCCGCAGCCCTGCAGGTTGACGAAGAAGAAATGTTGCATGCCGAGCGTAATCGCCTGTCCAACGCCGAAAGCCTGACCGCGCTGGCACAGCAAGCGTTGCAGGCTTTGGATGAAGGCACGCCCATTTCCCCTGCGGCTACCGACCTGGTAGGAGAAGCCGTGCATGCTATCCGGCAACTGGCGCATTTGGACGAAGGTCAGCGTGAACTGGCAACGCAAATGGATGCTGCCCTGGAGATACTGAGCGAAAGTGCTCGTCAACTGCGCCTGTATCTGGAAGATATTGAATTTGACCCGCAGCGATTAGATGAAATTGAAGAGCGTCTTGACCTGATTCACAACCTCAAACGCAAATACGGTCAGGATATTCCCGAGATTTTGGCCTATGCCGAAAAGGCACGCCGCGCTCTGGATGCCATCACCCATTCTGAGGAACGCCAAAATGCCTTGCAAGCCGAGGAACAGCGTCTTTTACAAGAATTGGCCGGACAGGCTGCTGAGTTGTCGCGGCGCCGCCACGCCGCCGCCGAGAAACTTTCTGCAGCCGTACAAGCACAACTCAACGATTTGCGCATGCCAGGGGCCGGATTTCGCGTCCACTTTGAGACGCGCCCCGATCCCCAGGGGTTGCCTTTCCCGGATGGTTCTCGGCTGGCCTTTGATTCTGATGGACACGAACAAATCACCTTTTGGATTGCCCCGAATCCCGGTGAGGGATTCAAGCCGCTGACGAAAATCGCCTCCGGCGGCGAGACCGCCCGCTTGATGCTGGCGCTCAAGAACGTTTTGGCCCAGGCCGATGAGGTGCCCACCCTGATTTTCGATGAAATTGACCAGGGCATTGGTGGGCGCGTTGGTGCAGTGGTGGGGCAAAAGATGCGCCAATTAGCAACCAATCATCAGGTGTTGTGTATTACGCATTTGCCACAACTGGCGGCCTATGCCGATCAACATTACAAAGTTGAGAAACTGGTCGTGGAAGAGCGTACCTCCACGCGATTGACCGCATTGCAAGGCGAGCAACTTGTGCAAGAACTCGCCACCATGCTAGGAGATAACACCCCCACCGGTTTGGCAACTGCTCGTCAAATGCTGGCGAGTGCTGCAGCCTGATTTTTCGCCATGAGCCATTCCACGCTGTCGCCCTCACGCACGCTTTCCCTGCGCCGCAAACGTTGGGCACGCGCCCGTGGTATGCCCTGGACGCGCTTTGTGCTAGGGTGTCTCTCCTTGTTGACGCTATTGTTTTCCGTAGGGGGATTGACCGGCGCGGCCGCTTATGCGCTATTGACCTCCGATTTGCCGCCTATTGAGGAAATCCCGCACTTGTTGGCACCGCGCAGCGGCGCCTGGCAGCCTACGCGTGTGTATGACCGCAGCGGTAAGCACCTGTTATTTAGTTTGCAGAACCCGGCGGCTGTGGATGCACCACCCTTGAGTGTCGCCCCGACTGATGCAGCCGAAGGCAATGCCTTCGGCTTTGCCCCAACGTTGATTACCGTTACCCTGGGGATTGAAGACCCCGGATTTTGGGGGCACCCCGGTTTCACCCTGGGGGATCGGCCCTCGTTGGCGCAGCGCCTGGTACGTACCTTGCTGTTGGCTAACGAACCACCCGGCCTGCGCCGCGATGTACGAGAGCGGCTGCTGGCTGCCCAGATTACCGCCCGTTATGGGCGTTCTCAGGTGCTCTCCTGGTATCTCAACAGCGCCGATTACGGACGGCTGGCTTTTGGGGCCAATGCCGCGGCGCATGTTTACCTGGGAAAATCCGCCCATGACCTGACGCTGGCGGAAGCGGCGGTGCTGACGGCTGTGGCACAGTCTCCCACCATCACCCCCTTCGACGCGCCGGCCTTGGTGCAAGAACGTGCCGCTACGCTGCTACAAACGCTGGCCGATACAGGGTGGATTACCTCGCAACAGGCCGCACAGGCTGCCGCTCAGCAAGTTCAATTCATCCCACCGGCGCCTTCGCCCCCCAGCCCGGCACCGGCCTTTGTGCAACGCGCCCTGGAAGATGCGGCTGTGTATGTCGGTTGGGAGCGCTTGCAGCGCGGTGGCTACACCATCCGCACCACATTGAATTTCGATCTCCAGGCGCAGGTACAGTGTGCCGCGCAAGTGTATTTGCAGCGTTTGAACGGCCAGGAACCCTTTGCTTCCCCTGTGACCTTTGATGGTCAGCCATGCCAGGCTGCCCGTCTGCTGCCGACATTGCGCCTTCCCGATAACCTGGATTCGCCGGGTATCAATGCCTTGCTGCTCGATTCTCGGGAAGGCGAGGTCCTGGCGTGGGTGGATGAATCTTCTGGGGATACCGGCACCCCCTTGAAGGGCGTCCGTCCCCCAGGGACGCTGATTACCCCTTGGGTTTACCTGGCCGGCTTTACGCGCGGCTTCATGCCGGCTTCCCTGGTGTGGGATATCCCTTCGGGAGGGGAATCGGATTCGGTGCCTTCTCTGGATGGCGTGTACGATGGTCCGCTGCGCCTGCGAAATGCCTTGGCGAACGATGATTTGCCGGCGGCCGAGCGTGTTTTTTATCAGGTTGGGGCACAAAACGTCTGGCGTACCGCTGTTCAGATGGGCATAAGCAGCCTGGATAGGACGGATTCCCCATCGTTGGAGATGTTGTGGCAGGGCGGTGGGGTCAGTTTGACAGAAG
>DAOTZN010000056.1:0-18018 GCA_034434095.1 Anaerolineales bacterium
GTGCTATAACCTGAGCACTCGGCTAACACAGAGGTCGTTTAGTAACTGGTGCCACGAGCCTGATGAGAAGTTTATTTTCAGATCAGATACAGGTAAGATTCTTCAAGCAGGCCAAACAAGCACGAAACAATTTCTACACTTAGACAAACGACTAGCCAAGCGCCTTGCGAGCCGCTTCTAATACTGCGTCGTAATCTGGCTCATCGCCTAGCGCCGGCATGTAATCAGCATACACCACCATTCCCTGAGAGTCAACAACAAATACTGCCCGCCGAAGCAGGCGCACTTCTTTCATCAGTACGCCGTATTTGACACCGAAATCAGCATCTTTATGATCGGAGAGCACCAGAACTTGCTCAACACCGGCCGCGCCGCACCAGCGTTTCTGAGCAAAGGGCAAATCCATACTGATAACCAGGATGGCAATGTTCTCCCCTAATGCAGCGGCTGCTTCGTTGAAACGGCGGGTTTCCCGATCACATACAGCGGTATCCAGCGAAGGCACCGCGGCAATGATGCGGACTTTTCCCTGGGTGTCAGCCATCCCCCGGAAGGGTTGCCAATCTTGTCCGGTGACCGTAAAATCCGGTGCCGATTGACCAATAACCATATCCTCACCCAAGACGGTCACATCGCGACCGCCAAATGAAATGAGTCCGGCACGTTGCAAAATTGTCATAAAAATATTCCTCCTTGTAAATCGACTTCGCACTCACGGAGCGAAGAAGTGAAAACGCCTAACAAAATAGCGTTGAGCGCCCTCGGCGGGACTCGAACCCACAACCATCGGATTAGAAGTCCGGTGCTCTGTCCATTGAGCTACGAGGGCAATAATTGTAAGACAAGGCAGGCTCAATGTTCCTGGTAAGGCCGCAAACCGCGATATACCCGCCCGCCACTCAAGGTACGCAAAATCATTTCTGGTGAACGATGTAAACGCTCTCCTATCTTTCTGGGGGATAACGGTTTATTCCCGTTAGAAAGAAACAACCGAAAGATTGTTTCTACCAGCGATGAAGATTCGTTCAAAAAGGTATCCTGACGAGCATAGTGTACCATGAGTAGGTATTGCAAGGCATCTACTTGTGAGACATGCGCAGTTTTAGGGTCAACAACATCAAAAGTCTCTTGTGTGCTTTGTTCCAGAATTTTTTGGTGTTCCGGTGAGAGGTAATTTCTCAAATGAACCCGCCAATTATGTTCGGATTTACTCCACCAATCAAAATCAATATGATACGGAGTGTCGATGGTTGGTTTAACGAGGCTAAAACGTTTATCCGCCGCCATGTTATCTCCTTAATTTTTATCGGGCTGAATCATCAAAACGGAAGTACAGGTCTCCAACGTGAACAAACCAAGGCCGTGATGCCAACAAGGCCAGCAATGGGCCGGGGGGACAACGGCGTACCAGGTTGACGGCAGCATACAGTTCGGTCGCGTGGACGTGGGCCTGGTGGGTAAGTTTGGAAAGTTCACGCGTCATCTCCACGACCACTCGTTCAAACGGCATCTTCCTGTAACGGCCTGTCTGCCAGAGTTCCACCAGGGCATCTACATCGGGGACAACAATAGCCATACGTTCATCATACTCGGCACTAACGCGTTGTGGCAGTGTCGCAAAAACCACACCACCATCTGAGCCAATCAAAACTGTGCGCACCCAATCCTTAGAATGACGCTGTGCCCCAGCCGTGACAATCACCTCGCCAGGCTGCTCACCACGCTGCACGCCCACAATACTGCCAGGAATTAGACCGTGTTTGTCGTACCAATCTTTAAGACCATAAATATAACGATGTTCGCGTACCACCCAACCGGTAAATTTCTCTCCACTATCGCCATCTACGAGAGTAAAACGAACGCGTGGCGCTTCATAAGCCGTGGGGAAAATAGAAGCAACGCGCGCGCTAAGCGGTAGCGTACCCGCTTGCCAATGCGGGAAAATTAACGGCACCTGGGCACTCCCCATCACACCTTCCGGTTTGACATCTATGGAATACTCGTCATCCAGGATTTGTTCCAAAGCCAACATCTCTGGCTCTAGTACCTCCCGCTCATACTCCTGGGCGGTGTATTTCAAATACACCGGAGGCTCAAGTACTGCTTCTGGTTCTAAACGTTTCAAATACCACAGCACTTGACCAGCCGGGCCAACATCATCAAAACGTTCGTCTTCCTGTAAGGCTAAGTCAAGAGAAAAAGCCAGCAATTTCGGGTTGGCATTGGCAGTCAACTCAATTTGCGAAATGATTTCTTCCGTCGGTAAGGGTCCACCACCAGCCACATCTAACACGGCCTCTGCCAGGTTAAGGTAACCAATGTTGATGTCTACCAATAACGCACGCGCAAACCACTTTCCGGCAATGCGCACAAAATCAGGATGCTCTGCTAATGCTTGCTGCAAAGTATCCACCAGGGATTCACCATGGGTTTCAAGCACAACATCAGGGTCAAAGGTTTCGTCATGCGTCACTTCGGGTGGAGTATTGAGCGCATGGTCTGGGCACTCGGCGGCAAATTCACTCTGTTCCCCATCAGGAAACTCAACCAAAATTACAGAAAAAGGACCAATATCGGGGTTATTCCCTGGACGTACAGCAATAACTTTACCGCGCTGCCATCCCAATGCAGGAAAAAGTAATTCATCCCCAACTTGATATGTCTCTTTCGGCATGTACATTGCACCACCGGCATTGCGCTGGGCCTCCATACGCTCCAGTTCGCGCTGGATGCGCCCCATCACAACTACCTTTAATGTTTCCTGCGGTGTAAGCGGTGTTTCTGACTCTAACAGGTGGTTGTAAAGATGTCCAATATCTTCGTCTTCCAGGCGAAAATTCTCCCAGTAACCTTCCCGAAGTGCAAACTTAACCTTAACCATAGTGCAATTCCTCTAAAAAAGTTTGATTCAATGGTGTGCGGCACTTTGCGTACTGCACATGTAGCGTTTACAGAAAAATCGGTCTATATTATACTCTACCTGCCGAAATTATTCCTCAAAAAAACTTCACATTAGGAGCCCATAATGGCACATACTGCATGGCAAGTTCTCGCCCGTCTTACCGGCATTCAAGCAGAAATTTTACGTGGTCTGCTGGAAGCCAATGAAATTCCGGTGGTATTGAACCAGGAAGGGGCCGGGCGTGCCATTGGTCTGGGGGTTGGACCGCTAGCCGAGGTGGAAATCCTGGTACCTAAATCTTTGCTGGAACAAGCCCGGGCACTTTGGCAGGCTTTTCAGGCCGGTGATTTAGATACCGGTGATTAGGGGTAGGTGCTCGTCAGCCACTGCCAGGGGTCAACCTGCACACCATTCACCCATACTTCAAAGTGCAAATGGGGGCCGGTCACTCGTCCCGTCGCACCAACCTTACCAATCAACTGTCCTGCTGTAATCACCTCACCCTCCTGAACATCCACCTCGCTCTGGTGCATATAAACACTATACACGCCCCAACCGTGATCGATAATGGTCATGTTCCCGCGGACAACCGTCTCACCGACAAAAACAACGACGCCATCCGCAACAGCGTAAATCGGATGCCCCACCTGCCCACAAAAATCCAGGCCGGTGTGGAAGTAAATGTAACCGCTATTGTTGTACGAACGGCGGTCACCGTAACGTGAGGGCCAACAATCCACATAGGCCGCGTCCACCGGTGGCACAAACTGCCCTTGCCAGTAGCGCTGGGGAGTCACCGGGGCGGTTAAATCATGTAACTGTTGGTCTTCGGGGCCGGTAATCGCGGGGTCAATCAGTTCAGAGGCCACGATAATAGGCGGGTCGTACGGGTACGCCCCATCCAAAACAGCAATACTCTGCTCAAAGTGGTAAGTCGCACCGTCTGGCTCTTTGATTTCCAAATGCACAGGGTACAGGCCAGGAGTTTGTAATGCCGGAATACCCTGCAAGGCAACCAGACCAGAAGTATCGGGGAAAAAAGTCAGCGGAAAATCCAATAAAGCACCACTTGCCTGTATGTACTCATTGGTCTGAATATGCAACCTGAGGGTTTGCCCCTGGACAACCGAGGCATCGCCATTTAGCGCGGCCACAGAAGGCGGTAGTGCCCCCGGGCCATTGGATTCCCCTGGTAAAAGGAGAACATCTTGGGGAAGGAGAATCACAGGGGATGCCGCCCCCCCTCGAAATGCCAGTTCCCAAGGGGAAACCCCCAAGGTACCCGCGACCTCCAAGGGGGAGTCGCCAGGCCTCAAGGTGGCGCGTCGCCCTAAGAGGGGCTGCTGTTCCCTCACCGGTAAAATAACGTTAGCACCCGCATACAATTCCGCCGGACTGGTCAAACGATTAAGACGGATGAAGACTTCTAACGGCAAAGCGTATTTGCGGCTCAAACTGCGCATGGTTTCTCCCCATGGCATTTCAATGGTCTGTAAATAACCCTGCACCCCAGATAAACCAGGAATCACCAATTCCTGACCAACATCTAACCGGCTGGCGTCATCCAGCCCGTTGGCAGCCACCAGATCATCTACCCTAATGCCAAAACGCTGCGCAATGCTCCAGGCTGTATCGCCGGACTGTACAACATACACCGGCATATCGGGAGGCGTTTGCTGAGCATAGGCCCAGGCGTTAACCGACAAAAGGCTGAACAGCAATATGCTGCCCAGCCAAAGCACTTTAAAGCGCACATTATGCTTCAGGTAAAGCCTCAAAATCGAGTAAGTCTCCCGCATGAAAATGGGAAAAATGTTGTGTTCTTGTTTCCAAAACGTACTGAGCAGGACGTCGAGGGAAGTAGATGGGCGGCCAACGACGCGCCAGTTGTACGTCCACCACACGATGCCGGGCATCAATCCATACCGCTGTCAAATCAAAGGCCATGCCAAACATGTGGATGGCGGCATTCAGACGACTTTCGGAAGACTGCACCAACAACAAGCCTTCATCTTCTGCTAGAGAACGGCGAAACATCAGCCCACGAAGTTGGCACAAGAAGGAGTCACAGTACCGCACGTGCAGCACCGGAGCACCGGGACGGGTACGGTTACGAATAAGCAATGCCGTCATCAGGCCGATGCGCGTTTGGCTAATACACGTTCTACGCTGGCAATTAATTCCGGCGGGCTGAAGGGCTTGGAAATATAATCATCCACTTTGGCAATATGCAACCCCAGCACGCGATCAATCGTTTGCGCTTTGGCAGTAATGACGATGACGGGGATGTGGCGTAACGCTTCGTCGCTTTTCATTTGCTGAAAAACTTCCCAGCCATCCATTTCCGGCATCATCAGATCCAATAGAACCAGGTCAGGTTGCTCTCGGCGCATGATATCCAGGCCTTCCCAGCCTCCTTCTGCACCAATCACCTGAAACCCGCGACGCCCTAAAATCAGGCGCACCAGTTCAATCATTTCGGCATCATCTTCGATGTATACCAAACGTTTTGAATTCTCCATAAAAGCACCCAGCCTCACAATAAAAAATAAAATTTAAGGAAGTTGCAAAAATTATGTCATGGTTACAGAGCCGCAAAGGCACCTTGAAATCTCTAGAGAAGCCCTCTGCATTCTCGGCGTCTCAGCAGTACTTCTGTTGACGACTACAGAAGTTGCAAAATTACCAGGCATTAATGCAATTTAAGTTTACCACACCTGATTTGAAAAACACTACAAATTCCTGTCAAATCCGCAATTCAAACCGCCCAACAAGGCTACCGTCATCAATATATCTTGCACACAAGCCGTACAGCAAGGGGAAGACTCATTCATCTGCGACATCTGTGGATGAATTTTGAAAGCCAGGTAGTCGCTTAGCATATCCTATGGTTTCAAGCCAAATAATTCTGCTCAATGTTCTATTGATAACCCCTTGCAAGGCTTTCATCATCATACTATAATGGGCACATCTATCCATATCACACGAGGTAAAAATATCCCATGATTGATGTAAACGAACTTCGCAAAGGGGTCATCTTTGAACTAGATGACAATTTGTACAAAGTGTTGGAATACAGTCACCACAAACCAGGGCGCGGCAATGCAACAATCCGTATTAAGGCTCGTGACTTGCGCAAAGGCACCACGCTGGAAAAGACTTTTACTTCCGGTTATCGTGTCCAAGATGTACGGCTGGACTATCATAACGTACAATATCTGTATAATGATGGGCATCTATACTATTTCATGGATAATGAGACTTACGAACAGCCAGCCATCTCAGCCGAAATTGTCGCCGATGCCATCCCCTATTTGAAAGAAGGGATGGAGGTCAAACTCACTTTTTACGGTACTGAGCCATTGGACATTGAATTGCCGGTTACCGTTGACATGTTGGTAACCGAGGCTGAGACAGCCGTACGTGGCGATACAGCCACCGGCGTTACCAAGCGCGTGAAAACCGAAACCGGTCTGGAAGTACAGGTGCCCGCTTTTGTCAACGCCGGCGACCTCATTCGGGTAGACACCCGTACCGGCGAATACGTAACGCGCGTCTAAAGTACACGCTCTCCTGCGTTACTCGGGGCAGATGGTAACACAACGTCTGCCCCGTTTTTTTGTCAAATGTACGACGTGCGGCATACCAGGCAGGCAACCTGATGCCTATCCGCTGACTACCGTTAAACGTGCGGAGGCAGGGGCATCCCTACGTGCACAACGACCCGAATGCAAAATGCAAAATGCTGGCAGGCGCCAGGTGACAGGCCACCGCGGATTGCTTCTTGCTGACCGCTGACACCTGACTACCCGTAGTATATGCTATAATCATTTTTTGGTTATCATAAACTGAAAATTTTCAATCGTCGAAAGAAAGACTTTCCTACCCTATGCTAAAAAAATTTGTTCGTATCTTTGGGGGGAACCCCAACCAACGAGAAGTCGAGAAACTAGCCGTAATCGCTGCGCAGGTTAACGCGCTGGAGACACCTTACGAAGCCCTCAGCGACGACGCCTTACGCGCCCAAACCGACATCTTACGACGCACGCTGGCTACGCAATTGATTGGCATTGAAGACCTGCAAGCATTCCAACAGGCACAAAAACAAGCACTCAACGAGATCTTGCCCCAAGCCTTCGCCACCGTGCGGGAAGTCAGTAAACGTACCTTGGGCTTACGTCACTATGATGTACAACTCATCGGTGGGATTGCCTTACACCAAGGGCGTATTGCAGAAATGCGCACCGGTGAAGGCAAAACCCTGTCCGCCACCCTCCCCATCTACCTGAACGCGCTGGCACTCAACCCAGCATGGATGCACCTGGCACAAGCAAAATGGGGTAACAACCCGGAAATCTGGCAGTTTATTCCGTTAGAAGGCATACCTGTCGGACGCGGCGTTCACCTGATCACCGTCAATGACTACCTGGCACGCCGTGACGCCCGCTGGATGGCGCCCATCTACACCATGCTAGGGCTTTCTATCGGAGTGCTGCAAATGGCCGCCCGCACCGAAAACGGCAAGAAAGCCTTTTTAGTAGACCTGACGCGCGAATCTCCCCACGAAGACCAACATCAATTACACATGGTGCCGCGCCGTGAAGCCTACGCAGCCGATATCACCTACGGTACAAACAGTGAATTCGGCTTCGATTATCTGCGCGACAACATGGCCATGCGGCTGGAAGAACGTGTCCAGCGCGGCCACTACTACGCCATTATTGACGAAGTGGACAATGTCCTGATTGATGAAGCCCGTACCCCTCTAATCATCTCCGGCCCATCGCACGATGATACCGAAAACTATCAACGCATGGCGCAAATCGTCGCCCAATTGCGACCCGAAGACTACGAAATCAATGAAAAAGACCGCAATGTCACCCTCACCGAGGCCGGAGAGGCCCACGTCGAAGAACTCCTGGGGCAACCACTCAGCAACCCTGAACGCCCCGAAGACCTGACACCGGAGCAAGAGCGACTCGCCGGCTACCTGGAACAAGCCCTGCGGGCGCAATTCCTTTTCAAGAAAAACAAAGATTACCTTGTCCAGGGCGGCAAAGCCATCATCATTGATGAGTTTACCGGACGTCTGATGCCCGGCCGCCGCTGGTCGGATGGTCTGCACCAGGCTGTAGAAGCCAAAGAAGGCCTGCGCATTCAACCTGAAAATATCACCTACGCCACCATCACCATCCAGAATTTCTTCCGCATGTACGAAAAACTATCCGGTATGACCGGTACGGCGGAAACCGAAGCAGAAGAGTTCGACAAAATTTACAACCTGGATGTTGTTGTAATACCCACAAACCTGGAATACCGCGCCAACCGCCCGGATTCCGACCTTAAAGCAGTGCAAGGCGTTGATGAAGAAGGCTACAAATACACCTACTACGTCCACCCCGACGACCCCGAAAAACGGCCCCTATTCTGGAAGCGCAAGGACTACCCCGATGTGGTCTACCGCACCGAGGAAGCCAAATTGCGCGCCATCATGCAAGAAGTGATGCGCTATCACGTACAGGGACGCCCCATCCTGCTGGGCACAACATCTGTAGAACTTTCAGAACGCATTTCACAGCGCTTTCGAGCAGAACCGCTCCGCAAGTTGGCCCAGGTAATCTTACTGCGTGATGCCTGGCTGCGCCAAAACGGACAAGAAGAAGACGGCCGTCAAATCCCGGAACTTCAGTTTTTGCACACCCCATTAGAACAACTTCAACAAGGGGAAATGCGGAAACTGGCCCGTCAGGTGGGCATTTCACTCAACCCCGCCCATAAAGATAACCTGCCACGTCTCCTGACCCTTCTGAGATTAACCGCAGCAGATAGTGAGCGTCTGGAAAACGCCCTCAACAGCGGCATTCCCCATCAGGTTCTCAACGCCCGCAAGCACACTGAGGAAAGCCAAATTATCGCCGGTGCCGGTGCCTTTGGGGCAGTCACCATTGCGACCAATATGGCCGGGCGTGGTGTAGACATCAAACTCGGCGGTGAACTGGCCGAAGAAATCCTCAGCACCGTCAACCGCGTCCTCAAGCGCGCCGAGGTTCCCAATGCCTACGACATGACCCTGGACGAACGCTACCAGGCGCTGAAAAACCTGCCCCCAGAAGCCTACGGCATTTACGAGAGTGAAGTGCGCTTCTTCTTGCAACACATGGAAGAAATGCAACACGTCCGTGACCTGGGCGGGCTGCACGTGATCGGCTCCGAGCGGCATGAATCCCGTCGTATCGACAATCAGTTACGCGGCCGCTCCGGTCGTCAGGGCGACCCTGGCTCCAGCCGTTTCTACCTTTCCATGGAAGATGAACTCATGCGCCTGTTTGGCGGCGAGCAGGCCGACCGTCTGATGCAGCGCCTCAAGGTGGATGACTCCATGCCTTTAGAAATCGGGCTGGTTAGCCGTCTCGTCGAACAAGCCCAAACCCGTGTAGAGGGAGCAAACTTCGACACCCGTAAGCACCTCATCGAATACGATGACGTGCTCAACAAGCAGCGCGAAATCATCTACAAACAACGCGATCGCATCTTCGTCAAAGACGACCTGAGCGAAGACGTACGCGAGATGCTGCAAATTGAAATCGAAGAACGCGTCCCCGTCGCCCTGGAAGATGAAGACGGCCCCTGGAAACTCCTCGGATGGATGGAGACAATCCAACCCACCCTCGCAGTGGGTGAGGAAATCCTATATCCTTCCTACACCCTGAAGTTGGCTGCCCAATCCCTACCCCCGGAAACCCGCCAGGACCCCCAGAGTGCCCTCCACATCCTGAAAGACCTGCTACAACGGGCTATTGAAGCCGAAAAAACGCACCTCTTCCACAGCCTGGATCAAATCGTCGAGGCCACACTGCAACATGTGGAAGCCCGAGAAGAGGAATATCTTGACACGCTGGATACCTATTTCTCCGGCCTGGACGACTCCGCAGAAGAAGGCCTGCCCTCATTGGATGAAATTCTCAATGAGGTAAGCGAACTCATCCATCTGAAACTCAAGGCCGAGCGGGCATTGCATGAGGCCTTACGTGAGGGGCTCGATAGTTTGCATGAACTCATCGTCACAGGTGTAAAACAGGCCTCGGTACAACGTTTTGCCGCGCGGGTGTTGTCTGCCATCTTCCGCCGAACAGGGGAAATTTTACAACCCCGTGTAATGCCCAACGCACTAGATGACATAGACGGCTTCCTGCAAGACCTGACCAACCAAATTAACGCCATCTTTGAGAACCGCATTCAGCAATTGGTCGGCACCCTCGACCAACCCGGTCACGCCCTACGCTCTGCGCAAACCGCGCTCAAACGCATGACCTTCCCGTTGGACAACAAAAATTTATACAAACTGCTGTACGACCTGCAATACGGCACTCGAATTGGCTTTGACCGAAAAACTCACCGTCGAGTAGAAATGCGCACTGTGCGCTTCAATTACACCTATCTGATTGCCCAATTCCTGGAAAATACCGAGCCTGAGGAAATCACCGGGCAAGTCATGACCCACCTGGATGAGGGCATCCAGGCACTACAGACTTACTGGGGAGAACGCGAATTCCAGCGCTTGAGCGATAGCACACCGCTTTCTTGGGATAAGCGCGTGCAACACGGGCTGCAATCTGCACTGGGTGAGACACGCTACCGGGAAATTGCGTCTTTGCCACTTGCATCTATTGATGAGGAACTGAAAACAGCAGTTATCCGTGAACTAGGGCGACAGGTACTCACCAACATCTACCGGGAATTACTCCTGCAGGCTATTTCCGGCGAATGGATTGAATACCTGACCCAAATGGAAGGCCTGCGCGTCTCCATCGGCCTGGAAGCCTACGCCCAACGCGATCCATTGGTACAATATAAGACCAAGGCCGCAGAAATGTTTGCCCAACTGATGGTCAACATCCGTCGCACAACCATCAGCCGTATATTCACCTTCCGCCCCAGAAAAGACAGCACACAAACCACCACAGAAAGCACGAGCACAACGGTAACGGAAGAATCTCCCAAGAGCACCAGGCAGCGCTCCAAGGGCAGAAAAAAACGCTAGGGATAACCTTATTCAGCGGGCAGCAGTTACGCAAAATGCAAAAATCTTGGCGTCTTCGCGTTGCATTTTCAACGCTGAAGAACTAACACACCAAACGACGAAACCCTACGAACAGGATTACTTTCCAAATTGAAAACAAACCTGTCCATCTTAATTAGAAATTTCTGTTAAAATAGCCTTATGAATTTACCAGGCAGCCGTTACAGCCCATCAATTTACACCCAATATCCCAAGGTCGAATTACACCGTCACCTGGAGGGGTCTATTCGTCTCAGCACTTTGCAAGAAATTGCAAATGCACACGGCATTACGCTGAGCCAAGATGCCCCATTGCGAAACCTGGTACAAATCGGAGAGCACGAACCCTACACGGTAGATAATTTTCTCTCCAAGTTCTCGGTGCTGCGCCTGTTCTATCGCTCACCGGAAGTTATCACCCGCATTACCTACGAAGCCATTGAGGACGCGGCGCTCGATAATATCCGTTACCTGGAAATACGTTTCACGCCGGTGGCACTCAGCCGTATGGAAGATTTTCCCCTGGCAGATGTCATGGACTGGGTCATCGCGGCAACCAAAGAAGCCAGCCTGAAGTACAACCTACCCACCCGGCTGATTGCCAGCGTTAACCGCCACGAAGACCCGACGCTGGCTGCTGAGGTCGTGCGCCTGTCTGCAGAACGGATCAACGGGGGTATCGTGGGTGTAGACCTGGCAGGCAACGAGGCCGAATTTTCAGCGGAACCCTTTGCCCCCATCTTCCAGCAAGCCCACGAGGCCGGACTACACATCACCGTACATGCCGGCGAATGGGGGCCAGCCGAAAATGTGCGCCAGGCCATTGAACAATTGCACGCAGAACGCATTGGGCATGGCGTGCGCGTCCTGGAAGACGAAGACATCGTTTACCTGGCACGTGAACGTCAGACAATCTTTGAAGTGTGCCTTACCAGCAACTATCAATCTGGGGTAATACCCGCACTTGCCAATCACCCCCTGGTTCGTATGCAAGCCGCCGGATTGCAAGTAACCATCAATACCGATGACCCCAGCATTTCACGCATTCAGTTGAGCGATGAGTACCACCTGGCACATGAGCGCCTGGGCATGTCACTCAAGGGATTGCAACACGCGGTGATTACGGCTGCCCAAGGGGCTTTCCTTCCGGAAAACGAACGCGCGGCTCTGGTGGAACAACTACGGACAGAGTGGGAAAAATTTTTGTAGTTAGATAGTTAGATAGTTAGATAGTTGGGCGGCTGGCGCTTAATACCTTTCAACAAATTAGTGGAGAAAATAAGTGAATCAAACGCATAAAAAATGGTTGGTAATTGTCTTTTCAGTAGTAATGAGTCTGGCTTGCTCGATGTTTCCTTTGACATCTTCTCCCGCAACAACGCCATTGTCAGACACTAATTCGGAAATAAATTCAGTGCCTACCGTTGAAGGCTATATTGACTCAACTGTCTATTCTACGGGAATTGAAATAACACAAGTTATCGAAGTCCCTGGGGTAATTGACCACAACGGAAAATATGCGTTAACCCTTCCGAAAAATTGGATGGTAGGTGCATTGCACGCAGATTTTGCTTCTACTGTTGAAAAAGAAAGTCAAGTAAATGAGAATGTAAAAGGACTTTTTGATTACTTTTTAAAAACAGACCCCAATATTCGAGCATTTGGTTTTAGCACCTCCCCTACTCAATTAAACAAAGATTCGTTTCTTGTCGCTGTTGTAAAGATGTTTCAAGACGACAACTATTCATCTCGGAATATAGACGAATTGGCGGATATATTTATTGCCAATCAATCATCGCCAGAATTAGTAAATTTTACTTATAGAAGTGAGCCGCTTTCCTCGGCGTTAGATATTCCAACTGTAATTATGCTGAATGAAGTACAAGATGGAAAAGGCAATATCGCAATTTACAACGGCATTCTTTTAGCAAAACTGGAATCCGCCTATGTACAAGTCTTCTTTTTGACAAACAACCCAGAAATTAATCTTGGCGATGAACTCGCTTACCCTGCTTCAAGTATTATGAATTATGATAAATAAGTCATCTTGCGTTCAACGCCGCCCAACAAAGCGTGCACCTGACGTGTGGGAGTCTGCGCGGTTTAGAAGCATTTTTCTGGCTTCGAGTTTTTCCTGCTCCCAAACATTATCCACGCCCGCCCACACGCAGGTAACGCAAGCCGTTAGGTAGTTAGGTAGTTAGATAGTTAGGCAGCAAGGAACCCAACCATGGACCCAGAAACAGTCGGACAACTCGGCGGGTGGATCGGTGCCATTGTTGGCAGCGGTATCGGCGTCCTGGGTGGTCTTATCGGCACATACTTCACCATCAAAAACACGAAAGGGCCCCGAGAACGTGCATTCGCGATAAAGGCTTCCATCATCTGCTGGGTTCTGGTCATCGCTTTTGTTGCCGCCATGTTGTTGATCCCGACATGGCACAAGCATCTTTTGTGGATTCCGTACGCCATTTTGCTCTTTTGGGGAATACGTGCTTGGAACAAGACGCAGTTCCGAATCCGAAACGGCAAATCCGACGACGCTGCCTAACCAGACGCTAAACCAGACCGGGAACAGGCTGGCGAGTTGAGCGTGTCCTGAAATGAACATCGTTGACGCCGGCCTGTTCCCAGAGGGTTAACTCTGTCGTTAGATAGTTGGGTAGTCTGCATTTCGCATTTCGCATTTCGCAATTGCGTAGTTCGGCGTCAACGGTCAGGTATCACATCTGCCTTTCGTTGCGCGCTTCCCAACGGGCAACAGCAATCTTAATCGCTTTGCGCACATCGTCATAGGGGACTTCATTGACGGTGGCAAATTTTTCCATTCCAACCAATACAACCATCCCCTGACCGGGCAATTCCATCAGGCGAATGCCACGCTTTTCAAGCGGGGTGCCATCCAACATTTCTTGTAGAATTTCATCTATCTGAGCAGCAATGCTGCTTGCTAGTGGTGGTGTTGTCTTCTCTACCGATTTACGTTGCTGAAAGGCCTGTTGGAAAGGCTTGAAGGGATTGCGAGAAATTTCAGGGGTCTCGGCCTTTGGGAGCGGCTGCGCAGGCGCCGGTGTTACAGAAGGCGCGTCCGAAGCAATGACCGGCGGTTGCGAAGGTGCTACCGCAGGAGACGGCGGCTCAGGCGCCGTAGGGCCAGGCACAACCCTCAACCAACGGTACCACTCATCGGCCAGGCGAGTTACCGTCTCGCGTTCTTCAGGGGGTAAATCATCTATCGAAGCGGCGACCGTCTCATCCAACTGCAACCACAAAGAACCGTCGCGTTTATGCCGCCACAAATGAAGCACCGCAACCAAACCGCGACGAGGTGGCTTTTCCTCTTCGCCACGCATCAGCAAACCGGCCATTAAGCCGACAACCAGGCCAATGGCAATACATCCGGCCACGATAATCCCCAAGGCAGTGCTGTCTAAAGTGAATTCCATACCACAACACCTATACTTCTACTAATTTTCCGGCAACGACTCG
Source organism: Anaerolineales bacterium (assembly GCA_034434095.1). Lineage (GTDB taxonomy): Bacteria > Chloroflexota > Anaerolineae > Anaerolineales > DRKV01 > DRKV01. The sequence goes on from DAOTZN010000056.1 coordinate 14,451, forward strand.
AACACCTGGCAACGTGGGCACAGATGGGTACCACGCTGCCCTACCACAATGCGCTCCACGGGCGAGCCGCAGGTATAACAGGGTTGACCAGCCCGGGCATATACCTGAAAGGTATTTTGAAAACCACCCCCGCGATATACCCAGTCGATGCTCGCCCCGTTTTGCCGAATACCCTCTCGCAATACAAAGCGGATGGATTGCCATAAAACTTCGGCCTCTTGCCGAGAGATGGTATTGGCTATGCGCAAAGGATGCAGGCGTGCCCGATGCAAAGCCTCATCCGTGTAAATGTTGCCCAGTCCGGCCAGAAAAGTCTGGTCGAGCAGCAGGGGCTTCAGTTGACGGCGGCGCTTTTGCAAGGCCGCCCACAACGCATCGGCCGTAAAGGCCGCCTCCAACGGCTCTGGGCCAAGTTTGCCGAGAATGGGCGTGGGGTCTGGCAACAACCACATGCGCCCAAATTTACGCGCATCTTCAAAAACCAGGCTGTAGCCGTTGGAGAGCGAAAATACCGCCCGCTGGTGGCGCTGTATCTCGCGCTTGAAGGGCGCCAGGTACAGGTCGCCGCTCATGCGCAGGTGGATGAGCAACACATCGCGGCTCAAATGCATGAGAAAGTACTTGCCCCGGCGTCCCAGAGCGCGTATCTTTTGGCCACGTATCCGATGGACAAAAGCAACCGGCTCCGGTTCGGCGGCGGTACGCGGCCACAAAATGTGGGCGCCGGTAATCGTTTGTCCTGGCAGTGGCGGCCCGCCACGTTGGCCGCTTTCCAGCGCCCGGCGAATGGTTTCGACTTCCGGCAGTTCGGGCATTATTCGTCAAACATCTCGCCCACACTGCGTCCCAGATAGACGCGGCGAATCACTTCGCCTAGCAAGGGCGCCACCGAAAGCACCGTCAGTTTATCGCCCAAAACAGCGCGCTTTTCTTCCGGGATGGGCACCGAATCGGTGGTGACGATTTCACGGATGGGCAATTTTGCCAGGCGCTCAACCGCCGGATGCGACAGGATGGGGTGCACGAAAACGGTGTACACGTCGCGCGCCCCATTTGCTTTGAGTACATTGACAGCCTGACTCATCGAACCGGCGGTATCGACCTCATCATCCACCAGGATAACATCCCGTCCGGCCACATCGCCAATCATGGTCAGCGCTTCGGCAGTGGCATCGTTGCCGCGGCGACGTTTTTCGATGAAAGCCATGGGCACATCCAGTGCGGCCGCAAAGTTGCGTCCTTTTTTGGCAAACCCCAAGTCGACGGTGACCACCACGGGGTCGCGCAGTTGTTCCTTCTTTTCGTTCATGTAATCGGCCAGCATGTGAAAAGCGGTCAGCACGTCCCCCGGAATGGAAAAGAAGCCTTGAATTTGCCCGGCATGCAGATCCAGGGTGACATAGCGGTCAGCGCCGGCAATTTCTATCATATCGGCCACCAAACGCGCCGTAATTGGCACGCGCGGCTGGTCTTTCTTGTCGGAACGGCCATAACACAGGTATGGCACAACCGCTGTAATGCGGGCGGCTGAATCTAAACGCAGCGTTTGTAACATGATGAGCAGCTCCATCAGGTTGCGGTGTACCGGTGCAGAGGTAGTTTGAATTACGTACACGTCCTGGCCGCGCACGCTGCTGTGCAATTTGACCATCAAATTATCGTTTGGGAAGTGATAGACATCCCGCCCGCTGAGCGGCAAACCCAGGTAGTTGGCTACCGCAGCAGCCAATTCCGGAGAAGCAGTGCCGGCAAACAACTTGATTTCGCCATACATCGAAGAGGCTTCGCGTGATTTACGTAAAGAAGTCATAAAGAAGTCATAAGTTAGGTAGTAAGTAGAATAACAGGCTAAGAGGTGATAGGCTCTAACAATCTAACAACTGCCTGATGTGGAGACAGTTTGCGCGCAACCAACGCATCCAGAGTGTGCTGATATTCACCCTCAGGGACGGATTCTTGCCAGCGGGCAACCAGCATCGTTTGGATGAGGGTATCCAACTCGTTTTGCAAACGCACGCGTTCGCGTTGTGTCCAATCGCCGGAACTTTCCAGATGCTCTCGATGGCGGGCAATGTGCGCCGCCAGTTCGTCAATGCCAACGTTTTCTGTCGCCACCGTGCGCAAAACCGGCGGCAGCCAAAAGGCTTCTTCTGGTGCGGGGGCAGCGCCCTTGACTTCCATGACTTGCCCATGGTGCCGGAAAACGTGCGCCACCGGATGCGCTAATTGAAGCATGTTTTTCAGGGCTCGCTCGGTATTCTCTACGCCGGGACGATCGGCCTTGTTGACCACCAGAATATCGGCAATCTCCAAAATGCCGGCCTTGATGGCTTGAATATCATCACCCAAGCCGGGGGCCTCCACCACCAGGGTGGTGTGCGCCAACTTAGCAATATCGACTTCCGCCTGTCCCGCGCCGACGGTTTCTATCAGGATGATTTCATAGCCGGCGGCATCAAAGGCCTGCACTACACCCGCCGTGGCGGCAGCAATGCCCCCCAACGCCCCGCGAGAAGCCATCGAGCGGATGAATACGCCATGGTCACCGGCTAAATCTTGCATGCGAATGCGGTCTCCCAGCACTGCCCCTCCGGTAAAGGGACTGGAGGGGTCAACCGCCACAATCGCCACCTTGGGCGGGGTGCGCCCGTTCACCGAGCGGCGGTAAAAACGTGCCAGTTGATTGACCAGGGATGATTTTCCGGTACCGGGCGACCCCGTCACACCAATCAAGTGCGCCTTCCCGGTGTGTGGGAAAAGAGCATCCAATGCAACACGGCCCTCCGGCGTGCCGTTTTCAATGTGGGTCAGCAAGCGCGCTAACGCCAGGCGCTTGCCTGCCAGAACGTCTTGTGCTAATTTCATAGTCTCAGGCAGCGGGTTCAATTTCCAGTGCACGATAAATATCGCGCACAATGTCTTCGGTCAGGGTGCCGGGGCCATATACGCCGGTAACACCCATTTCCAACAAAGCAGGCACGTCTTCATCGGGGATAATGCCGCCAACGAAGACCTTGACATGCCCCATCTCGTTTTCTTTGAGCAACGTCATCACACGCGGCACCAGTGCCATGTGCGCGCCGGAGAGAATGGACAGGCCGATGACGTCCACATCCTCCTGTAGCGCTGCTTCTGCTATCATTTCAGGGGTTTGCCGCAAACCGGTGTAGATGACTTCCATGCCCGCGTCTCGCAGCGCTCGCGCCACGACCTTCGCCCCGCGGTCATGTCCATCCAAGCCGGGTTTGGCAACCAACACACGAATTTTCTTCTGCATTGGGCAACTTCCTCCATAAACGAATGGGTGAATAGTGTACTGGAATTATACTCGAAGATGTACAAACGCGCGGGATGCGGAAGGCGACACGTTTTTCGCCCCTACGTGCACCTACGTGCACAACTACCCGGCTGCAAAATGCACAATGCTGAGAGTTCGTCCATAAATAACTTCCTAGTTTATTGGTTCTTCAGCGTTGAAGAGTTAACGCAAAGACGCGAAGTCGCAAAGAAAATCATGTTTGGGGGCCAAAACCAGGCCTTCTCCGTCCCCACGCCGACCTGGAGGTCG
>DAOTZN010000057.1:0-24853 GCA_034434095.1 Anaerolineales bacterium
TTATGGCTTTCAAATCCGAACCGAATAACGTTGACTTCGTTAAGCAAGAACACGAAATCTTGCGCTTTTGGCAGGAGAATCAATCCTTCGAGAAATTGCGCCAACTACGCAAGGGCAGTCCGCCGTGGTCGTTTCTGGATGGCCCCATCACCGCCAACAACCCGATGGGCGTGCACCACGGCTGGGGACGCACCTACAAAGACCTGTTCAACCGCTTTTGGGCCATGCAAGGCCGTGAGTTGCGCTACCAAAACGGCTTCGATTGCCAGGGCTTGTGGGTTGAGGTCGAGGTCGAAAAGGAAAAAGGGTTCAAGAGCAAAAAAGACATCGAGGCCTACGGTCTGGCGGAATTCGTCAAGGAGTGCAAGGCGCGCGTGCTGAAATACGCGGCCGTGCAAACCGATCAATCCATCCGCCTGGGGTATTGGATGGACTGGAACCGCCCCGAAGATTTGCTGGCGTTGCGCGAAAAACTACTCGAAGACCCACAACAGGTTATCACGGTAGACGGGCCGCAAGGCCCGGTGACCGATACCGTCGAATCTATCGTCGGGCGGCTGGGCTTGCCGGAACTGGGCGGTAGTTACTTCACGTTCTCGGTCGAAAACAACTACATGATTTGGACTTTTCTCAAGAAGGCCTGGGAAAAAGGCTGGTTACACCGCGGCGCAGACGTCATGCCGTGGTGCCCGCGCTGTGCCACCGGCATCAGTCAACATGAAATCGTCACCGATGGCTACGCCGAATTGACCCACCGCTCCGTCACGCTCAAATTCCCGCTGCGCGAACGCCCCGGCGAGTTCCTGTTGGTGTGGACCACCACCCCGTGGACGTTGACCTCCAACGTAGCCGCCGCCGTCGGTCCAGAATTGACCTACGTGCGCGTGCGGCAAGGCGAGGAAGTGTATTACCTTTCCAAGGGCACCCTCCACATGCTGAAGGGCAAATACGAGGTGCTGGGCGAGTTGCAAGGCAAAGACATGGCCGGTTGGACGTACGACGGGCCTTTCGATGACCTGCCGGCCGCCCAACAAGCCGGTGGCGTAACCCACCTGCAAAAATTGGTAGAGGGCGTCTCGGTCAGCGCGGCACAGGCACACCGCGTCCTGCTATGGGATGCAGTCGGTGAGGAAGAAGGCACCGGCATCGTACACATTGCCCCCGGCTGTGGCGCCGAGGACTTCCAACTGGGGCGCGAAAACGGCCTGCCGTTGATTGCCCCCATCGACGAGGAGGGCTATTTTGGCGAGCAGTTTGGCCCCTTCAGCCACATGCACGTCTCCGACGTGGCCGACCCGATTTTCCAGGCATTGGAGGCCAAAGGTCGCCTGTACAAAGTCGAAGATTACACCCACCGCTACCCCACCTGTTGGCGCTGCAAAACCGAATTGGTGTTCCGTCTGGTGGACGAGTGGTTTATTAGCATGGGGCCGGTGTACGATAAGCCACGCGAAGAACTGACCCCCGAAGAAAAAGCCAACTCCCTGCGCTACCAAATCATGGACGTGGTGGATCAAATCCGCTGGGTGCCGGAATTCGGTCACGCGCGTGAAATCGACTGGCTGTACAACATGCACGACTGGATGATTTCCAAGAAGCGCTACTGGGGGCTGGCACTGCCCATTTGGATGTGCGACGAGTGCGGCCATTACCACGTCATCGGCGATGAACACGAACTGAAGGAACGCGCCGTGGAGGGCTGGGAAACCTTCGAGGGGCACACCCCCCACCGCCCGTACGTTGACGCCGTCAAAATCAAATGTGAGCAGTGCGGCAGCACGATGACGCGCATCCCCGACGTGGGCAACCCCTGGCTGGATGCCGGTATCGTGCCCTTTAGCACGATGCAGTATCGCATCAACCCCGACTACTGGCGCAAGTGGTATCCGGCCAACTGGGTGAGCGAGTCGTTCCCCGGTCAGTTCCGCAACTGGTTCTACTCGCTGTTGGCGATGGCAACCGTTGTGGACGGCTCCCCGCCCTTCAAAGAACTGTTTGGCTATGCGTTGCTGTTTGCCGAGGATGGCCGTCAAATGCACAAATCGTGGGGCAACGCCATCGAATTCAACGAGGCGGCCGACCGTATGGGCGTGGACGTGATGCGCTGGCTGTATTGTGCGCACAAACCCGAAAACAACTTGCTGTTTGGCTATGGGCGTGCCGATGACGTGCGCCGCCGCTTCCTGATTCCTCTGTGGAATATCTACAGTTTCTTCACCACCTACGCTTCGCTGGATAACTGGCAGCCAGAGGCAGCCCTCAGCGACCCCAATCGCCCGCTGGAGGCCACGCCTCACAGTGAAAACCCGCTCGATCGTTGGATTTTGGCACGCCTCAACCAGGTGATTGAGGCAGTGACCAAAGCACTGAAGGACACCGACCCCTTCGGGGCGACCCTGGCCGTAGAGCCATTCATCGACGATTTGAGCAACTGGTACTTGCGCCGCTCGCGCCGGAGATTCTGGAAAAGCGACAGTGAAGACGCCGACAAGCAAGCCGCCTATGCCACGCTGTACCATGTGCTGGTCAAACTGAGCCGCCTGTTGGCGCCTTTCACCCCCTTCGTTAGTGAGGTGATGTACCAAAACCTAGTGCGCGGCGTGTACCCCGAAGCCCACGAAAGCGTACACCACACCCTATGGCCTCAGGTTGACGCCCAGGTCATCGATCAAAACCTGTTGGACGAGATGGCGCTGGCGCGTCAAATTGCCAGTTTGGGTTTGAGCGCCCGCAGCAACGCCGGCGTCAAGGTGCGTCAACCGTTGCAACGCGTGCTGGTACACGCCGGTGCGGCACGGCGCGAGTTACGCCCGGCGCTGGTGGAGATTGTACAGGATGAACTAAACGTCAAGGAACTGACCTTCGTGGAGCAGGCCGAAAACCTGACAACCTACCGTATCCTGCCGAATAACCAGTTGCTCGGCCCCAAATTGGGCAAAGATTTCCCCAAGGTGCGCGCCGCCCTGAATGCCCTGCCACCCGCGGAGGTGGCCGGGCGCGTAAACGCCGGGGAAAACGTCTCGGTTGTGGTGGAGGGGCGCACCATCGAACTTGAACCGCAGGAAATTCTGGTGCAAACCGAGGCAAGCGCAGGATTGGCAGTGGCTGCCGACAAGGTCGTTACGGTGGGCATAGATACCACCATTAGCCCGGCCTTGCGCGCCGAAGGACTAACACGCGAAGTGGTCCGCCGCATCCAGGCGATGCGCAAAGAGGCCGATTTCGACATTGCCGACCGCATCACCACCTGGTATCAGGCCGATGGCGAGATCGCAGAGGCCATTGCGTCCTGGCGAGAGTACATTCAGGCCGAGACCCTCAGTTTGGAGTTGCTGGCCGAAACCCCGCCCGAAACCGCCTTCCGCAAAGAGCATAAAATCGAAGGGCAGAAGGTGCTTTTGGCGGTGCAAAAGTAAGGAATCCGAGGGGCCGAGCCGGGACGGCCGGCCCTACCCACGGGGGGCGCGCACCCTGAGGGGTTGCCGCGCCCCCCTCAAATCCGGGGTTGTACCCAAGAGGGGCGGAGAAAATTTCTGGGGAGTTGTGTCCCCACCGGTACGGTAAATTCCAATCCATCTGACGTTATCTTGTGCTACAATAGCGCCAGGTTTTCCCTATCACTTAAGATTGTCCCCATGAACGAAAAAATCCCAAACCCGCACAATCCTGAAACCAAAGCCGCCCATCAACGAGAAGTCTGGTGGCAAATCAGCGTGCCATTGCTTGTTTTGACGGTGATTTTTGTTGGGCTGGCGGTGTTTTTTGTCCGGCAACCGGCCGCGCGCGCCAGCGTGTGGGCAGACGCATCGTTGATTTTTCTCATTTGCATCGGCTTTTTGCCCATGCTCTTGCTGCTGGTTGCCAGCGCGGGGTTGGCGTATGCCGTCTGGCGAGCGAATCAAGGGTTGCCGGCGGTGACGTGGCAAATTCAGGGCTTTGTGCAACGCGTTCAGGAGGGGACAACGCGCATTTCAAACAAGGTCGCTTCTCCAATGATAAAAATGGGTGTGCTACATGCCAAATGGCAGGCACTTTGGGGCCGAAAGCGAAAACTCGTAGACCATACAAGACGGGAGACACCATGAACGAAAACTCGAACCCAAACAAAAACCGGATATTGCTGGTTGGCACGCTTTTAGGCGCCATCAGCGGCTTGCTGGCTGCCTATATGCTGGTACAGCGGGCGGAAAAAGAGGGCAGCGAAATCCACATTTCCACCACCGAGGGCGTCAAACTTGGCGCTATGATTTTCGGCACCTTACGCCAGATTGCGCAACTGGTCGGCTGAACATTACAGGGGCTAATTTTTCGTCATGGATGAGCCCACCCTGGTGATTGCCGGTGCGTTGTGGCGGCAGTACACGTTGCTACCCAACGGGAAAGCGTTATTGGATGTGCCAGGAGGCAATGTGTTGTACGCGGCCAGCGGCGCTCGTTTGTGGAGTGAAGCCCCGATTGGGTTATTGGCACGCGTTAGCGCCGATTACCCTCAATCTTGGATTGAGGCATGGCAGCAGCACGATTTGAATATTGATGGCATCCGGCGACTGGATAGCACTTTTGATCAGCGTTTTTTCCTAGCATATACCGATTTACAAACCCGCCACACGGATAATCCTATTCATCATTTTTCGCGTCTGGGGTTGCCCATCCCGGAGGGCATATTGGGGTACCGCAATCCTATCCCCGCGCTGGATAGCCGCACTTCTTTGCTGCCTTTCTCGCTACGTCAAAATGATGTCCCTTCAACGTATCTGCACGCCCGCGCCGCGCACATTTGTCCGCTGGATTACCTAACACATAACCTGCTGCCGGCGCTCTTTCGCCAAAACAACGCCCAAACCATCACGCTCGACCCTTCGCCGGGGTACATGACGCCCGTATTTTGGGATCACATTCCCTCGGTTGTCACCGGTCTGACGGCTTTTCTGCCTTCCGAGAATGAATTGCGGGCACTATTCCACGAGCGCAGCGATGACCTATGGGAGATGGCAGAGGCTATTGCTTCTTACGGTTGCGAAATCGTGGTCATCAAGCGTGGCTTGGGCGGACAATGGGTGTACGATGCACATGCCAGGAAACGCTGGGAAATTCCAGCGTATGCCTCGCAAGAAGTAGATCCAACCGGTGCAGGAGATGCCTTTGGCGGTGGTTTTTTAGCCGGTTATTTGAAATCTTTTGATCCGGTGGAGGCCGCGTTGCACGGCAACGTGGCGGCTTCGCTGACCATCGAGGGCTACGATCCATTTTACGCGCTGGACGCACTGCCCGGCCTAGCGCAGGCACGCCTGGATGCGCTGCGCAGTAAAGTCTTGGCCTTGTGAGAGTCGTTCTTCCCTCTTTTGGGGTGTTTTTCATGTGCAGGCTGAAAAAACTGCCCTGGACAGCCCATTGGGTCATCGCACGTGGGGCAAGACGCCCCTCATTTCAGGTGTGAGCATCCCCTGTACACATTCATCCGGTAAACAGGTACCGAAAAACTATGGACCAATCCCTGCTAGAAACCGCCATTACCCTTCAACAAATCCCCGCGCCGACGTTTGAAGAGTCGGCGCGAGCGAATGCTATTGCCAATCTGTGGCGCGAACTGGGGTTAGAGGTCAGTGGCGATGAAACCGGCAATATGTACACCTGTTTGAAGGGCAGCAGCGACCTGGCGCCGGTGGTGCTTTCGGCACATTTGGATAGCGTCTTTCCAAAAGATACCCCCTTGGACGTGCAGCGCAGCCCGCAACGCATTGTTGCCCCTGGGTTGGGGGATAATGCCATCGCCCTGGCTGCGCTGGTGGAAGTGGCGCGCCAATATCAGGCCGGCAAGTTGAAATTTGCCGGGGACGTACACCTGGTCGCTAACGTGTGCGAAGAAGGGCTGGGGAATCTAAAGGGAATGCGGGCGGTGACGGCACAGTTTGGCGATGCGCCGCGCGCCTATATCATCCTGGAGGGGTTGGCGCTGGGCGTGATTTATCACCGTGGACTGGGTGTTCAGCGCTATCGCATAACGGCCCACACCCGCGGGGGACATTCCTGGGCAGATTACGGCCGTCCGTCTGCAATCCACGTGCTGGCACGGTTGGTTGCACAATTAGATGCGCTGGCCTTACCCAAACAGCCGCGTACCTCACTCAACGTGGGCATGATGCGGGGTGGCGTCTCTATCAACACCATTGCCCCACAAGCCTCTATGGAACTGGATTTACGCTCCGAAGACCCTGACACATTAAATTGGCTTGCCAAACAAGTCAACTTATTGGTATCTCAGGCCAACCAGGAGCACGGGGTGCGCATGGTGGTCGAGAACCTGGGACAGCGTCCCAGTGGCAGCCTGCCCAAGGACCACTGGCTGGTGAAGACAGCCTCAGCGTGTTTACAGGCCAACAATATCCGCCCACAATTGATGATTGGCTCTACAGATGCCAACGTACCGCTCAGTTTGGGTTATCCGGCGATTTGCATCGGGTTGACGCGCGGTGGGCATGCCCATACGTTGCAAGAATACATTGAAATTGCTCCACTGGCGGCCGGCATGGCGCAGTTGTTTCTGCTCTTGGAGCGCGTCTGGAAGGGGTAGTTGGGTAGCGATTGCGCTTCTGTGTATTTTCGCTCCGATAGGTAGCCGCCTGGAAGTCAGCCGCACGCTTCGCCCCACCCCCCAAGGGGCAAATCAATCGCCGCATTCACCCAGAATGTAGTTGCTCAAGTGGGAAATTAAGGAGGCCTGGTCAGAAATCACTGCCTTGACCACGTCCCCGATGGAAATCACACCCAGGACATTTTTCTGCTCATCCACAACCGGCAAGTGACGGATGTGCCGGTTGGTCATCAAGGCCATACAGGCTTCGATGGTCTGATCGGGATGCACACACACCACGCTGGAGGTCATGATTTCCCGTACCTGAGTGTTCCGCGAGGAGCGATCTTGCAGGATGATCTTACGGGCATAGTCCCGCTCAGAGAAAATGCCCGCCAATTTCTTGCCATCCATCACCAACAGAGCGCCAACGTCCTTTTCGGCCATCAATTTAAGCGCCTCGTACACCGTATCGGTGGGGGCAACCGCCCAAATCTCGGTGCCCTTGCTTTGAAGTAAATGTCGTACTGTTTCCATTGTGTTTCCTCCAAGACAAAAAATGATTTCCCCTCCACTTCTAGAGTAACATATCGGCTATGCACCATTTCTCAGCATACACTTGTGGGGGGATAAGACTACTGTACACAATTTTAACCGAAAAAGCAAGGGGTTGGGACAGGCGATTACCCATATCTTTTTGGGGGATGGTTCAAAAACTTGCAGACACTTTTGGCTGCCCATTACCAGGCTTGGCCACTGAAGTCCTGCCTCAATCCGTGAAAGGGGTAGCGGAGGACAATGCCCTCCGCTACCCATCCAGCCCAAAGATCTTCCACGAACTAAGCGGGGCTGCGCGACATCGTACTCGTAGGGTAAGCACCCTTTAGGGGTAATTCAGGACACCAAATGAACCATCCCTTTGCCTGTTCGGTGAAAAACATTTGTCCCCCGCGAGGGTAGCGGCAACCGCAAATGATTCAGCGTGTTTCACATGTTGATAAACCATCTCCAAAAATTACAATACCCCCATTGACCCTTGGCATCTTCCCCATCAAGGAAGAGCATTTTGCCCATTCTTCAAATAGGCATCAAGATTTAACTTGCGGAACAGACGCGCGCGCACATCATCCGGCAGAACCGGGGTATTATCATCCAGGGAGCGCACCAGATAAACCGTTTTTTCCAGCGTATCCACCACAATACGGCAATTCTCACATTCGGCTAGGTGACGTTCAATTTCTTTACACAAGGCATCTTGCAAAGTGCCGTCTACGTATTCGGACAACGAATCCAACAAATGACGGCATTGAGGAGATTTTTTACTCACGACGAACCTCCAACTGTTCTCGGTAATAAATCGACAAGGCTTCGCGCAATTGCAAACGGGCACGTGACAGGCGCGTTTTCACCGCGACTTCACTGATTTCTAACATTTCGGCCGTTTCTCGGGTGGAAAGCCCATGTACATCTCGCAACAAAAAAACCGCCCGCAACCCTTCTGAAAGGGAATCCACAGCCCGCTCTAAAAAAGCGTGTACCTCACTATCCAGCAGTTTATCCTCCGGCAGAGAACTCCAATCTACAATTTCCAGAGGCTCTTGCCTATCTTCGTCAGCGGTATCATCAGGCACATCCAGCGAAATGTTTTTTCCTTTACGCTTGCGCAGCAGCATCAAGGTCTCGTTGGTGGCAATGCGATAAATCCATGTGGAAAGCCGCGAACGTCCATTAAAACCATCCAGATGCTGGTACACCTTGATAAAAGTTTCCTGCAGCACATCTTCGGCATCTTGGGGATTCCCCAACATGCGCAACGCCAGCCGATACACGAGTGGGGAGTATTGATCCACTAACGCAGCAAAGGCAGCCTGGTCACCAGAACGAATATCTTCTAACAGGGCAAGTTCATCCATTAGATGCACCCCTATGCAGAAAAGTTACCTTAGAAATCATATGTAAAAGTGTACCATACTCACTTGCTGTGCTATCATTAAACATTCACATTCAAATGTTCACCGGATTATGGCATTTTTATTGCGATTCGTTTTTGGACAGGGAAATGGTTGTGCTCATCTGCCAATTTTCACCAGGCGCCAGTGTTAACCGTATCGGAGAGGTGGTATGACAAAATATCGAAGAGTAGCCTTGTTTTTGGATTACGAAAATTTTCATAACGCCCTACAAAAGCGCACACGCAGCCATCAACATCCTTATGGATTTTCCCCACACATGGATTTTGAGCAAATGGTGGCATTTATCCAAGAGAATTATGGCGAATTGCAGCGGGCAGATTTTATTGCCGTAGCCAACTTTACCCACTACGATCCTCAAAAGGGAGGACTGCACCGCGTGGCCACCTTGATTGACGTGGATAGTTTCGAGCCACGCTCAGTGCGCAGCCGTCAGCAATCATCGGCCGGCAAACGTTACGTCATCAAAAATTTTGCCGATGCTCGCCTGGCCTATGAAATCGGTGCGCATGTCCACGCGCACCCTGCCGACCTGTACATCATCGGCAGCGGCGACAAGGTCTTCGCCGCAGTTGGCAACGCCCTGGTGCAGGCCGGCATCCCTGTCATGTTTCTCCTGCCACTCCAGGAAGTCAGCGCGGTGGTGCTCCAGGAACGCTTCTCCTGCATCGATTTTCAACGCACACAAAAACCTGAAATCCCCGCAGAACCCACCCCACATCCACCCTCGAAAAAGGAACCCCCACCTGAAGACCCCGTCGAAACCCTATGCAAAGTACTCGGCACACTGCGCCGCACCCTCAACACCGGCATTCCCGCCGATCTGCTGAAGGCCTTCACCCCTCCTGGTGAAGGAGAAACCTTGCTACAAAAAGCCGTCAGTCAGGGGAAAATTGACATTTGGGAAGCACCTGAAAGCGGCATACGGTGCGTTTCTCTACGTACCGAGCGCCTATATGGCAAAATCACCCCCATTCCCGTGCGGCCCCAGGTTGCCGAGCGGGCCATGCAACTGTATGCCCTGACGCGCATCCCGCATTACTCGCTGGAAGAACCAACCCGTGCCGCCTGGAAACGCGCTATCAAAACCCGCCTGCAACTCAGCACGCGCGAGACCAAAGCCTTATTGCAACAACTTTTTGACTTAGGAATGCTCCAGGCTGGTGACTTACGGCATCCACACCTGACTTTGGAACGCGTACTGGCATTCATTAACAACTAATACACAACCCGCCCTGCTTCAGCGCATTGTTTTCATCCGCTACCGATAGGAGACCCGCCTTATGCTCAAAACCTTCTTCAACCCGCAAGGGATTGTCGTGTTTGGTGCCTCGCGTGACCCCCACAAACTGGGCTATGGTCTGGCGCGCAATCTGGTACAAAGTGGCTATCCCGGTGTAGTGCACTTCGTCAACCCCAAAGGCGGCCACTTGCTGGGGCGTCCCGTCTATACAGACATCTCCCAGGTGCCCAACCCCATTGACCTGGCCATCATCCTGGTTCCTGCGCCCTACGTACCGTCGGCCCTGGAAGCCTGCGGCGAACGCGGCATTCGAGCCGCCATCATCGCCACCGGTGGCTTCCGTGAAGTGGGGCCCCAGGGCGCGGCGCTGGAAGCGCAATGTGTGGAGATTGCTCAGCGCTACGGTATGCGCCTGATTGGCCCCAACTGCATCGGGTTGCTGGACACCCATTTGCCGCTGGATACCACCTTCCTGCCGCCACCCGGTCCACCCGCCGGGGATGTAGCCTTCATTTCGCACTCCGGCGCCATCTGCGCAGCCGTCATCGACTGGGCACGCGGCCAAGGCTTCGGCCTTTCCCGCCTGGTCAGTCTGGGCAACCAAGCCGACCTGAGCGAAACGGATTTGCTGGAACCCGTCGCCGAGGACCCGCGCACCCATGTTGTGACCCTCTACCTGGAGGGCGTCAGCGACGGACGCCGTTTCGTGGAGACCGCCCGACGGGTATCCTGCCGCAAACCCATCGTGGCACTCAAAGTAGGGCGCTTCGAGAGCGGTCAAAAGGCCGTTGCCTCGCACACCGGCGCACTGGCCGGCAGTGAACAAGCCTTCGATGCCGCGTTCCAACGTGCGGGCGTGCTGCGCGCCGACACCAGCGAAGAGATGTTCGATTGGGCACGCGCCCTGGCGTGGTGTCCCCTGCCCAAAGGGCCCAACGTGGCCGTACTCACCAACGCCGGCGGGCCGGGCGTCACTGCGGCCGATGCGCTCGAAGCCCTGGGGCTTCAAATGGCCGCCCTGAGCGAAGAGACCGTCAGCGCCCTGCGCGCGCTGCTGCCGCCCGCGGCCAGTCTGCACAATCCGGTCGATATGCTGGCCTCCGCCTCGCCGGAGCAATACGCCAAAGGGCTGCGCATTCTACTGGCCGATTCCAACGTGGACAGCGTGATGGTCGTCTTGCCGCCACCGCCCATGTTCAGCACCGGCGCCGTGGCGCGGGCCATCATCCCCATCATCCAGACGGCCGACAAGCCGGTCGTGGTGGCGTTGATGGGCGAACGTCTCATTCAGGAAGCGGTAGAACACCTGCGGGCAGCACGCGTTCCCGAATATCGCTTCCCCGAACGCGCCGCCTCGGCGTTAGCCATCCTTTACCGACGCGCCAACGGCCTGCAGCGATGTAAATCTCCGGAACTAACCCGTGAGGAGGTGGCCCCCCAACAGGCGGACGCCCTTTTGGGTGCCGCGGCACCCGGAAGTTGGCTGCCCCCTGAGGGGGCCGCCGCGCTCCTGAAGGCCTATGGGATTCGCGTTCCCCGTGGGGAGGTGGCACGCAGTCCCCAGGAAGCGGCCTCCATCGGTCAGCAGGTCGGTTTTCCGCTGGCGCTCAAAATCGTCTCCCCCGATATCGCCCACAAATCGGATGTTGGCGGCATCCTGCTGAATATCAACTCACCGGAGGAGGCGACTCAGGGCTTCGAGAGTCTGATGGCGAACGTGACTGCCCGTCAGCCCCAGGCGCGCCTGGATGGGGTGCTGGTGCAGCCCATGATTCCCAGCGGCCAAGAAGTCATCGTCGGCGTGGTGCGTGATGCACAATTCGGCCCGTTGGTGATGTTTGGCTCCGGTGGTGTGGAAGTGGAGGGCCTGAAAGACGTGGCCTTCGCACTCGCCCCCTTAACCGCCCCCGACCTGGACGACATGCTGCAACGCACCTGGGCGGGGCGTAAACTGGGCGGCTACCGCAACATTCCTCCGGCCGACCAAGGCGCGGTACGTGAAACGCTCATCCGCCTGGCGCAACTGGCCGCCAACCACCCGCAAATCGCCGAAATCGAAATCAACCCGCTGCGCGTGCTCTCCCCCGGCCAAGGCGCCGCCGCGTTGGACGTGCGCGTCCGCCTGCAAGAGGCATAGCATGGCTCCCCCGGGGGACAAGGGAGCTGAGTCAAGCCCCAACGCAAACACCACGGCACGTAGTCGGACGGAAGTCCTGTCTCAGTTCAGAAAAGAGGTAGCGGAAGGCAATGCCTTCCGCTACCTCTTTTGGGATGCCAACCCAAAGGGCTTCCCGCTCAACCATCCCAGCCCCCAGAATGTAAGAAAATCATCAACACAGCATCCAAAGTGTAACCTTTGCCCCTCAGACGCATCTAACGGAATGTTCAAAGGCAACCGCTATGTGCGAAAAAAAGGACAAGCCCGAAAAGACGCTATCCGCTTTTGAGTTGTATGCCCTGCAGCCACAGGAGCCGACGCCCCCACGGGCGGAGTTGCACCCCGGTGATCCGTGCCCACAGTGTGGTCAAGGCATATTGGACTATGACGGCACACTCACCTTGCGCTGCCCCAATTGCGGCTACGGCGCAGGCGGCTGCTTTACCTGATAACCCGCTCTGCATCCCGTTGGGATGCCGGCAATGATTTTCAACCCCAAAACTTTCAAGGAGTATTTTCAAATGGCGCAACGCTTATTAGATGACAACATCACATCCCAGGTTCGCGAGGCCTTTGCTTCGCTCAAAGAACCTGTCAAAGTGCTTTTCTTCGGTAGTCAAGACAATTGCCAATACTGCGACGACACCCAACAACTGCTAGAAGAAGTTACCGCACTCTCCGAAAAACTCTCTCTGGATATCTTCGATTTAGAACAAGATGCCGAAGTGGCCGCCCGCTATCAGGTGGACAAAGCCCCCGGCATCGTCATCGCGGCCCAAAATGGCGATGAAATTGTGGATTACGGCATTCGCTACGCCGGTATCCCCTCTGGTCATGAATTCAGTTCGCTTATTACCGACCTCATTCAAGTTTCCGGGCGCGATTCTGGCTTGCGAGAAGAAACGCGCGCCTTCTTGCGTAATTTGAAAGAACCGGTACACATGATGGTCTTTGTCACGCCCACTTGCCCCTATTGCCCGCGTGCCGTTGTGTTAGCCCACCAAATGGCCATGGAAAGCCCGATGGTCCAGGCAGAAATGGTGGAAGCCATGGAGTTTCCTGAATTATCCAACCAATTTAACGTCAGCGGGGTGCCCCAAACCACCATTAACATGGGCAAAGGCACAGTAGTTGGTGCCGTACCGGAAGCGCACCTCGTGCAGCAGTTGCAGGCTGCATTGGCATAAAAACCAGAACACCAAGGAGCACACAGGTATTCATGGCAGAAAAGAAAAAATATCCCCGCGTGATTATCTTCACCACACCAACCTGCTCGTATTGCCGGGCAGCAAAACAATATCTACGCCAAAAAGGCGTCCCCTTCAAAGACGTAGACGTTTCGCGTGATTCGGCTGCGGCGCGCGATATGGTGCGCCGCAGCGGACAGCAAGGTGTACCGGTGCTGGACATCGGTGGAAAAATCATCGTCGGGTTTGACCGTCCTAAAATTGATCGTTTGCTCAACTTGAGGTAAGCATGAAAATTGCGTTCGTTACCGAAGACGGGGTACGCATCAGCAATCACTTTGGGCGCGCCCCCTACTACCTCGTGTTTAGCGTAGAAAATGGGCAGGTGCAAGCCCAAGAACGCCGTGAAAAAACGCACCACGGCGCGCAAGATGACCACCACAACCACGGGCACAATCACGAGAGTATGTTCGCCCCCATCGCCGACTGCCAGGTTATGGTTGTCGGCGGAATGGGAACGCCCGCCTACGCGGCCGCTCAATCTGCCGGGTTGGAAGTCATCCTGACCGGCGGCGAAATTCAGGCCGCACTGCAAAATTACCTAAACGGCACCCTGGAAAGCAACCCGCGTAGGGTACATCAACCCATGCACCATCGTCACTAAAGGTACTTATGAGCCGCGCCGCAAAACGCCGTAAAAACACCAAAAAATCCCCACCGATGCTGCTGATTGCCGTCGGCAGCGCGCTGATTTTGTTTGGGCTGCTGAGCGCACTGTGGAACGGCAACTCCACACCTGTGCCAGAAAGCAGCGGCCCTTCGGCCATTCCGGTTGAGGTAAAAACCCATCCCGCCCCGCAGATTTCCCTCCAAGGGCTGGACGGAAAACCGGTCTCCCTTGACGACTTCCGCGGGCAGGTCGTGCTGCTCAACAACTGGGCAACCTGGTGCCCGCCCTGTAAGGCCGAAATGCCCGATTTAGAGGCTTATCATGAGGCCCACCAGGCAGAAGGCTTCACCGTCATCGCCGTCAATGCCGGTGATTCACCGGCGGAGGTGAGCGCCTTTGTCCAACAGTATGGCTTGACCTTCCCGGTATGGCCCGACCCCAACACAGAAACGATGCGCGCGTTCGGCATTCGGGGTTTGCCAACTTCGTTTGTGATTGACCGTAACGGCATGGTACGCGCGACCTGGACGGGCGCAATCACCCGCGCAGCCCTGGAAAAATATGTAACCCCCTACATCAAGGAGCAAAACTGATGGATGCAAAAGTCAATTGGCATGGCGGACTGAGTTTTACAGGTCAGGCCAACTCCGGTTTTACCGTCAACTTGGGTGCCGATCCCTCGGTAGGAGGTGCAAATGACGGCTTTCGGCCGATGGAATTAATGGCCATCAGCCTGGCAGGTTGTACGGCCATGGATGTGATTTCCATTTTGCGCAAGAAACGCCAGGATGTGACCGCCTTTGATGTTCAGGTGCATGCCGATCAAGCCCATGAGCACCCCCACGTTTTCACCCAGGCAACGATTGAATACCTGGTCACCGGGCACAACGTGGATGAAAAAGCAGTGCTACGCGCCATCGAACTTTCTGCCACCCGTTACTGTCCCGCCCAAAACATGCTCAACAAAGTCATCCCTATCACCCTGCGCTACCGCATCTTTGAAGAAGGCGGCGAACAAGTGGCACAAGGGGTGTACGAACCCTAGACAACATCCTCCTCAATTTACTGGTATTGCAAAGCGCCCGTTCCTAAAATTGGAACGGGCGTTTTGCCTTTTGCATTTTAAACCATGCAAAGCCGCCAAGGCGTATGCCCTGGCGCTGAAAAAATTTTTTTGCGGCAAAAGGCGCGAGTAAGGGAACTCGCGCTGCTATGGCCCCAACGATACGCCACATCAGCGGAGGCGGCCACGCCTCTCCCTGACGCGCGCGGCAAAGTTTGTCGAATGCTACTGGCCGTAGTTCGTGCCGGTGATGTAACCTTCCAGGTGACGAATGGTGCTGTCTTTGCTGGTTAGCAGCCCTTTGACGACATCACCGATGGAGATGATGCCTGCCAGTCGCTCTTCATCAACCACCGGCAGATGGCGTATGCGCTTATCGGTCATCATGGCCATGCAGGTTTCAATGGGCGTCATCGGCGTTATGGTAATCAGCGGGGCTGTCATCAATTTTTCAACCGGCGTGGACAGCGGAAATTCGTCATAGGCGGCTAACTCGCGCGCCAGATCACGTTCTGAGAAGATACCCACCGGCTTTTCATCCTCTGCTATGACCAAAACCGCCCCAATATTGGCTTCCTTCATGCGTTGCAAGGCTTCCTTCACCGGCGTATCTGAGGAAACGCTCACAATTTTATCGCCTTTGATTTTCAAAATGTCCTGAACGATTAACATGACAGGCTCCTTTCGGCAACAGGGGGTTCACAAAGCAATGCTTTTTTTTTTAGGGTAGCGCATTGTGCAAAAATCTACAAGTGATATTCGTCACAACTGCGTGATAAACACCCCACTGCTTCACACGCCCAACCAGGTTCGTTGCATGTAAAGCGCGTCCTCTTCCATAATCGGGCTCTCGCATAAAATACGCCCGGCGCAACCAAAGGCGCGCAACACCTCAAAAATAGCCAACAAATTCAGGTCGGATTCGGCCAACGGCAGGTGTTCCTTCTCGCCTTTGGGACCGTAAGCAATCCCCGAAAGGTGAATGTGCAGGCGTTTGAGCGCGGCTTCCCCTAACGCCGCGGCATAGGCAGATAGCACCTCTTCCCAGTCGGCGCGTGCGTTCATGCTGCCATCACCGGGACGGGCATGCAAATGGGCGAAATCAAGACAGGGCGCCACCCCCTCGACTTCCTGACTCATGCGCAGCGTATCCTGGAGCGAGCCAAGCATGGCCGCTTTCCCCATCGTCTCCGGGCGCAGGGTGACAAAAACACCCTCGGCGCGTAACTCACGCTGACAATCGGCCAGGCGGGCAATCGCCTTGGGGAGCACGGTCTCAGGCGGACGTCCAAAATACGAACCCGGATGGAAAACGATATCTGTGGCGCCGGCCAGTGCGCCGTAACGGGCGGCATCCATCAACCGTTTACGGGATTTTGGCCATTCTGCCTCATCGGCATTCAGATTGATGTAGTAAGGGGCGTGGACGCTCAAAGCCACATCGTGCGCTTCCCCGGCTTCCCGAATGGCGGCACAGGTTTTCTCCGACACCCGCACCGAGCGCACCCAGCCTAATTCCAGCGCCTGTAGACCTAAAGAGGCCGTATGCATCACGGCTCCTACGCTGCCACCCGGCTTTTTGGGCATTGAAAGTGGCGAACCGACCGTACCAAAACGAAAATCTTTCATCGGGCTTACTCCCCAAACAAAGTTTGCAGGTCAGATAACGAGAGGCTGAAGGCCTTGCCAAAACCCAGCACCACACGCGCCTCGCTGGCCTGCACGGCAAATAACGAGAAATCCTTGAGCGAAAAGGTGATGGTAGCCTTTGGAAAGCGCGCCAGATAACGTTCCTTATATTGACGGTACAGATTCGTCTCCGAAAGAATGAGATTCGCAACCCCTAAGATGGTCACGCGCGGGACTTGCAGGTGGTCTCGTACCCCTGAGGTGGCGCGCACCAACAGGCTGACCGCGGCCCCGTCATACAGGCCGGCACTATGCTGCGCCAACGCGGAGGTGTGTATCACCGCGGCCCCTTGAGCGGGAATCCAGACATAAGGCACCAGCCCAACGTAGGGACGCCCTTCCATCACGACCCCCAAAGCAGCGGTTTGTTCTTCGGTCAACAAGCGCCGTGCGATGGATAAATCCTCCGGATTCATGTCTCACTCCATTCTCAGGGGAACAGATAAGGTAAGAAGACCAACGCGCCGATTACAGCCGCGCTCAAAGCAGCAATCAACACCGCTGCCGCGCCGGCATCTTTGGCAATCTTCACCAATGGGTGCGGGGCAGGGTGTATCAAATCGGCCAGGGCCTCCAGGGCGGTGTTGAGGGCTTCGCCCATCCACACCAACCCCATGGCAAAAACCAACAGCACCCACTCCAGGCGCGTGACGTGCAGGATGCTCCCCAACAGGATGACCAGCAAACTGGCCAGGGCGTGAATCCAGGCGTTGCGCTGCGAGCGCAGGACATGGCCCCAACCGGCAAACGCATAGCCAAATGCGCGCACCCGTCCGCTGAAGAAATCGCGCAGGTGCTGCATCATGGCGGCGAAAGTGGACACCCCAGGGCATCGAGCACGGCGCGTTGCGCCTGCCACATGCGCGCTTTTTCTTCGGGGGCATAATGATCGTGCCCCAACAAATGCAACACACCGTGGACTACCAGCAGTTGCAGTTCGTGTAACAGGGCGTGATTCCCTTTTTGGGCTTGCTCTACGGCTCGCGGGTAAGAGATGGCAATATCGCCCAGATAGGGTCGTCCGGTTTCAGGGTCAACTTCGCCTGATGGGAAGGAAAGCACATCGGTAGGGGCATCGTGGCCTAAAAAGGCACTGTTGAGCGCCTGCAACTCAGCGTCATCGGTAATGCGCAGGGCAAGATCAACATCCAGGGGGTGTTTTTGCTGCACCAGGGTCGCAGTGACTGCTTCCTGGAGGGCGCGCTGTATTTCTGGGGACAGGGAAATTTCAGTTTGCAGGTCTATCATAGGGAAGGGGTAGACTTTTCGGCCGGTTGGGAAACGGGATCGCTTTGGGATGAGGCAACCTGAGGGAGCGCAGCCCCCTTAGAGTCCCCGTTAGGCTGTTTTTTCATTTCCGGGTAAAGGATGCGGGGGTGGTAAACACCCCGCAGCGTAGCGACGAAGGAATCTTCAATGCGGGAAAGGTCTTTTAATGTCAGGTCAACTTCATCTAACTGGCCTTCTTTTTGACGATTGGTAATGATGCTTTTAACCAAGGTGCGCAATTCTTCTTCGGTTTTCGGCGGACGGGCGCGGGTGATGGCTTCGCAGCCATCGGCCAGCATCAAGATGGCGGTCTCTCGGCTGTGCGGCACCGGCCCCGGGTAACGGAATTGGCTGATGTCCACTTTTTCCTTATCGCCATCGGCGGCATTAACCGCCTTGGTGTACTGGTAGTGCGTTATCCCCGTGCCGTGATGTTCCAGAATGAAATTCTGAATGCGGCGCGGCAGATGGTATTTGCGCGCCAGGTTAACCCCATCGAAAACATGCTGGATGATGATGGCGGCGCTTTCTTCGGGAGGCAGGTTATCGTGCGGGTTGAGGCTGCCGGGAATCTGATTTTCGATGAAGAAGGCCGGGGCACTTGTCTTGCCAACATCATGATACAGGGCACCAACGCGCGTCAGGAAGGCATTGGCATTGACACTTTCGGCGGCTTGCTCGGCTAGATTGGCAACCTGCAAACTGTGCTGGTATGTGCCCGGCGCCTGTCGCAGCAGGTATTGCAACAAGGGATGGTCTGGCTTTGCCAGTTCCATCAACTGGATTTCGGTGGTCTCATCCAGCCATTGCGCCAGGGAAAATTCCAGGATGGGTGCCAGTGCGGCGCTCAAGACACCATGGAACAAGGCGGCAACAATCAAAGAAAACAAGTTATCAAGCGCAAGGTCGGAGGTGGAGGTCAGCGTTATGGACAGCACGGCGATCATGCCGCTCAAACCGCTGACCATCCCGGCGCGCACAAAGGAGGATACACGCCGCGCGGGGTGCAGGATGATAATGCCGCCCACTGCGCTTACCAGGTAGAAAGTTTGCAGCAATAAGTTATCTTGTGCGCCGTAAGGTGCCAAGATCGCCAGCGGCAGGGCGACAAACAGGGCCAAGCGACTGTCAAATACGGCCGCGACACTCATGCCAAAAGCACTGACCGGTAAGATGTACGGCCAGATACTGCCGGCATTGTAGATGACCCACCGAGTGAGTGCCAGAAAAATCAGGTACAGCAAGCCCAGAATGAGCAAGGCTCGCCCGCTTCTGCTACGTTTTTCGCCGTCTATGCGGATGAGGTACCCAATCAACAGGGTGGACATGAGCACGGAAAGCGCGAGACCACCCCATACCTGGGTACGCTTGGATTGCGGGCGCGTCAGGCCGAATTGCGTCAGGGCCTCTATGTCCAATTCGGACAGTACGCTGCCGCGCGGCACGATGGTTTCCCCGGCCACAAAGGTACGCTTGACGGGTTGTACGCTTTCGCGTGCGGCTTGACGGGCAGACTCGGTTAAGGCTTCGCTGTAAAGGCTGTTGGCAACGATGAAGGGGGAGACCAAATACGCGATGATGTCGGCCTGTTCTTCGGGTAGCGACAAACTGACTAACGCCGGTAAACTGCGGCGCACGCCGTCCACTTGGGATTCTTGCACCGTGCGTTGCATGACCTGTTCCAGCACTCGAATGGCCTCCTGCTGAACGGCCTGCCAGGCGGTTGGACTGAGCGCAAGTAATTCCCGTCGGGTTTCGAGGTCCAGTTGGACATCTTGCAGGGCTGCCAGGTCTTGCAAACGCTGTTCCGGTGTGGCAAAAGTGTCGGCGCGTACCGCGCTGATGTAATCCAGAGCAGCGCGCAAATGGCTGATCTGCCGCCGGGCAATGCTGGCATCCGGTGGGGTATAGACCGGCAGCACGGCATTGGCCTGAAGTTCTTGCTGTTGACGGGTGAGATATTCGCTTTCGTATTGCAACGTGTACGGGGCGCGCACATCTTGCGAGACAACCTGCCCTTGTTTGTAGACCGGTTCGTCGCTCTTAAGCAAAGGGAAAATCACAATGGCAGCAGTGAGTAGGAATGCCAAGAGATATCCCACACCCCGATAGAAAGGCTGCATACGAGTGGAAAACATGACGATTCGGCGAATTATGCTTTTCCTAACAGGCGGCGCACGATTTCATTTACCTGCCGTCCATCGGCCCGTCCCTGCACTTCGGGCATCACCAGGCGCATTACTTTGCCCATATCTGCAAGGGAAGCGGCACCTGCTTCTGCGATTGCCGCGCGCACGATGGCTTCCAGTTCATCCGAGGAGAGGGCCTGTGGCAAAAAGCGTTCTAGCACCGCAATTTCTGCCTGCGCATCTTCTATGATGTCAGAGCGTCCGATTTTTTGGGCTTCGGCGATGGTTTCTTGACGGCTTTTTACTTCTTTCTGCAAAATCTGAAGGACCTCGCCTTCTTCCAGCGGCCGGCCGCCGTTAATTTCGGCGTTTTTAATGGCCGCGCGTACCATCCGCAATGTGCGTTTGGCAATGTCATCTTTCGCCCTCATCGCGTCCTTGAGGGCCTGGTCGAGAGAATCTTTTACGTTCATAGAATGAATTATACCTGTTTTTGGTGTATATCACCTCAATCACTTGGGGTCTGGTAATTTTTTTACCACGAGGGCACCAAGTCGCGAGGTTTATTCGTTATTTTTGGGGGCTTCGTGGGCCTTGGTGGTGAATTCAAGCGGGACTGAAGTCTCTGCTCAGTTGGTGGAAGCCCCGCGGGCTGGCAGCCCAAGTCTATCCGACTTCCATGGACTACCTGCGCCCGCTCAGGATTGACATTGAGCGGGACTGAAGTCTCTGCTCAGTGCCTGGAAGTCGAATGAATTCGACTCGGACTACTGAGAACCTTAGCCGAAGCCGATGTTCAGCACCTGAGCATTTATCTTATAGCGCAGGTTTTCCAGGCTGCGGACAGGCTAGAAAGCCTATCCTACATCTGACCCAAAAACTGCTCCGTTTCTTTCGTTTTGAGTGTCACTCACAATGACAGTACTGGCAGGGTGTCATTGCAAGGCGCCGCTTTGCGGCGACAAAGCAATCTTTTCGTAGGTGAAGGGATTGCTTCGACTACAGGTTTTCCGTGAGCCGGAGCGGTGATATAATGCCTGGCGGCTGTAGACCACCTTCAACCCTCAGGAGAAAAACCATGACCCAGGATACTTACACTATTACCATCGGTAACATCCGGCGAGATTTGCCGTTGTTCGAGGTTGCCCCAAACTTGCGCATCGCCGTACTTAATATTTTGGGTGATACCGAATTAACCGAAGTTAGTGCCGAGGAATTAGCCAAAAAACTGGAAACCATTGCCTACGACGTACTGGTCACCGCAGAAGCCAAAAGTGTTCCCCTGATTTACGCGCTGTCAGTAGCCACCCGTAAGCCGTACGTCGTGCTACGCAAAAATTACAAGCCCTACATGGGCGAAGCCATCTCCGCGGAGACCCACTCCATCACCACCGGAAAACCCCAGACCCTGTATCTGGGTGAAAAAGACCGCGCATTGCTCGATGGCAAGCGCGTGGTTCTGGTGGATGACGTCATCAGCACCGGTTCAACGTTGAATGGCATGCAGGCCCTGATGGAGCGTGCCAACGCGCAGGTGGTAGCGCAAGCCGCTATCTGCACCGAGGGTGATGACCCGGCCGAATGGGAAAACGTCATTGCCCTGGCACATCTGCCGCTCTTTCGAGAGGCATAATTTCAGGTAAGGCAATGACCACAATTGGGCGGCCGCGCAGTTGGGTGAGGAAAATCACCCGCTGGTGGTCGCCTTTTAATTTCAAAGCACGCTGTACCTGTTCCGGTGTCAACGCCGAGCCGCGTTTTTTAACCGTCACTTGGCCTACCTTACGGGCTCTCAGGTAAGCCCGTAAGCGCTTCATTTGAAAAGGCATCCAGTTTTCCACCTGCCAGCAGCGGGCATAAGGCGTTTCACGGCGGGTATCGTTACACAAATAAGCGATTTGGGGGTCGAGTTGCCAGGCGTCCAGACGGGCAGCCAGGGTACGCACCAAACCGGCGCGCAGCACAGCCGGGTCAGGCTCGTAAATGAAAGCCCCTGGCTCATCCAGGCGCGCAGCGGTATTTTCAGCAGAAGCATCCGCTGTCAGGATGTGTTCTCCAGGGAGCAGGGTGGCCTGTCGGTCGCTGTGCCGGCAATCCCCAAACCACAGGCAGGCTTCTTTTAGATCTCCATGCAGGGAAATAAACTCGACCTCGCAGTTGTAAGCCAAGATTTCGTTTAAATCCACCCCCGGTGAAACCTTGACTGCCAGCCCGGTGAAATGCGGCAACCAGTTGAGCACAGTGTCCAGGGGCGGCAGGTAATCTGCCACCGAAAAAATACGCTGCTGCCCACTGCGGCGTGCCGGATCGAAAAACGCTCCGCTCAGGGGAGGCAACGCCCTCAAAGGGAGATGGCGACGTGCATCGGCCCGCAGAAGTTGTGCCTGCCCCCATAAGCCAGCGCTTTTGAGGTTTTCTCGTCCCATGGCCAACCGCAAAGGGTCAAGATCTATCCCCAGGGTGGGTGCCACCTGTGCCAGGGCAAAAGTATCGCTGCCAATGGAACAGCCCACATCCAGCAGAAAATTGTAGTTCGCAAAGCGCCGCGCCCGCCAGGCTGAAACTACCGATGGGCTGGCCTGTTCTAATGCTTCACGAGTGAAGTACCAGCGGGCAGCCTGCCGGGAAAATTTTTCAACTGCCCGGTTACGCAGGATGGCCGTCTCCAAAGCGGCACGCGCGATTTCTGGAGGATAGCGGCGCACCAGATGTTGAAAGTGGAATAAAAAATCCCCCTCAAGCGGTGAAAGATGCTGTGCCTCGGCCAGCGCAGTCTGCCCTATGGGCAAACACAACGCCCGAAAAGATGCGATATCCATGCTAATCTTTTAGAAGTACGCTCGACGTGTCCGCAGCACGTCCAGGAAAATGGGCGTCAAATTGGGGTCAAACAATTTGCCGGCCTGTTCCTGAATGTATTCTATGGTTTTTTCGGGTGACCAGGCCGAGCGATAAGGCCGATCAGAAGTCAAGGCATCCCACACATCGACCAGTGCAAAAATGCGCGCTTCCAGTGGAATGTTTTCCCCGGCAAGGCCACGCGGATAGCCGCTGCCATCCCAGCGCTCATGATGGGCATAGGGGATAACGAGTGCTCTGCGCAAGAAATGAATGGGGGAAAGCAACTCACGCGCATAGACCGGGTGTTGACGCATAATTTCCCATTCGGCATCGGTCAAGGGGCCGGGCTTGAGCAAAATTGTATCTGGAATGGCCAATTTGCCCACGTCGTGTAATAATGTGCCACGGCGGATATCCACAAGACGTTGTTCATCCTGCACCACGCGCCGGGCAAAGGCTAAGCACAATTCAACGATTCTGGAAATGTGCCCGGGGGGCTCTGTCCCATGCCATTCCATCGTCCGTGCCCAACCTTCTAGTGTTTGGTCATAGGCCTGCTCCAATTCAAAATTGGAGTGCTGTAGACTTTCAAACAATTGCGCGTTCTCAATGGCAATTGCGGTTTGCGTGGCCAGTGTACCAGCAAATGATAGCCAATCGTTATTGGGATGGAAAGCATCAAAAAAATACGTTTCTAAAACGCCTTGGAGGTTCCCTTTTGCAATTAGCGGCAAGCCAACGTAAACTTTAGGGTGAATCTCAGATTCCGAAAGGGTGAGTTCATTACTTTCAGGGCTGAAATTATCTACGATAAGAGGTTCACGGCGCAAGGCCACCTTGCCACACAAATTATTGCCTAAACGTATCGTGTGCTTTGGAAATACATTCTTAGAAAGCCGGCCGCGTACCATCGTGTATTGTAATGAAGAAGTCGCGGGCTGAAATAACACTACTGCCGCTGCGTCTACGTCCAATTGACGCAAAATTTGTTCCAGGACAACGCCCAGGGTGATGGAAATATCCATGCTGACCGTGATGGTGTTATCAATGGTGCGTAACGATTGTAAACGTTGCAGAGAACGCTGTGCGTCGTCGTACAGCATGGCGTTTTGAATGGCTATCGCGGCTTGATCGGCCAACAATTCCAACATGCGGATTTCATGCGCTAAGAAATGATGTGGCTGCTCATAGGCCACATTGAGCACCCCCCGTACCCGACCGCCAGCGCGCAATGGGAAGCAGGCCAACGCGCCAGTAAAGGATGGCGTGTAATTGGCATATAGTTCGTGCTCTTGCACAGAATCAATGATTAAAGGCTTTCCACTGAGCGCCGTCTGCATGGTAGCGCCAATTTCGCGTGGCTCGGCGATTGGCCTGATTGAGATGTTGCCATTCGTTATGGCGATACCAAAGGTCAGTTGTTTGCCATCAAAGAGGAAAATATGGCCGTTATCCACTTTGAGTAAGTTGTAGATTTGCAGCAAGATGGTCTCTAAAACGGCGTGTTGATCCAGCGAGACCGTCAATTGAAGGGAAGCCTTGCGTACCGCGTCCAATTCGGAAAGATGTTGACGAGTTTCCTGCAACAACACCGAGGTGACGAAAACCAGCGAGATATACGCACTCACATCCGAAGCCAGAGATATCTCTTTTTCACTGAAGGAATGAGGCGTGTGGAACCCGATTCCAATTATCCCGTAGAACTTCCCATGGGCAGAGATGGGCAGCGCCAGCACTGAGCGCGCCATAGGAAATTTTTGGGCAGATTCAGGGGAAATATACGGCGAGTTGAAAGGATCTGGCACAGGGAGAACACGCTGCTCTTGAAGCACTGAGGCGGTCAGGGTCCCTTCTGCCGGTATTCCTTTGGGTGGCAGATAGGTATGCGCATCCTCAATCCCGGAGGCGGCGGCCGGCAAAACCATTTGGGTGTCTTCATCCCACTCGGTAATGTAACAACTATCCGCATTGAAAAGGTCTTGCACACGCGCTGCAACGACGGTCAGCACTTTATGGTGATCAGGTTCCTGCAACGTAATGCGCGTAATGTATGCTAAACTGGT
>DAOTZN010000058.1:0-5762 GCA_034434095.1 Anaerolineales bacterium
GTACGAAGGCACGCTCTTCAAAATCGACCCGTATTCCGCGCACCGCAGTTTCCATTGGGTGGAGCTGGACGCGGGGGCGCAGGCCTTCCTGGGCATCAAGCACATTTCGGTCTTCAACCCGAGGAATATTCAAAAGATCGCGCCCCCAGCCTGAAAGACCGTATCTGATCTGATCTGAAAATAGACTTCTCATCAGGCTCGTGGCACCAGTTACGAAACGACCTCTGTGTCAGCCGAGTGCTCGAGTTATAGCACATTTTCATGCTTGGTGGTGAACAGAGTTCATGGCGACTTCTCGAAAAAAAGGAGAAGCCGACATAAGGTGCAATAAAAATGTCACCACGAAGTCCCAGAGGCACGAAGAAAAGGATAAAGACTTTGTGTCTTGGTGGTTTTGTGGTAAAAAACACCAAAAGGCCCCAAGTTATTGAGATGATACCGTCATTCCAGTTTTGGCGCTAAAACGTGAATTTCTTTGCGACTCCGCACCTTTGCGTTACCTCTTCAACCGAGTCTGGCACGCAGTGCTTGCTACCTTCAAGGATGATACCTATGATGACAAAAACATTGAGCATTTTGTTAATTGAAGATCACCCTATGAATCGAGATATGCTGGCGCGTCGGCTGGGGCGCCGCGGCTTTCACGTATTGGAGGCGGTAGATGGCCTCCAGGGATTGGCAATGGCTCGTCAGCATCACCCAGACCTTATCCTGTTGGATATTAGCCTTCCAGAAATAGACGGCTATGAAGTCACCCGTCGCCTCAAGGCCGATCCACAAACCGCCGGAGTTCCCATTGTGGCCTTGACAGCCCACGCGTTGGTTGAAGACCGTCAACGGGCGTTAGACGCAGGTTGCGACGAATACACAACCAAGCCGGTGGATTTCAAGGCGTTGTTAGCAATTATGGAGCGCATTTTGCAGGAGCATACTGACGCATGACAGACCGACCGCGTCGCGTTTTAATTGTAGATGATCAGCCGCTCAATCGCGATCTTTTAGCGCGCCATATCCGCCGTATGGGGCACGAAAGCGAGATGGCCGAGAATGGGCAGATTGCACTGGAAAAACTGCGCGCTGGGCACTTTGACCTGGTGTTGCTGGATATTATGATGCCCGTGATGAGCGGTTATGAAGTTTTAGAACACATGCATGAAGATGAAGCCTTGCGTCATATTCCCGTTATTGTTATTTCGGCGAACACGGATCAGAAAAGCGTGGTGCGTTGCATCGAATTAGGCGCTACAGATTACTTGTTCAAGCCTTTTGATCGGGTGTTGTTGCGCGCGCGTGTCTCAGGCAGTTTGATGCGCAAGACATGGTACGACCAGGAGCAAGAATACTTGCGTCGCATTGAAGAATCTCAGATGCAATCTGAAAAATTACTGTTGAACATACTGCCCGCACCGGTTGCGACCCGCCTCAAGGCCGGAGAAGAACCCATCGCCGACCAGATTGAAGATGCAACCGTCTTGTTTGCCGACTTAGTGGGTTTTACGGAGTATGCCGCCGACCGTTCCCCCGCAGAAGTGGTGAACGCGCTTAATCAAGTGTATTCCTACTTTGATGACATTATTCGGCGGTATAAACTGGAGAAAATAAAAACTATTGGGGATGCCTATATGGCTGTAGGCGGAGTGCCTTTCCCCCTGGACAATCACGCTCATCTAAGTGCTCATGCTGCGTTGGAAATGCAAGCCGCTTTGCAGCAAATTAACGCCACTTTAGGAACGAATTTGCAAATACGCATTGGCTTGAACAGTGGTCCGCTGGTTGCAGGCGTAATTGGGAGACATAAATTTTCTTACGATGTGTGGGGAGATACTGTCAACACGGCCAGCCGCATTCAGAGCATGGCCGAACCGGGGCGAATACAAGTCTCGGCAGGCGTGTATTTCCGCATTCGGGATGCGTTTGAATTGCAAGCATTGCCTCCTTCGGAGGTCAAAGGAAAAGGCATGTTAGAAACCTATATTTTGTTGAAAAAGAAGGAATAGAGAATGATGCTTTGGAACATCAACACCTACGTTGTGGTTGCCCTGTTGCCACTGTTGGTAGAAATTCCATTGGCACTGTTTTCCTGGCGGCGGCGGCACGTCCCGGCAGCGCTTCCCTTGGCACTGCTCAGCCTGGCATTGGTTGAATGGTCGTTATGTTATGCCCTGGAATTGGGAAGTACGCAGGCAGAGATTTTATATTTCTTTGTGCGGCTGGAGTATATTGGCATTTCATTGGTCTCCCCGTTCTTTTTTCTGTTGGCCATGCGACATGCCGGCAGCCTCACCTGGACATCGCCGCGCCGCATAGTATTGGTGTTGATTATCCCGGCAATTAGCATCCTGATTGTGTGGACGCCGTTTTCTACCTGGATGTGGCGCTCGCTGGGGGTAGAGCAGGTGGGAGCACGCTTGTTTTTTGCCCCTTCTTCCTATGGTTGGTGGTTTGTCGTTCATACATTGTATGCTTATGTGTTGAATGCAATTTCCACGGTTGTACTCATACGTGCCCTGGTGCGCTACCCGGATGTGTACCGTGGGCAGGTGGTCAGTTTGTTGGTGGCCGTCTCCATGCCGTGGATTGGCAATTTGTTTTATCTGTTGGGGGCAAATCCCTTCCCGCGTTTAGACTTGACGCCCTTCATGTTTGGTATCAGCGCGGTAGCGATGGCTTTTGGTATTTTTCGCTTCCGGTTGATTGACATGGCCCCGATTGCATCGGGCATTGTATTGAAACACATGTCTGATGGGGTCATGGTTGTAGATACAAAAAGTCAGATTGTGGACATCAATCCAGTTGCGGCCTCCTGGTTAGGAAGCACACCAAATGAATTGCGAGGACGATTTACACAGGACGCTTTTGCCGTCTGGCCTCAGGTGTTAGAACGTTTCCAGAAGGTAGAACAAGGGCATTTCACTTTTGACATCTTGGACGGCGACACGACGCGCTTTCTTGAGGTGCGGGTTTCGCCTTTGCGCGCTGCTCGTGTTGCCCCAGTTCTTGGACGCGTTTTCATTGTGCGCGATATAACCGCCGAGCAGCATTTGCGGCTGGAGTTGGATCGTGCCAACCGTTTTCAGTATGTGATCAATAATTTGTTGCGCATCTTACAAGGCAACGAATCATTGGAAGAGGCTTTGCAACGTGCGCTGGATATTATTTTGGAAATACCCTGGTTACAGATTGAAAACCAGGGGGGAATTTTCCTTTCCGAAGGAGAGCCGCCATACTTGAAACTGGTGGTGCAGCGCAATTTGCACGCTGAGTTGCTGCACATGTGCAGGCAAATCCGATATGGCCAATGCCTATGTGGGTTGGCAGCCTTAAAAGGGGAAATATTGCACTCTGAACAGGTGGATGAACGCCACGAAATTAATTACCATGACATGCAGCCTCATGGTCACTACAACGTTCCTATTCGCAGCAATGAGCGCACTGTAGGTGTCATGGTTTTGTATTTGCCGGCGGGTCATATCCGTCAGCCGGATAAAGTTGACTTTTTGCGATCTGCCGCCGAGACATTAGCGAGCATTATCGAGAGAAAACGCACCGAGGAAGTCATTTGGCGTCATGCACTAACGCTTGCCAGTTTATCCGAGAGTGTGATTATCACCGACCTGGATGGGAAGATCATAGATGCCAACCCTGCGACCGAACAAATGTTTGGCTACAGCCTGGACGAACTTTTGGGCCAGCCTGCAGATATATGGCATCATCCAGAGCAAGGCGGCGAACAAAATGTCGAGATTCGAGAGGCCTTAGAAAAAGTCGGGCATTGGAAAGGTGAAATCCACTTCTTGCGCAAGGATGGCACGGATGGATGGGCCGAAATAGTTGTGGTGCCCCTGAAAAATGTGGCCGGGCGTCAGGTTGCCACCATTGGGGTGAGTCGGGACGTGACGGAGGCGCATCGCACCCGTTTGGCGTTAGAGGATCAGAAACGGCTGTTTGAGAACTTAGTATCTGTAGCCCGCACTGCTTCTGCCTATCCAACGCTGCAGGTAACATTACGCAACTCACTTGATGTAGTCGTTCAAATGACCGGCGCGGACAAAGGCAGTTTATTTGTACTCGATACGGAACAACGAATAGTAGCCAGTATTTTGCCGCGTGGACAAGTAGATGATGCGGAACAGGCGCACTCCTTGATTGGTCAGGTCATGGATAAAGGCTTGGCCGGATGGGTATGTAAGCACAAGCAATCAGCCCTAATCCAAGATACGCGCCTGGATGAACGTTGGCTCACCCTTCCAGACCAACCCTACGAAGCCCGCTCGGCGCTTTGCTTGCCCATTATGTTGCGCAAAACGTTATTAGGTGTCCTGACTTTAATGTCCTCTAAACCTGGATGCTTTACTGACGAGCACCTGCGCTTAATGAATGCCGCTTCTGACCAAATTGCATTAGCGTTGCGCAATGCCCAAATGTATGAAGAGCAGTACGCATTGGCTGTCAAACTGGCCGAGGCACGCGATGCAGCCGAGCGCAGCAACCGCACGAAAAGCGTATTCCTGGCAAACATGAGCCATGAATTACGTACCCCCTTGAATGCTATTATCGGCTACAGCGAACTCTTACAAGAAGAATTGGCCGAAGCCGGGTCCACAGATTTAGCAGATGATGCACAGCGCATTGCCATTGCCGGACGTCAATTGCTTGGGTTAGTGAACGATGTGTTGGATGTTTCAAAAATTGAAGCCGGGAAAATGGAGTTGTATCTGGAAACTTTCAGCATCGAGTCTCTCATTGATGGGGTGCTGGATATCGCGAAACCGTTGATAGCGCAAAAAAGCAATCGTCTGCACGTTCACTTGGATTCACCTTTGGGTGATATGACTGCCGATCAATTAAAGGTGCGCCAGATACTGCTGAATCTCCTGAGCAATGCTGTCAAGTTCACGGAAGATGGGGAGATTAACTTGCGTGTGGCGCTGCAACCCGATGGAGAAGTGCGCTTTGAAGTGCAAGATAGCGGTATTGGTATCTCTGAGGAGCAGTTGTCCCGCTTATTTCAGCCCTTTACACAGGCTGATGCTTCTACCACACGCAAATATGGGGGGACTGGCCTGGGGTTGACCATTAGTAAACATTTTTGTGAAATGATGGGTGGACGCATTGAGGTGAGCAGCCGCCCCCATGAAGGCAGTGTTTTCAAGGTATTTTTGCCACAAACCGTGCGTCCATCGTCTGCAGCGTCAAGTTCAAGGGAGTAATTCGAAAATTTGTAGTGCTGTGCTTAACCCTTTGAGTTGTACCGCTTCCAAGGGGCGACAAGCGACCCGTCCCGCGACCCGCTGGTGGGTGGCCTCCCCGAAGATCACCTGGCCTGGACGGGAGATGCTTTGCAAGCGATGCGCCACGTTTGTTGTGGTGCCGATGGCTGTGTAAGATAAGCGTTCACTGTTGCCAAGATTTCCTACCACCACTGGCCCGCTGTTAACCCCGACTCCAAAGCGTAGTCCCGATTCGCCAGAATTAACTTGCGCCAGTTCGCGGGCGCATTGCAATGCCTGGAAGGCATGGTCAGGTTGTGGTTCTGGCGCGTTAAACATCAACATGACCTCATCGCCCATAAATTGGTTGACCGTGCCGTTATATTCGGCTGCAATTGATATGACAATGGCCCATAAATAATTTAGCGTCCCGAGTACGGTTTCTGGAGAACGTGCTTCTGACCAATGGGTGAAGTTGCGCAAATCGGCGAAAACCACGCTAATTTCTCGGCGCTCACCCCCAGGGAGTGCCTTGCGTTCATCCCGCAGCAT
>DAOTZN010000059.1:0-13208 GCA_034434095.1 Anaerolineales bacterium
ACTCAAAAGTCGGGGTTGGTTCCCCAAGATTCTCTTGGGGGGTAGGCGTCACCTGAAGGGGCACGTTTCCCCCACAAGCCACCAACACCATCGGGATTATCCACAAAATAAGGAGAGTGCGTTTGAGAAACATGAGAGAATTTTACTACACGGGGTATAATACGGGTATGGATTTCAGGAATACATGGATTGACGATGAAGATTTACCCCCCGCCAGGCGCAGACGCGCCCATCGGTTGTTGACGCCGCTGGAAGCGGATGAACGCGCTCTGACCCTGGAGCACGTGGCGCATCGTGCTGCGCCTTCCTTTGATTTTTTCCTGTTCTCCCTGGTATGCGGGGTGGTGTTGGCCGCCGGTCTGCTGATGGATTCTTCGGCGCTGCTCGTACTGGGGGCGCTGGCTGCGCCGTTAATGGCCCCGGCAGTCGGCATGTCGCTGGGGACGATTTTAGGCTCGGTACGCTTTTTTACACGTAGTTTTGGGGGCTTTGCCATTGGCGGGGCTTTTGTATTGGGGATGGGTGCCCTGGGGGGCTTTGTCAGCCGATTCTTGCCGCCGGCAACGTATTCCCAGGCCGCCCAACATGCCCGGCTTTCGATAGGCCCCTTTGTGTTGGTGGCCTTGGGTGCGATTTTGACGACCGCGCGCATGGCCGACGAGCACGGTCGCCCAGAAGTCCCGGCCGTAGCACTGGCTTATGGCCTGTACCTGCCGCTCAGTGTGGCCGGCTTTGGGTTGACGGCCGGTATTCCGCACCTGTGGCCGGATGGCATGGTGGTCTTTGCGCTGCATCTTTCGTGGGCGATTTTGTTGGGCACCCTGACCTTTGCGGTGCTGGGTTTTCGCCCGTTGACGATTTTTGGCTACACGCTGGGTGCTGTTATTGCACTGGCGGGGGTAGTCTTGCTTTTGGGGTTAGGCAGCGCGGGGGCTGCCATTGAGGGTCAGATTGCCATCCCGACCTTTACTTCAACCCCTACGCTGACACCCACATTGACCCCAACGTTGACGGCCACCCCCGTTCCGCCTACGGCCACCTGGACGCCCACCGCCACCTGGACGCCTACGATTACGCTGACCCCCAGCCCCAGCCCAACCGCTACGCCATATTACGCGCAGATTGCACCGGCGCTTGGGGCGGTTATCCGAGATACCCCCGGCGGCGTGATTGTGAGCAGTTACCTGCAAGGCGCGCGCGTGCAAATCCTGGATGTTCCTCCCGTAGAACGAGACGACGGCATCTGGGTGTTGGTGCGCGGCCCGGATGGGAAAGAGGGTTGGATTTTGCAATCCTTACTGACAGCAGATACGAACGCGCCAAACTGGTAGAGGCCTTTTTTTGCACGCAGCACGACGTATACAGGGGCACAGCAATATGCGGTAGGGTTGTGCCCCTACTGAAGCGGTAAATCCGCGGGGGTAAAAGCACGTGGCAACAAATCCCGCAAGGTCATGACTTCTTGCAGGTTGCCATTTCCATCGGCAATGAAAATCTGTAAATCCAGTCCAAATTCGGATAACACCTGACGGCAAGCGCCACAAGGAGAACCGCCGTTATCGGTAACCAGGGCCAGGGCTTGAAAGTGTCTGCGGCCTTCGGTAACGGCGTGGAAGACGGCGTTGCGCTCGGCACACATACCGCTGGGGTAGGCAGCATTTTCGACATTGACGCCGGTGTAGATGGTACCATCATCGGCCAGAAGAGCGGCCCCCACCGAGTAATGCGAGTAGGGGGCATAGGCATTGTGCCGCACCTGGGCAGCACGGGCAATCAGTCTTTGGATGGTTTCGTCAGACAGGGGGTGTTCAGGCACGGAGATTTTCCTTTCCGTAAAATCACGGTTCTGATGGTTCTGCCGGCACGGGGGGTGCCGCGGTTTGACTTCGGCGCACACGCACCTGCCGGATACGTTGGCGAGAAACTTCTTCGACAATTAACTCCAGGCCATCTACCAATATGCGCTCTCCCTCGGCAGGTACCCGCCCCATTTGGGTGTAGATATACCCCGCCAGGGTGTCGGATTCTTCGTCCGACAGGTTGACCTGAAGCAGTTCGTTAAAGTCGTCCAAATCTACGCGTCCGGCAAAGAGATACTCGTCGGGAGAGATTTGTTGCACCAAAACTCTTTCTTGCTGGTCGTATTCGTCATGGATATCGCCGATAATTTCTTCAACGATATCTTCTAAGGTAACCAATCCGGCCACACCACCGTATTCGTCCACTACAATGCTCATGTGAATGCGTTGCGCCTGCATTTCAGAAAGCAACGCGTCCACCGTTTTTGCTTCAGGGACAAAATAGGCTGGCCGCAACAAACTCCTCAGGTCTTGAGAAGCATCCCCTTGCAACCACACCGCCAATAAGTCCTTAGCATACAGCAGGCCGAGGATGTGATCGATGGAGTCTTCGTACACCGGAAGACGAGAATAACCGGATTTCAGCAATACGTCGGCAGCCTCCTGCAAGGGTGTGTTGACGTCCAACGCCAAAATATCGATACGTGGAACCATCACCTCACGTGCCAGCGTATCTCCCAGGTCGAAAATGGAGTAAATCATGCGGCGTTCATCTTGCTCTAAAACGCCTTCCTGTTGACCGGCATCCACCAGGTTTTTCAATTCGTCTTCGGTCACAAAGGGCGGGATGGCTTCTACCTCACCGCCAAGTTCTTTGTCAAGCGACATGATGAACGTGAAGGGAGAAAGCAGGATGACAGCCAGTCGAATAGTCCTTTCCAGGCGTGTCAGATAGTATGCGGGACGCACTTCAATATGCGTAGAGAGCCATTCTTCCCAAAAGGCCAGCAAAACCAGCATCAGCGCAAGAATCAGCAGGGCAGCCCAAAGCAACAATCTGGAGACCAGTAGTTGCCATGCCAACAGCGCAATTACGGCCAAAATCACAATGTGAAGTAAACGCAGCGTGAGCATGGCACGCCGCCGAATAGAAACCAACATGTCCAGGGCCCGTTGTCCAGGCCCCTGCTCAATGTCCACTTGCCCCACCAGGCGAGAAAGCGAGGTGTGATGCAGGCTAACAGAGGCCACCATCACCCAGGTATCCAACAAAAACAGCAACAGTAAAGCAAATCCTGCTAAGAGAGGGTCACTTCCCACGATTTTCAAACTTCCTTATTACTCTCGCCGGCACGCCAACAGCCAGCGAGTTTTCCGGGACGTTACGGGTTACCACTGCCCCGGCACCGGTACGAGCATTGTCTCCAATAGTGACGGGAGCAACCAACATCGTATCACTGCCAATAAAGGCATTTGCGCCAACCGTCGTTGGATGCTTGCGCTGTCCATCGTAGTTACAGGTAATCGTACCCGCCCCAACGTTAACGTTCGGCCCTAATGTGGCATCTCCCAGGTAAGAAAAATGCCCCATTTTAGAGCCCGGACCAAGGTAAGAATTCTTAACCTCACCGAAATTACCCATGTGTACACCTTGCGCCAGATGTGCGCCTTTGCGCAAATGTCCAAAAGGCCCTACATCTACATCATCTTCTAACACGGCGCTTTCAAGCACTGAGGATACAATTTTACAACGATTTCCAATGGTTGTGTCTTGCACGATCGTGTTAGGGCCAATTTCACAGCCCTGCCCAACCGTTGTGTGGCCTCTGAGGTGTGTATTGGGCCACAAAATGGTATCCTGCCCCAAAGTCACCTGCGGTTCAATCCAGGTATCTTGCGGAGAAATCATCGTCACACCGGATAGCATCCAGCGGCGGTTAATACGTCGCTGCATAGCCGCGGTAGCCTCTGCCAGGTGGACACGCGTGTTGACACCAATGATTTCGTCCAAGTCAGGGAGCACAACAGAGCGCACCTGTTGGCCAGCAGACACAGCCATATCTACCAGCGAAGTGATGTAATATTCGCCCTTGGGCGAAACCGGCACACGAGGCAAGTTCTCCCACAACCAGGTTGCGTCAAAGGCATATACGCCTACGTTGAGCAGACGGATGGCGCGCTGTTCTTCCGTGGCATCCGCCTCCTCTACGATGGCCTGCACCATGCCGTTCTCATCCTGTAAAATGCGTCCAAAGCCACGGGCGTCTTGCGCTTCGGCAATTAACAGGCTCATTGGCCCATTGTGAGTGCGCTGTGCTTCCGCCAGGGTTTGCAAGGTCTTCCCACTAATCAACGGCATATCAGCACTGGTAACCAGGATGATATCTGCTTGATTTTCGAGTATGGTGCGGGCCTGCAAGACAGCATGGGCGGTTCCGTTTTGCTTCTCCTGAACCACAAAACGTGCCAGACCATCTACTGCTTGACGCACCGCCTCGGCTTGATGTCCTATCACAACCACGGGCAAGTCATCTTGCACCTCACGCACAGCTTGAATGCTATACCACAACATTGGTTTGCCCAAAATAGGGTGCAAAACCTTTGGCAAATCAGAGTACATACGCGTCCCTTTGCCAGCAGCCATGATAACAGTTTGTATACTCATGGTAAACTCCTATAAACCAAAAACAAAAAGCATCGCACCCAAAAACAGGGATACGACGCTCTCCAATGGGAATCGATATGGATAATCAATAGAAC
Source organism: Anaerolineales bacterium (assembly GCA_034434095.1). Classification (GTDB taxonomy): domain Bacteria; phylum Chloroflexota; class Anaerolineae; order Anaerolineales; family DRKV01; genus DRKV01. Next base: position 4,560 of record DAOTZN010000059.1, read on the forward strand.
CGATCATGCAGAAAAGAAGGCTGGGGCGTCCGGATTCGAACCAGAATCAACGGATCCAAAGTCCGCTGTGCTGCCGTTGCACCACGCCCCAAGAAATTGCCCTTCGCGAGGCGGGCATGATTGTATCACAAACGAAGATGATGTGACAAGGGGAAAAAGAAATTTTTTTTAGGGTATTTCACGTATCTGCTCTGAAAACGGAGGCAAAGCATAGGGCACGAGCGGGCCAGGTTATTGAAATGGTTCTCGGCCCCTTAGTTGTGGCGCTTGAACACCGCAAATGTTTGAGAAGATGTTTTTTTCGCCCGTTGGCGGGGATATTCTCAATATCTAAGAAGTTTCCTCATCTTTTGGCACCAATCCCAGGCGTAGGGCCTCTTCATAAGAAAGCGCGTCCGGCAAATTAAGCGAGACATTACCTGCCGCCTCCTCTTCGTTCATAGCAGACCAAAACTCATCGGCATCGGTGGTTTCCAGATGAGAGGGTGCCGTCTCAAACAAGGTCGCCAGATTTTCATCGGCATCCGTAAGTTCAGCCAATAGAGAAGTATCGAGTGAACCGGTTTGTGGTAAAGGAATGGCTGGGGCCTCTTCCTTTTCCAACAAGCCCAGATTACTAAACAAGGTATACAAGGCATTCGCCGTCTGCAGCATAGCCGGATGCACATCCTCTTGACCCATAGGGGCATCGGATGGTAATAGTGCGAGAAGCGCAAAGGTATCATCCATTGAAAGCAAATAAATATGCTGGTCGGCACCTTGCAGAACGAAGAAATTCTGGAGCGTACCACCGCCCAAAAGTTGAGTGACTTTTGTGCCGGCTCCAAAAACCGTCACCAACGCGTTCATCAGGGACGAGCCGGAGTCTAAATCGACAAAATCACCTGCTTGTGCCAGGATACGCCCATGGTCGTTTACCAGCATCACTGTGATGGCCTGAACATGTTGGCGTAAGGTTGCCAGAGGCATCGAGAGGCTGGGACGTGTTAGTTCATCCAAATGAATTGCGGGGTTTTGTGGCGGCGCAGCCTTACCGAATGCCGGTGCGATTGCCGGTTCACTTGTTGCCGGTTCACTTTGTGATGTCTCTGGGCTGAAAATTTCTTCTTCTACCCCCATAAGACGCTCAATCAGGGCTACCAAACTGGCGGATTCGATATCTGCCGGCACAATGGTTTCAATGCCTAATGCTGTGGCTTTCTTTTCTAAATCACGTCTTTGTGCATTAGAAAGTGCAATAATTTGAATGTCTTTCTTGCGCGCCCGCACCCGTTCCATTAACTCTAAGCCAGACATGCCTAACAGGGACAAGCCTGCCACCAGCAAGTCCACCGGTTGACGCATAAATTCAAGAAAGGCCTCTTCACCGGAGCGCACGTCATCTACAGAGAAACCCGGGCCAAGACTTTCAATGGCACTCCGTAGACGGGAGCGCGTTGCCCCATCATGATGTACGATCAAAACACGAGTAATACTCATAATGTCATTATTGTATCAAAAGTAAGGAATGCAGAACAAACAGCAAAGATAGGGTGTTTAAAATCAATTTTATCGCAGTTTTAGCATCCTATCACTAACCAATTGGCGTTTTTTACCATAAAGGCATCAAAACACAAAATCTTTAAGGGTTCGTCTATGAATAATTGCTCGATTTGTTGGTTCTTCAGTGTTAAATTTTCAACGCCAAGCCGCAGAGCCACAAAGAAAATCACGTTTTAGCGTCAAAATCGGGCCTTCTCCCGAAAAGCCTTTGCGCCTTGGCGACTTTGCGTTAAGGTTTTGGGGCTACCCCAACGTGCCGACCTGGAGGTCGGCGCTCCCAGACCCACCCAGGTCTACGCCATCCCCTGCAATAGCGCCATCTAGGATAGGCTTTCCAGCCTGTCCGCTTGGGATGCGGGATGTCTGCAACTTACAGAATTCCCCATTCATGCATCGGGAGACTGCTTTGCTGCACTGGCGAGTGAAAATTGAGCAGGTCTTCTCCAGAAAAACCTTTGCGCCTTGGCGACTTTGCGTTAAGGTTTTGGGGTCCCCAAAAAGGGAGTAAATTTTAGACAAACCCTAACCTTGTTCCTGCGTGCCATTGTGTCTTCATGGTGGGATTTCTGTTTGCGCCCATGGTCTACGCTTGTTTTTTGAAAAAATAACGCGAGACCGCCATAGGATGCATGGCGGTCTCGAATAAGCATCATTACTTGCTTTGCGCGCTTACCAATAAATTTCAGGAAGACAAGCCCGGCAAAAGGCAGCGTGATCTCGCCTATTCTACTCGCCAACAAGCCACCCAATGCTCGGGAAGCGCTTCACGGAAAGGCGGTTCCTCTTGAGAGCAATGTTCCATTACCACCGGGCAACGAGGGTGGAAGCGGCAGCCACTCGGCGGATTGAGTGGGCTGGGGACATCCCCTTCCAAGATAATGCGCTCACGCTGAACGGTCGGGTCAGGAATGGGAATAGCAGACATCAAGGCTTGCGTGTAAGGGTGCAATGGGTTGCTAAAAAGTTCATCGCGTGGCGCCATTTCAACCATTTTGCCCAGATACATCACGGCTACACGGTCAGAAATATGCTCCACTACGCTCAAGTTATGCGCAATAAAGAGATAAGTCAGCCCAAATTCGTGCTGCAAATCCTTGAGAATGTTGAGCACTTGCGCCTGAATGGAGACATCCAACGCCGAAACGGGTTCGTCGGCAATGATGAATTTGGGGTTAAGCGCCAATGCACGGGCAATACCAATGCGTTGGCGTTGCCCGCCTGAAAATTCGTGCGGATAACGGCGCGCATGGTAATCTTCCAGACCAACTTTGCGCAACATGTCAATCACGATATCAAAGCGTTCCTTTGGGGTGCCAATACCGTGAATTTTCAATCCCTCGGCCACCGACTCCCCAATCGGAATACGTGGATCAAGCGAGGCATAGGGATCCTGGAAGATAATCTGCATATCCCGGCGGATGGCCTTAAGCGCCTTACCTTTGAGGCTGAAAACATCTTGCCCATCAAAGAGCACCGAGCCACCGGTGGGTTCCAGCAAGCGCAACATCGTGCGCCCCACGGTGGTTTTTCCACAGCCGGATTCCCCTACTAAGCCTAGCGTTTCTCCTTTGCGGATGAAAAAACTAACATCATCTACCGCCTGTACCCAGGCTTTTACTCTCTGAAGTAGCCCTCCGCGCACGGGGAAGTATTTGACCAGGTTATTAACTTCGATAAGTTTTTGTGGTTTGTTATTCGTTTCGGTCATTTCACTCATAATTTGCCTCATCTGCAAAACGGTTACTCGGCCGCCAGGGGCGCTTCATGCCCATCCTCATTTTGATAAAGCCAACATCGCACGATATGTCCTTCACCAACAGGGATGAGGTCGGGCTCTATTTCGGTGCAAATTGCCAATTTATGGTCAATGCGAGCCTTACAGCGCGGCGCAAATTGGCAACCAGGTGGCAAGTTCACCAAATTAGGCACGGAACCAGGAATGGTTTCCAGGCGTTCGGTCACACGGCCCAACACCGGCACGGAGGCAATCAACCCCTTCGTATAGGGATGCATCGGTTGTTCAAAAATCGTTCGGACGTCCGCTTGCTCTACAATACGCCCGGCATACATGACCGCCACTCGGTCAGCCATTTCGGCAATCACGCCTAAGTCATGGGTAATGAGAATCACCGATGTATTCGTGCGTTTTTGTAAATCACGCATCAAATCAAGGATCTGCGCCTGAATGGTAACATCTAAAGCAGTGGTCGGCTCATCCGCGATCAATAATTGTGGGCTAAGCGCTAACGCCATGGCAATCATGACACGCTGCGCCTGTCCCCCAGACATTTCGTGCGGGAAAGCATGGGCTTTGTTTTCGGCATCTGGAATACCAACCAGGCGGAGCAATTCGACAGCACGCTCCCAGGCCTCTTCCTTGCCTATATTTTGGTGAATCTGAAAGACTTCAGCAACCTGGTCGCCTATTTTGAAAACCGGGTTCAGGCTGGTTTGTGGCTGCTGGAAAATCATGGACATGCGATTGCCGCGCATATCCACCATTTCATCTTCACTTAAGTCCAAGAGGCTGCGCCCTTCAAAGAAAATCTCACCATCCACGACTCTTCCGGGGATGCCCACCAGACGCATAATGGAAAGCGAGGTTACGCTCTTCCCGCAGCCAGATTCGCCAACCAAACCCAATATCTCACCACGCTGCACGGTAAAATCGACCCCATCAACGGCCTTAACCACACCGTCTTCGGTGAAGAAATAGGTTTTGAGGTTACGTACCTCTAGCAAATTATCAACGCTTTGTTCAGTCACAGGCTCCTCCCAAAAAAAGGGGTTTATAAAAACACATCCTGATCCGATGTGTTCGTATTACGGTTCAATGTTGACCTCGCACAAGCCTTGCGAACGCACATACGATATCAACGCGGTACGACTTTCAACGTGTAAAGAACCGGCAATGGAATAACCCGCATTCCGCCCAAAAACAGCGTTGGTATTGGCATGCCTTCCAACCAAAGGAATTATCAAATACTCTACTTTTGAAAAGAATTTAACCGTAGAGTGAATACGTACTGGAGGGGCATACTGCAATTCCAAAGCAGCCATGCGCGGGTGGGTGTGATAATCGTTGTAGGTTGCTTCCGAAAGGCTGAGGGAATCCCAACGTTTCGGGCCGGAAAGGGCTTCATTCACGAGGTTGGTTAGATCTTGAAAGGCTGGTGTTCCAGGGGAAATTTGTATTGGCTGCCCATAACAATAAAGAGTTATCGCTATCGGCTGCTCAGAAAATTCCGATTGGAACCAGCGAGGATCACCGGTATTGATAGTGATGATCCCGTAAATCACAACAACTAAGATTACCAATGTAGAAAGCAACAGTTTCCAGATGGATGGTTTTTGACGCTTTTCATAGATAGATGGCATAAATTTTTTTTATTTGCGTAGTTTGTGTAACAAGCCCATCCAACGGATATCAATGCTTTAAGCGAGGATCCATCGCATCACGCAGGCCGTCACCAATGTAGTTGAAAGCCAGCGAACAGATAAAAATGGTCAAGCCGGGGTAAAACACCTTAGCCGGTTGGGTCCACATATCGCTCTGATATTCATTGAGCATGTTGCCCCAGGTGGGAATGGGCGGTTGAATCCCAAAGCCCAAGAAAGAAAGCGCCGATTCAAGAATAATGACGCCTCCCAATCCCAGGGTGGCGGCTACGATGATGGGCGCCAACGAATTCGGAATCATGTGCTTTATGATGATGCCAAAATCACTCATTCCCAGGGCCTTAGCTGCCTCCGTAAACTCCTGATTCCGTAATGAAAGCACTTGAGCACGTACCAGACGGCTGGCCCCCATCCAACCGAAGACAATCAAAATGATGGTAATGACCACCGCACTACTCCACTCCCGCGGTAAACCGGGGATGGTGACACCACGCAGCAGTGCTGAGAAGGCCAACAGCAAGGGCAGCAAGGGCAACGTAATCAGGAATTCTACGAAACGTTGGATGACATCATCTATCCAACCGCCAAAATAGCCAGAAACCGCGCCAATAAATACTCCGAGTAGTTCACTAAAGAAAACCACAATGAGCGATACACTCAAAGAAATGCGCCCGGCATATAACAGACGACTGAATACATCTCGGCCAATCGCATCGGTGCCCATAGGATGGAAACTCTCTTTGGAAAGAGAGGGGGGGGCATTACGCAGCAAAATACCGGTTTCGGGATCTTTAGAGAGGTCGCTGACGGGATCGTAAGGGGCAACCAGTGGAGCAGCAAAACAGGCAAAAGCGATCAGAATAATCGCCACCATGCCTACCACTGCCAACTTATGTTTACGAAACCGACGCCAGACTATGGCCCAGTAACTTTCTTCTTCAATCGTCAGTAGTTTTTCACTTTCAAGTTCAGCAACCGCCATGCCGAAATTCTCCTTTGATAACCAATGATTTCTAACTCCTTGATATTTTGCACAAAAGACCGTGTATATGGGGACGTGCTTGAAATCCGCAACACCGTCCATTGTCTTCCAGTACATCAAAGAGCATGATTTCTATGCACAAGCAGGGCACCTTACTTACAGATGCCCTGCAATGGTTCGTCAATTGAAGCGAATGCGCGGATCAACGACAGTGTAGAGTATATCACCCAACAAAGTGGCGATAACCACAAGAATAGCCGTGATAAACAGAATAGCCATCACCACTGGCCAATCGTTACCACCTAAGGCATCGAAATATAACCGTCCAATGCCCGGGTAAGAGAAAATGGTCTCCGTCAGCGTTGCACCGCCAAAAATACCGGGGATTTCAAAAACAACAATCGTGATGATCGGCACCAATGCATTGCGCATGGCGTGTTTCAAAATCACCATACGTTCTGCAAGCCCCTTCGCGCGAGCCGTACGCACATAGTCCTGGCGTAACACTTCCAGCATAGAGGCGCGCATGTAACGACTCCAACCGGCCATGTACAGTAAACTGAGCATGGCCCCGGGCATGATAATGTGAATGATACGATCCACCAGGCTGCCTGGGGTAACATTCAGTACGGCTTCCAGGCTACCCGGTGGCGCCGAACGCACTAACGCCACCCCTCCAGACGGCATGTAGGGCAACTCCCAGGTTTTAAACTGATAGGTAAATATCAAGATGAGCATCAGACCAAACCAGAAAACCGGCATCGCCGAACCAAAGAAGGCAAAGGTAGTAAAGACATAATCCGCGGTACTGTACTGGTGAACCGCAGAGTAAATACCAATCGGAATGGCAATAAGCAGCGATATCACAGAGGCGGTGGTCATCAGCAGAATGGTATTTCCCAGGCGGCTCTTTATCAGGTCTGTTACGGGCTGCGAGGGAGAGAGTTTCCAGGAAAAGCCGAAATCGCCGCGCAGAATACCATGGTTATCTCCATGAAAACCGGCAAAGCGCCCTAGGAGACCATGCGCCCCAAACAATCCGGAAACATTTACCCAACGGCCTTCTTCGGGACGAGGCTTCCCCTCTCCTTCAGGGAATTCAAAAGTCGTATTCTCCGAGACCTCAACCATGTAGTGCACATTGTTTAAGTCAGACACTTCGATGGTGCTGCCATACACTTTAAAAACCTGGGCTGTCAATACAACACTATCTGGTGCCTGGGCTGTAGTTGGTGGCTTAACACGAATGTGATCAGCCTGAACATGCGCGGCATCTACCTTTGTCCCGGTAATCCACAACAAATAACCAGGATTCAACTGTGCCACACCAGGGTCAGCCCAAAAACGAAAATATTCCAGCACCGGCTCACGTTCACCCGTATCCTTGTTGATGGTAGTGATGGGTTCCCCGTTGCGTCCCAATCTTTCACGGGAATACTGTCCTAGCCCGACGTACATCCAATCTGCACCCAGCCAGTCATCTCCAATCAACCAGGTGACATAACGCAAGGCTAGCGGCTTATCCAGCCCCAGGTAGGCTTCCAGCCGGGCAATATCCGTGTCACTAACACGGCTCTTGCGGTCGGCCGACAAGCGCAAACCAGACAGTGGACCACCAGGGGCAACGTTTAACAAAACATAAATTGCCAGCGAGGAAAGCAACACCACCAGCACCATTTGAAACGCGCGCCGGATAAGGTAATTGGTCATTGGCTCATCGCTCCTTTCACAACAACAGGGCTACTTCCCGCCCCAGGGGATGGTTATCAAGCCAGAAAGCGGCATAACACAGCGCCACTTCCGGCAGTTAATTCGCTTTTATTACTATACAACACATTCAAAAGTTCATTTGAAACGGGCACACATGGGGGTGATTATACCAAAATATGCACATACGGGAGATAAAACCGTCATATCTATCGCCTGAAAAACAGGCAATACACATCACACCTTTATCTTCCCATACAAAGGGGGGGAGCCGCCTCGGCGGCTCCCCCCAGGTGGTGTCACATGGGGTTATCGAAAATAACGATTACTGGCACAGCGGGCCATAACCGAACTCTTCGATGTTCCACATTTCGCTGTTGGCGGTCGGATCCATGATGAAACCGCACATATCTGGGCGGGTAGCCGCCAGTTTCAAGCGCAGGAACAGCGGCACAACGGGCAAGTCGTTGGCAAAGATTTCCTGAGCCTTCAGGTGCATTTCATCGTAGGATGGCTGACCAGGCAAGGACTGCAAAGCAGCCTTACAAGTGGTATCGTATTCAGGGTTGTGGTAACCAGTCTCATTGGCGCCGCCCCAACCAGAGGGGAAGGACAAACCAGATTCACCGGTCATGATGGAAGTCCAGGTTCCATCTTCGGGGCCGGGAGTCTGATCGGTAATGTACAGATCACAAGGCGGTTCTACACCGGTCAACCAGGCGAATTCACCCAGATCGAATAGGCGGCCAAAGAGTTTGCCCTCCGGACCATCGGCGAACCAATCACCCGCAGGATAGTAGTTCAAGTTGACTTTGACGCCACAATCTTCAAGTGATTGGGCAATGATTTGGGTTACGCTTTGGCGCAGGGCCGCTGTAGTGGTCTCATAGGCAACTTCCAGCACCTGCCCGTCTTTGTCGAGGTAACCATCACCATCGCTGTCCGTCCAGCCGGCCTCAGCAAACATCGCCTTCGCCGCTTCGGGATCATAGTCGTAGTGCTTGACGTTGGCGTTGAAG
>DAOTZN010000060.1:0-1649 GCA_034434095.1 Anaerolineales bacterium
CGTCAACGGTGGGAGGGACGTCCACAGGCGGGTTGGTTTCCCAACCGCGCAGAAAGGCAACGATGGCGCGAATCTGGTCGTCCTCCAAAGGCCCACCATTGGCAGAGCCGAAAGGCGACATGCCGAAATTAGGTTGCCCGCTGGAAATGATGTTGAACAGAGTGATGTCGTCGCGCGTTTTCAGGTATTCGGAGGAACTGATGGGAGCGATGATGTCGCCGGGCTGGCCAGGGTTCGGACCACCCTCGCCGAAAGCGCCATGGCAGATGAGACAGTTGTCCTCGTACAGCACTGCGCCCGCGATCTCGCCTTCGCCCTGGGAAATATCGAATACGTAAGCGGTCAGGGCATCGAGCTGTTCAGCGGTAAGAATATCGCCCCAAGATGGCATGGCTACGTGTGCGCCGCCCTCCAGGATGGAGCGGCGCGCGGCCTCTGCCCCCCTGGAAGATGGCACTGTCATGCCGTGACAGGTGGTGCAATGCTGCCGATAAAGGTCCCTGCCTTCAGGTTTTGCGGCGGGATCGGCTACGAATTCGGCCAGCAGGTCAACTTGCTCTTCGGTCAATAAGCCGGCGAAAGACGGCATATTGCGGTGCAGGCCGCCGGAAGCGATGGCGGCTCGCAAATCCTCTATCTCGCCGGTGACGGTAATGCCGCCTCCGTGACAGGAGGAGCAGTTGATGGTAAAGAGACGCTTTCCCTCTGGCGCAGCCAGGAAATTCAGCAGGGCAGTGCGGCTGGCCGCGTCTAGCGTTTCATCCCAAACCGGGACGTCGAGGCCTACGTGGGGCTTGTACGCCGGGCCTTCTTTCAACACTTGCTGGAGTTCCAGCAGGTTGCCGATGGCAAATACCGGCGTCTCGTGACAGGCAGCGCACTGCTTGACGTAAACGCGGTTACCGTCCGGGGAGGTAATGAATCCGACGAGCAGGTCAATTTCATCCTCGCTCAAGTCGGCGTTCCAGGCTGGCATCCCATCGTGGCTGCCCTGAGCAATGATTTCGTGCAAGTCGGCATCTGTGTTAGGAATCAATCCCTGTCCATGACAGCCAGCGCAGTTGGCGGTATAGAGCGCCGCGGCGGGGTCCACCACGCGCGCTTCCGAGGGAGGCAGGGGTTCGAGCAGGGCGGCGACGGTCAATCCCACCATGCCGGCCACGATCAAGGCAACACTGCCGGTCACCCAGGGGCGGCTGAGGGGATGACGTTTCGGGCCGCGGTCGAGCCAGGGCAGGGCCATCAAGGCCAGGATGCCAATGGTGGGCAGGATGATGGCTCCAATCACCTCCAGACTGCCGGGAAAGTATTTGAGCGCCTGGAAGAGAAAGAGGAAGTACCATTCCGGGCGGGGAGTGTAGGACGTATCGGTCGGGTCGGCGGGGTCAGTCAACTCCGCGCCAACAAACCAGGATAGGCTAACTAAAATCAAAAAGATGACAAAAGAGACGATGACATCCTTGAAGATGATGTCTGGGTAGAATGGGACGCCTTGCTCCTTGATCTTTTTGTATTCAGCCAGGTAGCGTTCTTGGTCTTGTTGGTTCACATCTAATTCCCTTTCGTGGGCGGCGCAGTGATGCCGATTTTGATAATCAGGTACAGGTGGACGGCAAGTAGCAGCAACAACGTCGCCGGCAGCCACCAGA
>DAOTZN010000061.1:0-1658 GCA_034434095.1 Anaerolineales bacterium
GCCCGCATGCGTCGTTATCAGGGTCGCGCATTTTGGTGTATTTCGGCAGCAGATTGCCGTCTGCATCAAACGCATCGGCATTCCATGTGTAGGTGCCGTCTGCGGCAATATTGACGATGCCCGTGCCAAAAAGGGTTGCCGTGTTTGCCCACTGGAAACGTCCCGTTTCCAGCATAAAATTGCGGGCGTTGGTATTCGGGTTACCGATATGGCACAAGAAGCAGTTCATCTCTTCGATGCCGGATTTTTTCCAATCCCAGGTGGTTACATTCCCGTTTTCATCGAGGACGTGTGTGGTGGGGTCGGTGCCGGAAACCGAAACTTCGGTGAGCGGGGTGCCGTCAACATCTGTGGCGGCGGGACCACCACCAACATGGCGCGAGCCAAATAACTGCACCCACGAAGCCGTGCCCAAATCGAAGGGGCTATCATCGCCGGGGGTGAGATAGCGGTATGTCAGGGGGCTCCATTTGCCGTAAGGTCCGGGGCTGGTATCCCACGGGTGCCCGTTTTTTACCTGCCCGGGTAAACTCACATTTGCCATGCCCATATCGGCGTGAAAGCTGTGGGTGGCGATAAATTCGGCATCGTGGCAACTACCGCAAGTTTTGATGGTTGACATCGGGTTGCCGGTATCAAGTACATTGTTTCCGGCTTCATCCAGTATCGGGAACACCGGATGGGCGATGGGGCCGGGGTTGACGTTTTCAGTGCTGGTGGGCGGCAAATATGGCGCCGGCCCCTGTGCCAGTACAATGCTTGCCAGCGCCATCACGGTTAGGGCGATGATGGTCAATAGGGTGATGGTGCGCCGGTATTTGCGTAACGATGGCGGAATGATGGCTATTTTGCGTTTCACCATTTGGCTCCCTCTTGATTGACGTTTTGTGAAACGGGTTGGCTGGTGACATCACGCCCACCAAATTCGATGGGGTCGCCGGGATAGCCCAGTGCTACCCAGTCGAGCCGCCCGGTTTCGCTGTGGCAGTCAACGCATTGCAGAGCATCTTCTTTCGGGGCGACCATATGGGTGGTGGGCCAGTACATTTCTGTCGGTGCGAAGTCATAATGTCCACTGTACGGCAGGTTGTTGGCTTCTGCGCCCAGACGGGAGGCTTGATCCCAGTTAAAATCAGTCCAGAAACCACCTTCGCCAAAGGTTTTGGGCAACAGGAAGTACATATATTCCGTGTCATACGGTTGCTTGCCGCGATGTACTTTGAAGGGCCAAATTTTGGCGGTGGGGTCGTTGATATCACCTTTGGGATAGTTCATCGGGGTAGGTTTGGTGGGGTCAATTTTATCGCCCACCAAATACCGATATGAGGTTTCGTTGTACCAGCGATATTCCGGCACTAAATCTTTCTGGTAGATGAACGAACCTTTGATTTTCAGATATTCGTGCACGCTTTCCGGTAAATCGTGGCCGGCTTGCGACCAGTCCCAGTAAATCTTGGTCGATTCTTTCCGCGCCATTGCGGGAATGTGGCAAGTTTGGCAGGCGACGGTATCGGTATGTTCGTTGATACGTTCATCTTCGTGTGGCGTTTGGCTGTGGCAGTCGGTGCATGCCGCTTGATTTTCGGCTGCCAGACTATCCAAACTGACCGAGATGGATTTCCCGCGAATGTCATGATGCTCAGTGGTGTGGCAAGTTA
>DAOTZN010000062.1:0-2483 GCA_034434095.1 Anaerolineales bacterium
GGGGTTCCCTGGGGGGTGGCCATCTCCTCGGGAGACAGGGTCACCGTTGGGGTGGTCAGTAACGCCGGCGTAACCGTTGGGAGTGGCAACGCCCCAGGGGTTGCAGGTACGATAAAAGTCACCAGAATAAACTCTAAAATCCCCGCCATCACCAGCAACACCAGCACGCTGGCGGCCTGATTGATACGTTCTTGCGCCATTCGTCGTTCTAACCCGAAGGCCGAGCGGCGTAACTCATCCCAGGCGCGTAAAAAGCGAAACGCAAAAACCAATCCCAAAACAATCAGCAGGATGTAAATCCAGATTTGCCAGGCTGCTAGCGCGCGGAAGATTTCGGCCATAGACTTACAAACGTGCTAACACTTCTCGGATCAGTATTTCCATTTTGGGTGCAATCATCTTGCCTGCTTCGAGCACCTCTTCGTGGGTGGTCACGGTGTTGCCATCCAGGTTTGCTTTGTTGCTGATGCCGGAGAATCCTAACACCCGCATTCCGCCATGCCGTGCCACGGTCACCTCTGGCACGGTGGACATGCCGACGGCATCGGTACCAATCGCGCGCAAAAAGCGCAAGTCGGCAGGAGTTTCAAAAGATGGTCCCGCCAGGCACACGTATACCCCTTCCCGCAGGATGATTTCATGTTCGCGCGCCACCTGACGGGCAAGTTCGCACAACGCCCGGTCGTAAGCCTGACTCATGTCCGGGAAACGGGGGCCGAGTTCGTCCAAATTGGGGCCGCGCAATGGTGTTTTTCCGGTCATCCCCAGCAAGTTGATGTGGTCGGTGATGAGCATAACATCCCCAGGCACAAAATCCGGATGAATGGCTCCGGCAGCATTGGTGACAATGAGCTTTTCTATGCCCAGCCGCTGCATCACTCGCACCGGCAGCCCCACCTGTGCCATGCTATAGCCTTCGTAGTAATGAATCCGCCCTTGCATAAACAGCACTGGCTGGCCGCTCAAGGTGCCGGCCACCAGCCGCCCGTTGTGCCCCTGTACGGTCGAGACCGGCCAGGATGGGATTTCGCTGTATGGAATGTAAACGGCGTTTTCTACTGCCTCCGCTAGTTTGCCTAAACCCGAACCCAAAATGGCAGCCACCTTTGGGGGAACCGGCAATTTAGGTCGAATCATTTCGGCAATTCGATCGATATCTTGCAATGTGAAGTATTTTGTCATGAAAGCCTCGGGTTTAATTTGCAAAAGGAATTGCAAAATTTTGCATTCATTATATCATAGGGCACCTTTTTGTTTGGTTTAACAGGTCAGGTGACGGGATGGTTCAGAAACTTGTAGACACTTTGGGCTGCCCACTCCCGAGCAAAGGATCTGTCTAAAATTTACTTTCTTTTTTGGGGTGGGATCATGCTGTTCTTTCGCTTCACCCAATGTTTGGACAGTCCCACAACCTTAACGCAAAGGCGCCAGGGCGCAAAGGTTCTTCTGTAGAAAAATCTACCTGCGCAATTTTTGCCCGTCGTTGCAGCAAAGCAGTCTCCCAATGCATGGATGGGACGGTTTTGTAGGCTGCAGGCGCCCTGCACCCAATGTGAACAGGCTGGAAAGCCTGTCCTACACGCAAATTACTCTGGGCACCCAATGGCGCCTCAAACTTTGGGGCAATCCAAAAACCTTAACGCAAAGGCGCCAGGGCGCAAAGGTGTTTCTGGATACACGCCTGGCGCTAAAACGTAATTTTCTTCGCTGCTTGGCGTTGAAAATTTAACGCTGAAGAACCAACAAATCGATGAGTTATTTATAGACGAACCCTTACTCTACGAGTACGATGTCGCGAAGCCTCCCGTCCAGTTCACAGAAGCCCTTGGGGCTGGATGGGTAGCGGAGGGCATTGCCCTCCGCTACCCATTTCACGAACTGAGGCAGGACTTCAGTCCGACTCATCGCCGTGGTTGTGGCTGGAAGCCGCGTCATGGATGGGAAATTCGGTAGGCTATAGGGTTCCCACATCCAATGGGGACAGGCTTTCAGCCTGTCCTACATCTTGCCCAAAAATTGAAAACCTTAACGCAGAGTCGCCAAGTCGCAAAGGGAAACACGCGAAATATAGCGGCTTTGTGCCTTTGCGTTAAAAAAATATCTTTGTGCAATGAAGTCGATTTAATGTGCGACTTGGGTTGCATCCCTGGTCGGTTTTGACCGACTTTCACGAACTGAAGTGGGACTTCAGGATGCGCAATAAAAATGTTGCCACGAGGCCCAAAGGCACGAAGGAAAGGCTAAAGGCTTTGGGTCTTCGAGCCTTTGTGGTAAAAAACGCTAAGAGGCCCTAAGTTATTGAGATGATAACGGAACCTAAGCAGGGGCGTTAAAAGCGCATGGCCCACTCCATTAGAGTGAGCCATGTGTTGATATTGAGAAAAGCCTCAATCCTGGATGACGGGCAGAGTGATGGTGAATTCGTCGGCCTCAAAGTCAACTTTTTTGTGGCTGCCATCGCAGAAAGGCTTGTTTGATGAATG
>DAOTZN010000063.1:0-7843 GCA_034434095.1 Anaerolineales bacterium
AACACGGTGCGCGCCCCACGTTCTCGTAGGCGGGTGATGGTTTCTCCGGCGGTAGGCAGCAGGGCATCGCCCAGGTAGACGGTGCCGTCCAGATCGAAAATGTAAGCAGCGTAAGGTTTCATGGTGTCTCCTGGAGCGTATCTTATCGGGGAGGCGGGGAATTGTCAATTGCCGGCGGGGGGAGAATTCACCACCGAGGCGAGGGATTGGGAAACGGGAAAACCATAAAGGGCGATGAATTTTTGGGTGCAGGCGCACCTGAAAATCCGGCTTTGTTTCCTGAAGGGTGAGATTTTCCCTCAGGCATTGTAATTTGATGGAAAATCATCTAAAATACGCATATTGTCCGCCATCCTGATGACGGGAAAGGGTAAGTTTCTTCACATTGTTTGTTTCTGAGGAGAAGTTATGGCAGAACTCGCAACCCCTATCAACGATAAACGTGAAATTTTTGGTTGGGCCATGTACGATTGGGCTAACTCCGCCTTTAGTACCACGGTGGGGACGGTCTTTCTTGGCCCGTATCTGGCTTCTTTGGTTGCCACGGCGGCTAAGGCCAGCCCGGATGGTATGGCGCATTTCTTTGGCCTGCCGGTGGCTCCGGATTCCTTCTTGCCGTACGCGGTTTCTTTTTCGGTGGCTATGCAGGTCTTTTTCTTGCCGATTTTGGGGGCAATTGCCGATTACTCTCATCGCCGCAAGCAGTTGATGCAATTTTTTGCCACTATTGGCGCATTGGCAACCATCGCTTTCTTTTTTGTTACCGAGCCGTTGTGGTGGTTGGGGGCTATTTTGTTTGTGACGGCAAACTTGACTTTTGGGGCCGCGGTGGTGTTCTATAATTCCTATCTGCCGGATATTGCCAGTGAAGACCAGCGCGATCAAGTTTCCTCTTACGGTTGGGCGTTAGGGTATTTGGGGGGCGGCCTGTTGCTTTTCTTTAACTTGATTTTTTATCAGATGCGGGAAAAATTGGGGGTGCCCACCGACCTGGCGGTGCGCATTAACCTGGCCTCCGCGGGGGTGTGGTGGTTAGGGTTTTCCCTCATCACCTGGACGCGGCTGCGCTCTCGTCATGCGGCTCGGGCCTTGCCGGAAGGTGAGACTTACCTTACCATCGGTTTTAAGCAATTAGGGCGCACATTAAAGGAAGTGCGCCATTACCCTGAGACGCTCAAATATTTGTTGGCGTATTTTCTTTACAACGACGGTATTCAAACGGTGATTGCTGTGGCGGCTACCTTTGCGGCTGCCCCACTGGTGCGCGGTGGCCTGGAGATTGAGCAGGGTACGCTCACCATGGTTATTTTGATGATTCAGTTTGTGGCCTTTGGCGGCGCGCTCTTTTGGGGGAAACTGGCCGGTTGGGTTGGTGCGAAACGTTCCATCATCATCAGTTTGGTGGTGTGGGCCGGTGTGGTGACTTATGCGTATGGCGGCTTGTATGGCGAGACGCGCGTCTTGCAGTTCTGGATTTTGGGTGCTTTTATCGCCCTTGTGATGGGCGGCAGCCAGGCGATTAGTCGCAGTTTGTATGCCCAGATGATTCCCGATGGCCGTGAGGCCGAATTCTATTCGTTCTATGAGGTCAGCGAACGCGGTACCTCATGGATTGGGCCGTTCTTGTTTGGGTTGATGAACCAAATGTTTGGCAGTTTGCGCCCCGCCATTCTCTCGCTCATTTTCTTCTTTTTTGCCGGTTTGATTATCTTGCCCTTTGTCAACGTGGAGAAGGCGATTGCGGATGTGAAGGCACGGACTTCGAGAAGCACGACTCCCTGAGTCAGATAGCCGACTAGAAGTCGGCTGTGCCTCTGGCAGGCTTCCGACTACCTGAAAATCCACCAAGGAGAACTCCCATGCAACTTTGTTTTGAGCATATCGACCGTCAACGGCAAGTATATTTGGATGAATTACAAGACCTGTGCCGCATCCCCAGTGTCTCAACCGATCCGGCACATCGCGCCGATATGCAATCGGCTGCCGAGTGGGTAGCCGAACGTTTGCGCCGCCTGGGCGCCCAGGTGCAAATTCTCAATGTGGAAGGCAGTCACCCCTACGTGTCGGCGGAACTGGGCAGCGGTAAGCGCACCTTGCTGATTTACGACCACTACGACGTGCAACCCGCTAGTCTGAGCGATGGCTGGAAAAGCGAGCCGTTCGAGCCACAGGTTCGGGAGGGGTATTTGTATGCGCGCGGCGTGGCCGATAACAAAGGCAATCTCATGTTCCGCCTGCAGGCCATCGAAGCCTACTTGCAAGCCTTTGGCAGCCTGCCCCTGAAGGTGCGCTTCTTTATCGAGGGGGAAGAGGAAATCGGCAGCCCCCATTTACCGGCCTTTGTGCGAAAATATCCTGAACTGGTGCGTGCCGATGGCTGTATCTGGGAAAGCGGCCGACGTAGTGACGAAGGCATTCCCATCCTGGAATTGGGGCTGCGCGGCATCTTGTACGTGGAATTGCGGCTACGCGCCAAGAGCCGCGTGTTGCATTCCTCCTGGTCCAATATCGTCCAAAGCCCGGCCCTGGACTTGGAACAGCGTCTGCGCCAGGCCTTTCTCAGCCTGATTGATGCCGAAGGTCGCCCCGTCTTTTTGCGCGACCTGGCTCCCCAGCCATCCCCCGATGATCTGGCCTTGTTACCCAAAATCCCCTTTGACCCGCACATTGCCTCCCAGGAATATGGCATCCCCCTGCTTTCCGGTCTGGACGGGGGGGAGGCGCTCCGGCGGCTGTTCTTTGAACCTTCGTGCACGTTATGCGGTCTGAGCGTCGGCTACACCGGGCCCGGGGTCAAAACCATCATCCCAAACGATGCCAGCGCCAAGATAGACATGCGCCTGCCGCCCGGCATTTCCCCGCAGATTGCCCTGGTGCACATGCAACAACACCTGAAACAGCACGGCTTTGATGATATTGAAGTTTACCCTTTGGTCGGTATGCACGCTGCCCGTACCGCACCGGATGCGGCCATTGTGCGCGCAGCCCAAAAGGCCGTGCAAGAAGTTTACGGTCAGGAGCCCATCATCTACCCGCTGATGCCGGCCTCTGGCCCGATGTACGATTTGTGTCAAGCGCAGGGTACACCGGCCGTTTGTCTGGGCGCTACCCATCCCGGTTCCAGCGCGCACGGCATAGATGAAAACATTGCCATCGAAGATTACTTTGCCATGATGCACACCTTTTGCCACCTATTGCGAGAATTCGCCCAAACATGAAGTTACACGCCCTGCGGCTGCACATCGTCAAATTGCCGCTGGTGCATCCCTTTACCAGTGCCCATCATACCCTTGCCGAGCGGCATTTTCTGTTGCTGGAAGCCGAAGTAGATGGCGTTACCGCCTGGGGAGAATGCGCCGCCTTTGAGATTCCCTTCTACACCGCCGAGACCATTCAGACTGCCCGCCACATTCTACGGGATTTCCTGTACCCGGCTGTGCGCGGCCGCCCTCTGAGTCATCCCGCGGAAGTACAGACCTGCTTTCAGGGGGTGCGCGGTCACCCGATGGCGAAAGCCGCCCTGGAGATGGTCCTGTGGGACGCATGGGGGCGTTTGGAGGGGCGTTCGCTGGCCGATTTGTTATCTGCTCCCCGCACTCAAGTCCCGGTGGGGGTGGCCATTGGACGGCAACCTTCCGTGGATGCGTTGCTCGAACGAGTAGCGGACTATGTGCAGCAAGGCTACCGGCGCGTCAAACTCAAGATTAAACCCGGCGATGACCTGCTCCCTGTGCAGGCTGTGCGGCGCGTCTTCCCCGACCTGCCCTTGCAGGTGGATGCTAACGCCGCTTATCGGCGCTCAGATGCACAGCACTTGCTGAAATTGGATGATTACGCCTTGCTGCTCATCGAGCAGCCTTTGCCCGAAGAGGATTTGCTCGGCCATGCCCGCTTGCAAGCGCGTTTACGCACGCCCTTGTGCCTGGATGAGAGCGTGGTTTCTCCTTTGCAGGCTCGCGTGGCCCTGGAAATGCAGGCCTGCCGGACGTTGAATATCAAACCGGCACGCGTGGGTGGCTTAAGCCAGGCGATAGCCATCCATGCCTTGTGCCTTGAGCAGGGCGTAGGGATGTGGTGTGGCGGCATGTTGGAAAGCGGTCTGGGGCGCGCTCTCAACCTGGCGTTGGCAGCCCTACCCGGCTTTACCTTACCGGGGGATATTTCGGCTACCGCGCGTTATTACCATCAGGATATTATCCTGGAGCCGTTTGTGTTGACCCCGCAGGGTACGTTAGCAGTGCCGGATGCTCCTGGTCTAGGCGTAACGGTAGACCGGGCGGCCTTACGGCGTTTTTGCGTTTTTTCGGAAACTGTTCAAGATTGAAGTTCTTCACCAGGGCTGTGCCGGGCGCCCTTCTGTGATATCGCCGCAGGGTGGGCAGGCGTGCGCTGCCTGTCAGGTGACGGCCACATTCGATGCTTTGAACGGGATAAGCGCAAGCAGAGACGTTGCATGCAACGTCTCTGCTGTGGTTTTTGAGGGTTAGCGTAAATCTTCCAACATGGCCAGGTATTCTTCTCGGCTGAGTTCGCCGCGCGCATAGCGGGTTTGCAAGATTTCTTTGGCTGAAGGTGCCGCCGACTGGTCAGGCAGAGCCATGTTGTTACCTCCGGCGCGCCGTACTGCCCACACCACCAGCCACACGATGCCGATGATCACAGCCACGGTAAACAGTAAACTGAGAATCATCCCAAACCAACCAAAGGTTCCGAAGCCCATCATTCCAGGTCCCATCATAATTTTTTCTCCTTGTTAGAAAAGTATTGTTTTTGACTGATGCCCGTATTGTAGGTTTGAAAGGTAAAGGGTGTTTAAAGCGCATGTAAAGATTGCTTAAAGAAGAACTGTATTCGTATCGCAAGTTAGCGGAGACACCAAAGGGCTTCCAGGTGCTGAGCAGGGACGTCAGTCCCGCTCAACCCCCGAGCCGGCGAAACACTGGGCGCGCCGACCTCCAGGTCGGCAAAGTGCACGCGAAAGTTGTTAGCAGCGCCAAAGAAAAGCCACTTAGGTTGCCAGCCCAAAGGGCTTCCAGGTGCTGAGCAGGGACTTCAGTCCCGCTCAACTTGTGCTGCCAGCCCGCGCGGCTTCCAGGTGCTGGGCAGGGACTTCAATCCCGCTCAAACAGAAAGAAACAAAGTAGTTTTTTGGCAAGATGTAGGACAGGCTTTCTAGCCTGTCTGCAACCTGGAAAACCTGCGCTACAAGACAAATTCTCAGGTACTGAACATTGGCTTCTGCTAAGTTTCTTAGTAGGTTTGACGGGCTGGTTCGTTGGGAGTATACTATCGAAATCCGATAACGAACTTCGATAATCATTTGGAGAGATGTATGGCTTCAGACGTCGTGCGAAACTTTTTTCTAGGGTTTGTCAAAATTCATCTCCTCTACCATGCGACGAGCGCGCCGATTTTCGGGCTTGAGATGATTCGGGAATTGGCCCGGCATGGATACACGCTCAGCCCGGGCACGCTCTACCCAATTTTGCACAGACTGGAAACCCAGGGTTATCTGGTATCTGAAAAGCGGGTGATTTCCGGGCGAACGCGCAAGTATTATCGCACCACGCCACAGGGGCAGGCCGTTTTGCGTCAAGCGCTCCACGCGGCGCGCGAACTCCTATCCGAAATTGAACTCACGGAGGCCACATCGTGAAAACGTCTTCAAAATTGCATCGCATTGCAGATTTTTTGGCCTTGCGCAAGAGTATCTTTGCGTTGCTGAGCATGGTCATCCTGCTGGGGATGGGTGAGAAGATGTCCGAGCGCTTCTTGCCGCTCTACCTGGTGGCGTTGGGCGGTGGGGCATTCTCCATCGGCCTGCTCAACGCAATGGACAACTTGCTCTCGGCGTTGTATTCTTTCCCCGGCGGCTACCTGAGTGATAAATTGGGCTACAAACGCGCCCTGGTGATTTTCAACCTGTTAGCGATGTTGGGGTACAGCATCGTCATCGCCTTCCCTACTTGGCAAGCCGTGCTGGTTGGAGCGGTGTTTTTTATTTCCTGGTCGGCCATCTCGTTACCGGCCACGATGGACACGGTTTCCAGCCTTTTGCCAAAGAACAAGCGCACGATGGGCGTTTCCATGCACTCCCTGGTGCGGCGCGTTCCGATGGCGTTAGGCCCCGTGCTTGGCGGGGGGTTGATTAATCTGTACGGGGAGACACGCGGCATTCGGTTAGCCTTTGTGGTTGCCTTGGTTCTGGCGGGGGTAGCACTGGTCTTTCAGCAGGTGATGATTGAGGACAATGGACGGCCCTCCCCGGAAACCCAGAACGGTGAGCGCGGCCTGCGTCTGATTTCCTCCGACCTGCGCAACTTGTTGGTGTCGGACATTCTGGTGCGCTTTTGTGAGCAAATTCCGTATGCTTTCGTGGTGCTATGGGCAGTCAAGGTGAATGGCCTCAGCGCCCTGCAATTTGGTATTTTGACGACCGTCGAGATGGTGACCGCAATGTTGGTGTACATCCCGGTGGCTTATCTGGCCGATAGGAACACCAAAAAGCCCTTTGTGGTGATTACGTTTTTCTTTTTTACCTTCTTCCCCCTGGTGTTACTGTTCTCACGTTCGTTTTGGATGCTGGTACTGGCCTTTATTCTGCGCGGCCTGAAAGAATTTGGCGAACCAACCCGCAAGGCACTGATTATGGACCTGGCGCCGGAAGGCCGAAAAGCGGCTACCTTCGGGTTGTACTATTTGATTCGAGATGTGATTGTTTCGCTGGCTGCTTTTGGTGGCGCGTTGCTTTGGGACGCCTCCACCACGCAGACGATAGTTCACACACTGGGGTTTGGTTACTCCCTGCTGCCCTTCTTTGAGCGCTTCGCCGGCCCAACGCTCAACTTCCTGACGGCCTTTGGATTCGGTCTGGCCGGCTCGCTGTATTTCATGGCTTTTGGCCGCGATTTGGGACGTGCGAAGACATGAGTTCAGGCCGGCAGCGCAAAGGTGAAGGTGCTGCCTTGCCCCCTTCCCGCACTTTCGGCCCAGATGTGCCCGCCATGGGCTTCCACCAGGTGCTTTGCAATGGTCAGCCCGATGCCGCTGCCGCCGCCAACTCGTGAACGGGATTTGTCCACCTGGTAGAAGCAGTTGAACAGGTGGGGCAGGTGCTCTGGATGAATGCCGCTGCCGCTATCCTGCACGCTGATTAGCACCCAGCGCCCCTTGGGTAAGCGGGGATGACGGTCGCTGAGGTAGGCGGTTACGCTGACTTTTCCGCCGGAGGGCGTGTATTGCAGGACGTTCCCCACCAAGTTGATGAGCACCTGGGAAATGCGGTCAGCATCCAGGGCAAGAGTTGGCGGATCTGCGGGGATGGTGACAACGCCCGTCAGGATGACCAGAAGGTAGGAGAGAAAAAGTTTCCAGCCCAGATGCCGACGCATGCTTATATCCTTTCATCTGCAAAGCGATAGCCCACCCCGCGCACCGTGGTGATGAACTGAGGCCCAATTTTCTGGCGGATATGCCCGACGTGTACATCTACCACTCGTATTTCGCCGAAGTATTCGCCGCTCCAAACCTTTTCGAGTAGTCGCTCGCGGCTAAAGACTACATTGGGTTGTTCTGCCAGGGTTTTCAACAGGTCAAATTCGATGGTGGTCAATTCAATTTCACGCTCATCCACCCACACCCGGCGGCTGTTGGTGTCCATGCGCATATGCTTGAAGGGGAGCACCCCGCTGCGCGCCAGGCTCTCCATGTCTCCAGCCAGTCGTAGCCCAACAGATAGTAGGCGTTGAGCAACAGGTCGGGCAGCGGTTCTTCTGGCTGTGCGCGCCGGTTGAGGTCGTCCTTCACCTCCGGGTCGTTGTAGATGTGGTACAGGCGCGACTTG
>DAOTZN010000064.1:0-16969 GCA_034434095.1 Anaerolineales bacterium
GCTTACTGGTACGTGCCGATGAAACCCGCATCACCAGCATTCAAGACATCATAGATAACCCCGACCTGAAACTGGGCACCCAAACCGGTACTACCAACTACGAAACGGCCAAGAAGTATTTGCCTGAAGACCGCATCCAGGCCTTTGAGCAATTCCCCTTCGCAGTCCAGGCGCTCATCGCCGGTGATATTGACGCCGTCATCATGGACGAAGTGGCCGGTCAGGGCTATGTGGGTGAGAACGCCGATAAACTCAAACTGGTAGGCGATTCGCTCTCCAGTGACCAACTCGGTTTCATCTACCCCAAAGGCAGTGACCTGCGTGAAGCGGTGGATGCCGCACTCCAATCCATGATGGATGACGGCTTCCTGGATACGGTCAACAAAAAATACTTTGGCCCGGATTTCTCAGGCTAAAAACCACACTACAGTGGTGGGGATGAACACTCCCCACCATTATCCGGGTTTTTGAGGTATTGCAAGGCAACGTGTGAGGAGTATTTCGCGGGTTTTACCCGCGAAATACTCCTATACACGATTTTCCATGCAGCGTACCAAAAAAGTCTCCCCACAATTTAGACAACACATCCTTAAAGATTGGAGCAAACCGTGAGCGAACACCTTTCCCTGGAGCCGATGGGGCCGTTGATTCCCCCACCGGATGATGAAAATCGCCTGGGCGCGCGTCTGCAACGCTTTCCCTGGTGGTTCCTTGGGTTAATCTTGATTGCCCTATCTGCAGCCTACATCATTATTACAAACACAAATTACAACGAAGCCTTCAACTTCATCAAGCCCGGCATTATGATGACGGTTAACATCTCGTTGACCTCTTACGGCTTTGCCCTGATTTTAGGTTTGTTAGCCGGGATAGGGCGACTTTCCAAAAACGTGTTTTTCAATAATCTGGCGCGCCTGTACATTGAGTTTGTGCGCGGTATCCCCATGCTGGTGCTCATCTTTTTTATTGCCTTTGTGGGTGTGCCGACTGTCCTCGATTTGGTTAACAGCCTGGGGATTGCGAATCTAGATATTCAAGCCATTTCAATGGAAAATCGCGCGGTAATTGCCCTGGCCGTGACCTACGGGGCCTTCCTGGCTGAGATCTTTCGGGCTGGTATTCAATCTATTGGTGGTGGGCAAACCGAGGCCGCCCGTTCGTTGGGGATGACCCAATTCCAGGCGATGCGTTTCATCATCCTGCCGCAGGCCATACGCAACGTGCTGCCCGCTCTGGCAAACGATTTTGTTGCTATGGTCAAAGATTCTTCGCTGGTTTCCGTACTGGCCGTGCGCGATATTACCCAGACAGCCCGCCTGTACGCCGGCAGCACCTTCCGCTTCCGAGAGGCGTACGTTACCATTTCCATCTTGTATCTGAGTATGACAGTGGTGCTCTCCTTGCTGGTGCAGGCACTTGAACGCCGTCTTTCCACCGGTCGAGAGCGTTAATCATCTTGTCGAGAATGGTGCGGGTGTTCGGCCGCGTTCCAATCAAAAACTGTCAGATAGCCGTTTAAAACATGCCCCATCCTCTATTCTGTTCCCCAAATCAAAAAAGCCGCCAGAATGGCGGCTTTTTGAGTGCGCTGGGCGGGAGTTGAACCCGCACGCCCTAGGGGCACATGGCCCTCAACCATGCCTGTCTGCCAATTCCAGCACCAGCGCAAAAGCACAGGTATTATAATCAGTTGTTCTTTTCTGTCAAGCACATTTCAAGATTCTCGTGCTTTTTGTTAGAATAGCATATCTCGATACATTGGGATAACGGTGATTGTTTCCACTGAACCGCGGAATTTTCACCACCAGATGTGAAAGTCTATTTTCAAATTAGGAGCGAATTTTAGTCCTGTAAATCATTACTTTCCGGAGGAACCATGAAACTCGTACTCGATGCTATGGGCAGTGACACCTGCCCGTTACCCGAAGTTGAAGGTGCATTGATTGCTGCCCGCCGTTGGGAGGATGTTCATATCCTGTTGGTTGGCGACGAATCCCGTTTGAAGGAACTGCTGCCCCGTTTTGGGGGTGCACATCCGCGCGTAACGCTCGTTCACGCCGCAGATGCCATCACCATGCAAGATAAAGGTTTGTCCCTGGCGCTCAAGGCCAAACGCAAGAATTCACAAACTTCCATGGCCATTGGCATGGACCTGGTTAAGAGTGGCGCGGCAGAGGCCTTTGTCAGCGCCGGAAACACAGGCGGCATCCTTAGCACGGCTTACTTTCGGCTAGGGTTATTGCCTGGCGTAGAACGTCCTGGCCTGACAACGCTCTTCCCCGTACACGGCGGTTACTGTGTGGTGCTGGACATCGGCGCTAACCCCGAGTGCACCCCCGAACATCTCCTTCAATTTGCGGCTATGGGCAGCGTGTATGCCAAATTGGCTTTAAGGGTGGCTAACCCACGCATTGGCCTGATTTCAAATGGTGAGGAGCCTGGCAAAGGCAATGATCTGGTCAAAGGCGCCTTCCCGTTGTTGGAAGCCAGTGGTTTGAATTTCATCGGCAATGTGGAGGGCAAAGAACTCTTCGGCGGCGCCGTAGACGTGGCAGTGACGGACGGTTTCACCGGCAACGTGGTGCTGAAATCCAGCGAGGCAGTAGCCAAATTGATGACCGATCTGCTCAAGGAGCACTTGATGAGCAGTACCCGTACCAAATTGGGGGCCTTGCTGGCCAAACCGGCCTTTGATGCCCTCAAGAAGACGCTAGACCCTCATGAAGTAGGTGCGGCACCCCTGTTGGGTGTGAATGGTCTGGTTTTCATTGGGCACGGGCGCTCTAACGCTCAGGCCATTGTGAGCGCCATCCACACTACCCGCCAGGCCGTCCAGGGGCATCTCCTAGAAGCCGTAGGGAGTGCCATCCAGGAGCAACTGGCAAACTTGAAATAAAGGGAGACGGTATGAGACCACGCGTTGTTATTACCGGCATGGGTGTTGTCAGTCCCCTGGGTTCTTCGTTGACAACTTTCTGGGAGGAACTGCTGGCCGGGCGCTCGGGCATTCAGCGCATCACCCGTTTTGATGCCAGTAACTTGCCCTGCCAGATTGCCGGAGAAGTGACCGATTTTGACCCCGGCGACTTTTTGTCCGCCAAAGAAGTACGTCGCCTACCGCGTGCGGCGCAAATGGCTTTAGGCGCTACCCAGCAAGCCTTACAGGATGCCAGACTGGATTTACCCCTGACCGATAGCATGCGCGGCGGTGTGATTTTTGGAACCGCAATGGGTGGGCTCGAAATGGTCACCGACGGGATTGAAGTTTTGCGCAAACGTGGCCCCAACCGCGTCAGCCCGTTTGTCCTGCCGGGTGCCATCCCCAACCTGTCGGCTTTTCTTATTGCCCAGGCCACGGGATTCACCGGCACGAACGCGACCTTGACAACCTCCTGCGCCTCAGGAAATCAGGCTATTGGCCTGGCAGTGGACCTGATACGTTCTGGTCGGTTGGATGTTGCGATCACCGGCGGCACAGAAGGATTATTACAAGAGTACACCATTGCCGGTTTTTGTGCCATGCGCGTCCTGCCGGTAGGGTATAATGATGCGCCGCAGCGTGCCTCACGCCCCTTTGATGCCAATCGCGAAGGATTTGTCTTCTCTGAGGGGGCTGGTGTACTGGTGTTAGAAACCCTGGAACATGCCCTGGCGCGCAGTGCACCTATTTACGCCGAGATTGTCGGTCATGCCGCTTCCAGCGACGCCTATCACATTTCAGCGCCTGAGCCTGGCGGATACGGTCGCATTCAAGCCATGCAGGCCGCCTTGCAAGATGCGGGAATTTCTCCTAAGGTGATAGACTACATCAACGCGCACGGCACGTCTACGCAACTTAACGATCTTTCTGAAACACAGGCCATCAAAGCCCTGTTTGGCGAAGATGCCTACAACATCCCAATCAGCGCCATCAAGTCCATGCTTGGGCACACCATGGGCGCCGCGGGGGCGCTGGAAGCCATCGCTTGCGCGCTCAGTTTGCGGGATCAGGTGATTCCTCCAACCATCAACTATGAAACCCCCGACCCTCAATGCGATTTGGATTATGTCCCTAACCGGTCACGTCGCCACAACATGACCTGGGCCTTAAACAATTCTTTCGGTTTGGGGGGACAGAACGCTTGCCTGGTATTCAAACGCTGGCAGGCTCCCTAATCTTATCGAATTCAAAGGAAATCTTTTATGGAAGTAATTACCAACGAAAAATTGATTCAACGTAACGCCCGCATTGGCGGCATTCTCAGCCTGGTCGGATTGGTGGTGATGTTTCTGGGTGTCTACCTGAACTTCAAACGCCCTGATTTGGCCACTTACTCTTTCGCATCGTTGATTGTCGGCTTCATGCTGGCGCAAATTGGGCTGTACTTTGGCAACCGCTGGGGACGCGCTCGTCCAACGGAAAAATTGCTCACGGAGGCGCTCAAAGGGCTTAGCAGGCAACACAAACTGTATCACTACAGCAGCCCCGCCTCTCATCTGCTGGTTGGGCCCAGCGGCGTGTGGGTTATTGTCCCCAAATATCAGCGCGGCAAAATCACTTACGAGAAGAATCGCTGGCGCCAACGTGGCGGTGGCTT
Organism: Anaerolineales bacterium; assembly: GCA_034434095.1. Classification (GTDB taxonomy): domain Bacteria; phylum Chloroflexota; class Anaerolineae; order Anaerolineales; family DRKV01; genus DRKV01. The sequence goes on from DAOTZN010000064.1 coordinate 4,578, forward strand.
ACTTCTGGCCTATCTCAAACTTCTGGCACAAGAAGGCATCGGACGTCCCGATTTAGAAATTGCCACTGAGGTTGCAGCCGTAGAAAAATTTCTAGAGAAAAATGTTCCCGATGAAATCCGCCCCCCGGTAAAAGCCGTACTGGTGTTTACCAATCCGCGGGCGGAAGTGGATGCAGAAAACTCCCCCATCCCAACTGTAACGCTTAAAGATCTCAAGGCCACCGTGCGCAAGGGCAAGGGCCTGCTCCCGGAAGCATATACTGCTGTGCAAAAAGCACTGGCATCAGAGGCCTAAAAAAAGACCTCCCCATCTCCCGCCAGGGGGGATGGGGAGGCACCACAGGGGGCGCGCTAAAAAATACTGCGCAACATGAGCAAGAATCCAAAAATCAACAAGGGGATACCCAGCGGTGCGGCGATCAGAGTGATGGTCAACACCAGACCAACACCCATGAAGACCACTCCTAATACCGCCGCCAGTAGGCGTCCCGTCAGCCCGATGATCCAGGCGAAAAACTCCCATATCCACACCAGGGGCATGAAAATCCAGGGGGTTTTGCGTTTTTTATGGTGTTTCTTTTCCATAGAAGACTCCTTTTTCCCAGAAAGTGTGAGGCGCGTGACATTTGCATCTACGCAAAGAACCCAAAAAAGACGCGCCGCCGCGTAGGACAGGCGCTCCGCTACTAAGAAACTTAGCAGCAACCGATGTTCAGCACCTGAGAATTTGTCTTGTAGCGCATTCTTTCCAGGCTACGGACAGGCTAGAAAGTTTGCTCGTCGGACTGAAGTCCTGCCTCAGTTCGTGAAAGGGGTAGCGGAGGGCATTGCCCTCCGCTACCCATCCAGCCTAAAAAGATTCCACGAACTGAGCAGGTGGCTTCGCACAGCACCCTTTAGGGTTGGTCCCGCTCACCAGCACGGCTCCACAGTCTCCCATGGATGGGTGGTTCGGTATGTTGCAGGCCTCCCGCATCCAAAGGGGATACACACGCAAAGTGTCCACCAATTTCTATTTGCTTATGAACCATCCCCTCAAAAAAGAGCAGCCTATAAAAGACTGCTCTTTTTTCTCTACACAGGGTAAAAGCAATCAACTGCCCAAAAATTCATCCAGGGCGGCCTTGCTGATGCGGTAAGCCTTTCCGATTTTACGCGCCTTGAGGTCGCCTGCCTCAATCGCGGCAATCACATCCTCTTCAGAGACGCGCAACACTTGTGCGGCCTCGCCGGGGGTCATCACCGCCGGTACATCGGCGCCTGCGCCTGCCGCTGCAGCACCGCCGGCAGCCTGTTGCTGCCCACTCTGCCCTATGCCGGAGAGCGCCTGTCCCAGCACATTGCCAATTCCCATTCCGGCGCCAATACCGGCCGTTAGACCGGCCCCGCCGCTGGGATTTTGGGCTGCATCGCGCATTGCGTCGGCCGCCTGAAGTTGCGTATAGGTCTGCAAATCCAGCAGACCGCGGGCGCGCAATTCCTCGATGGATTTTTCCGAGGGCTGCAAACTGCTGAGGTAGAAGGTCTTGAGCGTCAACCCCAGTGCCTTGAAATCATCCTGCGCCTTGGCACGAATGCCAGCCCCCAGTTCCTCCGTCATGCTCAGCAAATCGGGAATCGTGTTGAATTTCGTGCTGGCAATCAAATCTTGCAATTTGGAAAGCAACATGTTGCGCAGGCGGTCTTCGATATCGCTGGTGCGATACACACCCTGTGCACCGACAATTTGCGTCACAAATTGCTGCGGATCCGAAACCTGAAAACTATACGAACCAAAGCCCTGAATCAGCGCCACGCCCAGCCCCATGCCGGGGGTAGCAATCACAATTGGCTGCGGCGTACCCCACTTGCGATCGGCAAATTCGCGCATTGAGACGAAATACACCTCTGCCGTAAAGGGGGTGCGGTTGCCAAAGGCCTTGCCAACATAATCGATTAACTTTGGAATGTTGGCAGTTGTGATGGTATGCCGCCCTGGGCCAAAGACATCCAGCGCACGCCCATCGCGGAAGAAAACCGCCCGTTGCGGCTCGCGTACAATCACCTGCGAACCAATGCGAAAGTCACCAGGGCCATTTTCGGGAAAACGGCGCACGATTTCATCGCGCATCTCGCTGGCGTATTCAATAACATCAAAAATTCGTGCCATCGTTTCTTACTCCTATTGAAAATTTAGCGTCGTGATAAAGGGTGCCTTATTCTGTGGTACCACTCACGCCACCTAAAATGACCTCCCGGCGCTTATCGAAGGTATTAATGCACTCACGCGCCAACGCAGTCAAATGCCGAATAGCGGCCGGTAAGCCATCCGTCCCAATGGAAGCCTCCACATTGTCAATGGCCGCACCCACCTGATCTACCAAATCTAGCATGGCATTATCGTAGGCATAAAGTTGTGCCAGCTCCTCCTCGTTGACTTTAACCGCCTCAAACAAACTGGAATGCCCATAACTGGCAGTCCGGATGCGGTCGGCGAAGGTGCGCAATTTGATAGCCGCGTTCTCCATATCGTCCACGTACATCAGTCCACCACTGGCAAGCAGGTCTTGCTGTAAATTAGAAATCCGCTGCCACAGTTCCTCGAAGCGCTGGGCAATGCTTTCGCGCAACAATTTGTCAGCGTCACGACGGCTCTGGCGCTCAATGTAGCCGCTAAAGCCGGGCACTTTCGCCATAATTTTCTTGATGGGGTCCTGGTCGTCGGTAACTTGCTGGAATAAATCGCTCATGCTGGTCTCCTTTGGGAGTGAATAGTCTCGAACCTGCCTTGTTTTTGGAACTCGCATTTATTATAATAGAAAACGCCGGGGAAAAATACGGAATTTCATAGCACAACCCCGAATGTTGCTCTCTTTACGCACCATCTAAAGGAGGAGTTGCACCATGGAAACAAATTCCTTAGAACATCTGCTAGAAGCGGTATCGTTTAGTCTTTCCGTTCACGATGGGGACCGGGTAGAAATAGAGGATGCCGATCGTTTACGGGAGACAGTCCACCACCTGGTGGCAGCCGCGAGTTTCGGGAAGACGGACGCCCTCCGAGGGTGGGCGCGTTACCTGGTGAGGGCCGCCGCCCTGAAGTTGGGTATCGTTCCCGCCTCCATCCACGAGTTGTACCTGGCCCGCGGGCGGGAGGCCATCCCCCATACCTTTACCACCCCGGCAATGAATCTGCGCTCCCTGGCCTTCGACGCGGCCCGCGCTGTCTTCCGGGTGGCACAGCGAATGCAGGCCGGCGCGTTCATCTTCGAGATTGCCCGCTCCGAAATCGGTTACACCGACCAAAGTCCATCAGAATACATGACCAGCATCCTGGGAGCTGCCATTGCCGAGGGCTACTGTGCCCCGGTCTTCGTTCAGGGTGACCATTTTCAAGTTTCCGCCAAACGCTACGCCGATAACCCTGAAGGTGAAGTCCAGGCGGTGCGAGACCTCATTGTAGAAGCCATTCGAGCCGGCTTTTTCAACATCGACGTAGACACCTCCACCCTGGTGGACCTCAGCCAGCCCACCATCCCAGAGCAACAGGCGCTCAACGCCGTGTTATCCGCCCAACTGACGGCCTTCATTCGGGAACAGGAGCCCCAGGGTGTCACCATCTCGGTAGGTGGTGAGATTGGTGAAGTCGGCGGGCACAACTCTACCGAGGAAGAACTGCGTGCCTACATGGATGGCTACCGGGCAATCTTGGGAGAAATGACCGGCTTGAGCAAAATCAGCGTGCAAACCGGCACTTCCCATGGTGGCATTGTCATGCCAGATGGCTCCATCGCGCGTGTGAAAGTGGATTTTGATACGCTGCACCGTCTGAGCATAGTGGCACGCAACGAATACGGCATGGGTGGTGCGGTGCAACATGGCGCTTCCACGTTGCCGGAAGATGCCTTCGGCAAATTCGTCGAATCACAAGCCATTGAAGTACACCTGGCAACCAACTTCCAAAATATCCTGTACGATCATCTGGAAGACGACCTGCGCACCGAAATATACGCCTACCTGGACGAGCACCATGCCCACGAGCACAAGCCGGATATGAGCGATGAGCAGTTTTATTACAAGACGCGCAAACGGGCGCTAGGCCCCTTCAAAGAACGATTATGGAACATGAACCCCGAGCGGCGAGCAGCCATCGCCTCTGCCTGGGAAGCGCAGTTCGAGAAACTCTTCACCCTGCTTGGCGTGGCGCATACCCGTAAATACGTCACAGAACACATCCACCCTGTGATGATACAACCGGTGTTGAGACACTACCTGAAGACCGCCGAACCGGCAACCGCAAGCGCCGACCTGGCCGATTAATCGCCCTTTCTTGTAGAGACGTTGTACGTAGAGACACTGTGTACACAGTGTCTCTACGGCATTTAAACGGGTATCGTATCTGCTCTGTTTGACGGGGTAAGGTCTGTTGTAGCACTATGTCAGGCAGAATAGTTTGACTTTAAGGAGAGCAATGCATTAAATTTAGGGGATAACCAGAACTTTTTAGCCTCCATGCCAGCGGGTGTGACCAGGGTGGTCTGCCTTACGTGTCGCGAGTGAACAATACCGAAAAATAAACGGTTGCTTTTCCCATTTGCGCTGGGTTATGGGATAAAATCGCAGTAGAGCAGCGCAAATTGCCCATTCAGGAGAAAGAAGCATGCCAGTCAATAAACAAGGCACAGACCAAACACGCTACACCCTCATCCCGCGTACGCTGATTTTCTTGACACGTGGTGAGGAAGTTCTACTGCTGAAGGGCGCGGCCCACAAACGCCTATGGGCTAACCTGTACAACGGCTACGGTGGACATATCGAACGCGGCGAAGACCCGCTTTCCGCTGCCCGGCGCGAGTTGCTGGAAGAATGCGGCTTGCAGGCTGACTTGTGGTTGGCGGCCACCGTCACCATTGATACCGGTGCCGAGCGCCCCGGCATCCTGCTTTTTGTTTTCCGCGGAGAAGCCCATGAGGGGACACCGTACCCATCTTCGGAGGGGGAACCGCACTGGGTGCAGGTCTCCGCTTTGCCCAACCTGCCGTTGGTGGAAGACCTGTACACTCTGTTGCCGCGCGTCCTGAATCACCCGCCAACCCGTCCGCCCATCCATTTTTTGTACACCTACGACGCACAGGGGCAATTGCATATTCGTCAGGTGGTCAGGTGACAGGTGGTCAGGTGGTCAGGCCGCCGCTGATACCTGTTCGCTGATCGCTGCACGTCTGACTTGACAGCCCTTCTTGTCTGCTCTATACTATGCGCAAAACTATACGCAAAAAGCAACTCGGAGACGCTCATGACCGAAAATTCCTCCGCTTTAGAAGCCCATTTGACCACAGATAGCACTCTCGAAGCCGCTATCGAAGCCTGGAGCATCTACCTCAAAGACCAGGGACGCTCACCTCACACCATCAAAGCCTTTAGTGCCGACGTGCATCTATTGGGGAAGTACTTGCCGCCGGGAACGCCCCTGGGGCAAATCAGCACCACCGACCTCAACAACTTCCTGGAATGGATGCAAAACAAACGCGGCGTACCGTGCAGCCCCAAAACCTTAGCCCGTCGCATCACCTCCATAAAGGCGCTCTTCCGTTGGCTACATAAATACGGCGTTATTTTGGCCGACCCAGCCGAGAAAGTTGTCCAGCGCACGGTCACCAGCCCGCTGCCGGTAGTCTTGACTCCGGCCGAAGTCGATCTTGCTATGGCCGCGGCACAAAAATTGATGCAAGGCGACCGCCCTGACCGGCGGCACTTCATGCTCTTCAACCTGCTCATCCATACCGGTCTCAAGAAAAGAGAAGTGCTCAACTTGCACCTCAACCACCTGGAATTTGAGACACCCAATGGCCCCCTCTTGTTTGTGCGCTACGCCAGTCCCCAAAACCGCTACAAGGAGCGTAAACTGCCTCTGCCGACGGATTGGGTGGCGGCTTTCCCGACCTACAAAGCGCAGTACAATTTGACGGAGCGCGTCTTCCCCTGGTCACAACGTCGCCTGGAGTACTTGCTCGAAGACCTGAGCAAAGAAACCGGTTTGGAGAAACACATCTCCTTTGAAATGTGCCGCTGGACTTGCGCCCTGTTAGATACCCTTAACGGTATGCCGTCCGATGCCATTCGCCAAAAACTTGGGATTTCCAAAATTCAATGGCGTGAGATCGGCAAAAAACTGCATCAACTGGCCGAAAAGGCGTGACTCACTCTCGGTAGCAGGTCAACAATGCCACATGACGGGAATTCGGCTGCACGCGGAAAGGGTGCGCACTGCGTAATCCCGTTACCCAGACGATTTCCTCGCCCAGGCAGACCAACGGCCAGCGCGCCCGTGCACGTTGCGGCACTTTCAGATTTCCCATCAGATCACTGATTTTGACGTGTTGCCCGCCCATTCCCAAGGGTTCGAGCACATCCCCAGGAACAGGCGCGCGGACTTTCAGGGGGGGGGTGGGATCCTCCAGGGAAATCCAGGCCCGCCAGGGGTCGCGGTTCCCTTGGGCTTGCCGGTAAACTTTGGGAGCATCGCCCACCCACGCGGTCGTTAGTTTCCATCCCCCGGAGAGTTGGCAAACCCCTGGGATAGGTAAATCTAAGGTAGTCGCGTCCGCCAGTTGAGGCCAGTCCTCCTCCACTGCCACTTCCTGAGCGGGCATCAGGTATACGGCATCGTATTCCCGCCAAACACGTACTTCCCCCGCCAGCGGATATTGCCCGACCGGGCGCGCCGAGCCGATAAAATGTCGCAACCCTTCCAGACCATCGAAACCAACCTCACGCTGATCCACGCCCAATGCCGTCAGCAGGTGACGCAGCACCCGACGTTGCAAGGCCACCGGCAACTCGGTCAGAGCCGAAACCTCTACCCGCCAGCCATTGCCGACCGGCTGCGCACATGCGGGGAGTGCCTGCAACATCCAGGCATGCAAAGCCGCATCAGTCTCCGCTAATACGTCGGCTGTGCGATTCAAGGCGCGATATACCTGCGGATTGCAACGCTCCAGCAGCGGCAAGATGTCCAGACGCAGGCGATTGCGCAAAAAGTAGCGGTCTTGATTGCTGGCATCTTCCAGTGGTGTGACACCCCGGGCGTGACAAAAGGCCACCGTCTCAGCCCGCCGGACATTCAGCAGTGGGCGTGCCAGCGGAATGCGTTCGCTCCACGGATTGGGCAATGCCCAAGGACGCATACCGCGCAGGCCTGTCAACCCACTGCCGGTAATCAGGTGCATCAACACGGTTTCCGCCTGGTCATCGGCCGTGTGTGCCACCAGAACCGCCTGTGCCTGATGGGCTTCGGCTTGTTCAAACAGAAAACCATAGCGTGCCTGACGAGCGGCATCCTCCAGGGAAAGCCTGCGCTCACGGGCCAGCGCCCTGACATCCAGGCGCGTGGCAACCAGCGGTACGTTCCATTCACGGCACAAGGCAGCGACCGCCTGCGCATCCCGCGCTGAGGCTGCCCGCAAGCCGTGATCCAAATGCGCAGCCACTACCGGCAGGGCATTTTCCCGCAAGGCCAGGAGCAAAGCCGTGCTATCCGCACCGCCGGAAAGCCCGAGGAGAACCGGTTGGTTGGCGTTCAGGGCGTGTTCTTCCCAAAATTGGCGTACTAAAGATTGCATGTGAAGATTATACACACATTTGCCCTGCAGGGCAGGCTAGAGTAAAATAAAGTTAGCATTGCTCCGCTTCCTTCTTCGTATTTCGCTCACCGGCGTTTGGCGAAAACCGACGGTAGCCGAATCCACAGATGGACGCAAATTATCGTTCTGCAACGAAAACGAATAGTGGTCAACCAAAATCCAGTTTCACCAAGTGAGTGCCCGACATGCCCGAAAAAATCCTAGTCGTAGACGATGATGTAGATACCTTGCGGCTGATTGGCCTGATGTTAGAGCGTAACGGCTTTGAAATCGTGGCGGCCGGCAATGGACGGCAGGCATTACTGGCTGCCGTCAGAGAACAACCTGACCTGATCATTCTGGACGTGATGATGCCGGATATGGACGGTTATGAGGTTACTCGTAAATTGCGCGCCGACCCTAAAACGATGGCCATCCCGATCATCATGTTCACGGCCAAAAGTCAAATTGATGATAAGATCACCGGTTTTGAGGCCGGGGCAGACGATTATTTGACCAAGCCCACCCAGCCGCGCGAATTGTTGGCCCATATCAAAGCCGTCCTGGCACGCGCCGCTAAAAGCCAAATGGCAAGTGCGCCTGTGACCCCCACGTCAAGAATCGTACAGGAAAAGGCACACACCATCGGTGTTATCGCCCCAAAAGGCGGGCTGGGTGTTACCACCCTGGCACTTAACCTGGGGGTAACGCTGCGTCTGCGCAGTAAAAAGAGCACCTTGATTGCCGAATATCGCCCTGGGCAGGGCACCATGGGCTTACAGTTGGGATATACCCGTCCAGAAGGGCTAATGGAACTCTTGCAACGCCAGGTATCGGAACTCAGCACGCGCACTATCGAACCCTACCTGGTGGCCCATCAAAGCGGCACGCGTTTTTTATTTTCTTCTTACCGGCCCAAAGATGCCATCTTTGTCAAAGAAGGTAAATCTTTTGAACTCTTGACGCGCACGCTGGTTTACATGAGCGAATACATGGTGATTGACCTAGGGGCGGCCATCACCCCGGTCGGTGAGTATACCCTGCCCCAATGTGACCGAGTCATCATGGTGATTGAGCCTATCCCCCACACCTTGCAACAGGCCAAGGCCATGATTCAAGACCTGCAAGGGATGGGCATCGGGTCAGGACGCCTGCAAGTGGTGCTGGTCAACCGCATCCGTTCCGATATTCAGATGTCGTGGAGTCAGGTGCAGGAAGAAATTCAACAACGTGTGGCGGTGCTGTTCACACCGGCGCCCGAACTGCTGTACCAGGCGGCGGTACGCACTTCTCCAGCCGTTATCTACCAAAGCGATAGTTTGACGGCACAACAATTTGCCAAATTGGCCGATATGATTATCCAGCCGGCTTGAGTGTATGACGTCCTCGTTACAAGGTGCCACACAAACGGTAGCCGCTTTGCTGCGAGAGGCGCGTCAGGCGGTAGCGCTTACCGGTGCGGGTGTTTCTACCCCCTCCGGTATCCCCGATTTTCGCTCCTCGGATAGCAGTTTGTGGAAACGCTACAACCCGATGGAGGTGGCCTCCCTGCATTCGTTCCGCTACCGTCCAGAAATTTTTTTCACCTGGCTACGGCAAATTGCCACCGAGATCCACCAGGCCCGGCCAAACCCGGCGCATGAGGCCCTGGGACAACTACAACAAGGTGGCTACCTGCCAACCATTGTGACGCAGAATGTGGATGGCCTGCATCAACGCGCCGGCGCCACACGGGTGCTGGAAGTCCATGGTAGTTTGAGCAATCTGACCTGCATCCGCTGCTACCGGCAATACAGCGCTACCGATTACATGCAGGCCTACCTGACAGAAGGTGATATTCCCCATTGTCCGGATTGTGGTGGCCTGCTCAAACCAAACATTGTTTTGTTTGAGGAACAATTGCCGCTAGATGTCTGGCGTGAGGCCGAAAAAGCCATTCGCACATGCGACCTTTTGCTTGTGGTCGGCTCCTCCTTGACGGTTATGCCGGTGGCCGGTTTGCCGATGCAAGCGGTCTCTCATGGGGCGCATTTGGTCATCGTCAACAAAGGCCCCACTTACATTGATGTACGTGCCGATGTAGTGCTACACGGCGACGTTGCGGATATTCTTCCCCGTATTGCGCAGGAGGTACTGCGTGACTGATTTTTCTATCCCATCTACTAATTTGCTGGCACAGCGCTACCATCGTGTGCTGGAAATCAGCCGTGATTTGGCTTCTACCCTCGACCTGGATATCCTGTTACAACGCATTGTGCAGGCTGCGGCGGATGTATGCGATGCCTCTGCCGCTTCCATCTTGCTGTATGATGATGTAAAGCAAGAGTTGTACTTTCAGGCTGCGACCAACCTGACCGAGCCTTTGATGCGCGGCTTGGTCGTGCCGATGGATAGCCTGGCCGGTTGGATTGTACGTAACCGGCAGCCTGTTATCATCAATGATGTCCGCAATGACCGGCGGCACTTCGCGCAAATTTCACAGAATACCAATTTTTTAACCCATTCCTTACTGGGGGTTCCGCTCATTGCCAAGGACAAAGCCATCGGTGCGCTGGAAGCAATCAACAAAAAAACGGGGGAATTTAGCGAGGAAGACCGCGATGTGCTCAATATATTGGGCGCGCAGGCGGCGGTAGCCATCGAAAACAGTCGCTTGTTCCAACAGTCTGATTTAATCTCTGAATTTGTGCATGAACTCCGCACCCCTTTGGGGAGTATTGCAACCGCAGCGCACTTACTGGAACGCCCGGAACTCTCGGAGGATCAACGTCAAAGGTTGCTTGGCACCATCCAGGGTGAGGCACGGCGCCTCTCCGAATTAGCGACTTCCTTCCTCGATTTGGCACGCCTGGAATCCGGGCGGGCACAGTATCGTCTGGAGCACGTGGATTTGGCAGCCTTGCTGGATGAATGCCAGGTGACCATGCGTAATAAGGCCCTGGAAAAGCAACAAACTTTGCGCGTGGAGGTTACCCCTCATCTTCCAGAAATCACTGCGGATGGCAGCAAGTTGAAACAGGTACTCATCAACCTGTTGAGCAATGCCATCAAATACACCCCTGAGCATGGGCACATTTTGGTCAAGGCCGAAGCCGATGCCGAGGAGGTGCGCATCAGCGTACAGGATACCGGACGCGGCATTCCTCCCGAAGGGATTAAAAACCTGTTCCAAAAGTTTTACCGTGTTCCTGGCTCAGAGAAAATGGCACAGGGCACTGGCCTGGGACTTTCCATTTGCAAGAAAATTGTAGAAGGACACGGGGGAAGGATTGAGGTGGAGAGTGAGGTAGGTCAGGGCACGACTTTCACTGTGCATTTGCCGACCTGAGGAATGAGGATGGGTTGAGCGGGGCCAAAATCCCCCGCTCAGTTCCTGGAAGTCACCTGTGCCCCGAAGGGGCATGTGGGCTGAAGGGGTAGCGGAGGACATTGCCCTCCGCTACCCCTTCCACGAACTGAGGCAGGACTTCAATTCGATTTTAGATTCCTATCTGCGCAAGAGCACCTTGAACACACCGGGCTGGGAGGCCTTCTGGAAGGCTTCCAGCCCTTTTTCGAGTGGGTAACGGGCGGTAATCAGGTCGTCGGGGTCGATTAACCCATTTCGCAGGTGACGCAAAGCAGGGGCAAAGGGGCCGCAGCGTGACCCCACAACCGTAACCTCGTCCACAACCAGACGCGACGCATCCAAACTTAACTCGCCGGCATACGTGCTCTTCAACACAATCACGCCACGCGGCCGGACAGCGTATTTTGCCAACGCAAAACCAGTTGGTGAACCGGTGGCCTCCACGACCACATCCATCCCCCAATGGGGAACTTCCTCCTCCGTGAGGGTACGAATGCCGCGCTTTTCCAGCAATGTCCGCTGTGGTTCGTGACGTGCCACCACCGCCAGATCGCAGCCGGTTAGCGCCAGCGTCCAGGCAATCAACTGCCCTAGGCGACCGGCACCCACCACCAGGACACGGTCGGTGGGGTGAACGTGTATCTGCTGCTGAATCTCCAGTGCCGCGGCTAACGGCTCGGTGAACACGGCGTGCTCATCCGGGACCTCATCCGGCACAGCGTGCAGGTTAGCAATGGGCAACGTCAGGTATTCGGCAAAAGCCCCATCCCGCCCCAAGATGCCCAGAACGGTACGGTTTTCACAGTGCGTCGGACGGCCGTGTTGACACTGGGTGCATGTCCCGCAGATGACGTTGATTTCCCCCACCACGCGCCGGCCTTCCCACTGCGGAGCACTGTCGGCGCGCACCACTTCGCCCACGAATTCGTGTCCTGGAATGCCGTCAAAAGGGTAGTAGCCGCGCACCATCTCCAAGTCGGTAGCGCAAATGCCCGCCAGGTGCACGCGTATCAAAGCCTCCCCCACTGCGGGCTGCGGGGTGGGCAGGTCGGTACGGAAGGATAAGGTACGGTTGGTGAGATAGATGGCGTTCATGATGGGTGTTCCTTTGTTGGGTGGTTATCTACGGTCTATCGTCTAGCGTCCACCGTCAGGATGGCGGTACGGTGAGAAGGCTACAGATGTCAGAGAATTGAGTCGCACCCTCCTCACAATCAGCGCGAATGGCGTTACAATCGGGGGCTACAGTTCAGTAGTGTAACGGAAGTCTGGCGAAACCGGCGGATGGCTGAAATAACACGCCATCTCATTCACAGATGGACACAGATTTTTAAATCATTTTCTGGTAAAACCGTATCTGATCTGAAAATAAACTTCTCATCAGGCTCGTGGCACCAGTTACTAAACGACCTCTGTGTTAGCCGAGTGCTCAGGTTATAGCA
>DAOTZN010000065.1:0-29448 GCA_034434095.1 Anaerolineales bacterium
GAGCAGTTGACCGAAGACCTGGTGGAGCGTTTGCGCAAGCCCTTCAACGCTGCGCTGCGCGATGCCGGCCTGAGCGCCAATCAGATTGACGAAGTTGTGCTGGTGGGCGGCGCTACCCGTATGCCGATGGTGCAGGAACTGGTGCGCTCGTTGACCGGCAAGGAGCCCCACAAGGGCGTCAACCCCGATGAGGTGGTCGCCGTAGGTGCTGCGATTCAAGGCGGTGTTCTGGGTGGTGAAGTGAAAGACGTGTTGCTGTTGGATGTTACCCCGCTTTCCCTGGGTGTAGAAACCGAAGGTGGCCTGATGACGGTGCTCATTCAGCGCAATACCACCATCCCGGTAAAGAAGACGGAGGTCTTCTCAACCGCAGCCGATAACCAGACCGCCGTGGATATCCACGTGCTGCAAGGGGAACGTCCGATGGCGGCCGATAACATGAGCTTGGGACGCTTCCGTCTGGACGGTATTCCGCCGGCGCCGCGCGGTATTCCACAAATCGAAGTGACCTTTGATATCGACGCCAACGGGATTCTGAACGTGACCGCTAAGGATCGCGCCACCAACAAGGAGCAAAAGGTCACCATTACGGCTTCGACGAACCTGAACGAGAGCGACATCGAGCGCATGATGCGTGAAGCACGTGAGCACGAAGCCGAAGATCGCCGTCGTAAGGAACTGGTGGAAGTTCGCAACAATGCGGATTCCTTGATTTACCAGACCGAAAAGGTGATGCGCGACTTGAAGGACAAACTCTCCGAGAGCGACCGCTCAAATATCGAGAAGAAAATTCGTCAACTGCGCGAGACGCTCAAAGGCGAAGATATGGCGGCCATCAAGCGACAGTCCGAAGACTTGCAAAACGCCTTCCATGCCATCAGCCAGCAACTGTACGCCCAACAGGGTGGCCAGCCTGGAGCGGGCAGCCCCCCGCCGACGGATGGCAGCGGCCAGGGCCCGAGCGATGAAGGCGAGGTCGTGGAAGGTGAATTCCGCGAAGCCTGAGATGGCCTACCCCGTGATTTTTACGTTCCCTCTTCCGAATTTGGAAGGGGGAACGTTTTTTGTTTTGTAGGGGTGCAAAACGTTTCATCCCTGCGCGCCTGCCCCTTGACACCTGCCAAATGCGCGGGGACAGGGGGCGAAATGCGGGTGAAACACGGGCGAAACATGTTTCGCCCCTACTACCCAATATGATTTATAATTTGATTTATGTCCCCATCCAACAAACCTTCTTCTCCCGGCGTATTTTCCGTATTGCCCACGGCCTTTTTCCTGGCCGCCCCAGGGTGCGCGGGATTGTTTTGGGTGGTAACGCAGACCTTTCCTACCCTGTGGCCGCGCTGGCTGTTCTTTTTCTTCCTTGTGCTGACCACCACGGGCGGGGCACTGCCTTTTGTGGCGCTCTTGAACCAACGCTTTGCCGGTGACCCGTCACCCACGTACACTACGTTGCTGCGCCAGGCGCTGTGGGTGGGCTTGTTTGTGCCGACCCTGGCCTGGCTGCAAATCGGACGGGTGCTCACGGTGGGCATTTCCCTCTTGCTGGCCCTGGGCTTCGCGGTGATGGAATACTTGCTGCGCATGAATGAACGTAGCCGCTGGCGTCCACCGGGGCGCTAAGCCCAAAGAAAGGATGGATTTATGTATGCGTTTCGATTGCAGGATTTGCCATCGGTAGATGTGTTGTTGCGTACACACGCGGCCGCAGAACTGATTGCCGCTTACGGGCGTCCGCTGGTGTTGGCGGCCATCCGACATACGCTGGATGAGGCGCGCACTCAGGCCGAGCGCTTGGATGCTGTCCCGCCGCGTGAAGCCTTGTTGTGGCAGGTTACGCAATGCCTGGACGCCTGGACGCAGCCCACCTTGCTCCCCGTTATCAATGCTACCGGGGTGATTGTGCATACTAACCTGGGACGCGCGCCCCTCAGTCAAGATGCCTTGCGGGCGGTACAGGTTGTTGGACAAGGCTATAGCAACCTGGAATACGATTTGCAACGCGGCAAGCGCGGCTCCCGACTGGTGCATGCCAACGTGTTGCTGCAACGCCTGACCGCTGCGGAAGATGCTTTGGTGGTCAACAATAATGCCTCTGCTGTGATGTTGGCACTGGCGGGGTTGGCTCGTCGACGCAAGGTGGTGGTGGCGCGCAGTCAACTGGTGGAAATTGGCGGCGGGTTTCGCATTCCAGATGTGATGAAACAATCCGGTGCGCGCCTGCTGGAGATCGGCACGACCAACCGCGTCCACCTGGAGGACTATCGGACGGCGTTAGAGGATTCATCGGTTGCTCTGGTGCTGGTGGCACACCGCTCGAATTTTGAGATTGTGGGCTTCACCGCCGAGCCGCCGCTGGAGGAGATTGTCCGCCTGACGCATGATGCCGGGCGGTTGGTCGCCTACGATTTAGGTTCCGGCACGCTGATAGATACCGCCCCCTTTGGGCTGCGTCACGAACCGACCATCCAGGAAGTGTTGCGCGCCGGGGTAGACCTGGTCACCTTCTCCGGTGATAAGTTGCTGGGTGGGCCGCAGGCCGGCATTGTGGCCGGGAGAAGCGAAGTCATTAAGAAACTCAAGCGGCACCCCCTGGCGCGCGCCTTGCGGGCCGACAAAATGGCACTGGCCGCCCTCTCAGCCACCTTGCTGCACTACCTGAAAAACGAAGCGCTGGTAAAAGTGCCCGTTTGGCAAATGATTGCCGCCTCTGAAGAGATGTTGCGGGCGCGCGTGAAAAATTGGATTGAGGTATTGGGGCGTGGTGAAGCACTGCCGGGATACTCCACCGTCGGTGGGGGGAGCCTGCCGGGGGAAACACTGCCCACCACTTTGCTGATGTTGGATGTGCCTCATGCCACCCGCTTTCTGCGTGCCTTGCGCGAATGCAAACCGCCGATTGTGGCGCGCATTCACGAGGGCCGGGTGGCTTTCGATCCCCGCACGGTGCTGCCGGAGCAAGAGGGAGCCTTCCTGGTTGGCGTACAAAATGCCCTGGGCGATAAGTAAATCATGGGGGAACTGGCCGGGCTGTTGACATCGGTGTTCTTCACCGGTACGTCGGTGATGTTCACGCTGGCGGGGCAACGGGTGGGTTCAACGGTCGTCAACCGCACTCGTCTGGTGCTGGCGGTGCTCTTTTTGACGCTGGCGCACCCCTTGTTCGGATTAGCGCTCCCCTGGGGAGCGGCCCTCGACCGCTGGTTGTGGTTAGGCCTGTCCGGAATTGTCGGGTTGGCGTTGGGAGATGCCTTCCTGTTCCAGGCCTTTGTATGGATTGGCCCGCGCCTGACGATGCTGATGCTCAGCCTGGCGCCGGTTTTGGCGACTATCCTGGCGTGGGTTTTCCTGGGGGAACGGCTTTCCACGGGGCAGGTGTGGGCGATTATCCTGACAGTTACGGGGACCGCTTGGGTGGTGCTGGACCCCAAGGGAAACAAACCACCTCGCGAGGGCGCGCGTTCCCATTATGGGCGCGGCATCCTTTATGGGTTTGGCGCGGCCATCGGCCAGGCGGTCGGGTTGATTTTTGCTCGTCAGGGACTGCAGGGGGATTTTCCGGCGCTTTCCGGCACCTTGATGCGCATGATTGTGGCCGCTGTAGCATTATGGGGCTGGGCGGCGCTGCGCAAGCAGGCCGGGACTACCCTATCTGTCCTACGAGCCCACCCGGATGCACTGCGCTTTTTGCTGGCCGGCAGCCTGTTTGGCCCGTTTATCGGCGTGACGCTTTCGTTGTATGCGGTGCAATACGCGCCGGTGGGCGTTGCCAGCACGTTGACTTCACTGCCGCCGGTGTTTTTGCTGCCGGTGGGATATTTCTTTTTTCACGAGCGCTTCAGTTGGCAGGCTGTGCTCGGTACGCTGTTGGCAATTAGTGGCGTCGCGCTGTTGTTTTTGTTGTAAAATGATGGGTGAATTTTGTGCCCCAACATCTATCGAACCTACCATACCCAGGATTTTGATATGAAAACTGACCTTGATTCCCTCATGCAATCTCGCAATCTGGACGCGCTGTTGGTCGTAGGCCCGGCACAACACAACCCCGCCATGACCTATCTGACCGGTGGCGGTCATATTACCAGCGCGGTGTTGGTTAAGCGCCGCGGGGAACAGCCGGTGTTGTTTTACAATTCCATGGAGCGCGAAGAAGCAGCGGCCACCGGCCTGCCTACTCGCGACCTGAGTGCCTACGATTTCAGAGCCTTGTTGGAAGAAGCAAACGGCGTGCAGGTAGAAGCCATGGCGCTGCGTTACGAGCGTATTTTGCGTGACCTGGGGTTGACCGGTGGGCGCGTGGCGCTGGAAGGCCGCGTGGATTTAGGCGCTCATTTTGCCGTATTCAGCGCCTTGCAACGCCGTATGCCAACACTGGAACTGGTAGGAGAAGCAGGCGATACCGTGCTCTTGCAGGCGCGCGCCACCAAAGATGAATCTGAGATTGCCCGCATCCGTCGCATGGGGCAGATTACGACCAGCGTGGTCGGACGGGTGGCCGATTTCTTGAGTGGACAGCACTTGCGGGATGGCCTGCTGGTGGATGCCGCCGGAGAAGCGGTCACAATTGGGCGGGTGAAAAATCTCATCAACCTGTGGTTGGCCGAGTTGGGTGCCGAAAATCCGGAAGGCACAATCTTTGCCCAGGGGCGCGATGCCGGCATTCCCCACAGCACCGGTAACCCGGAAGATATTTTGCGGGCCGGGCAGACGATTGTGTTCGATATTTTCCCTTGCGAGGCAGGCGGCGGGTATTTTTATGATTTCACGCGTACCTGGTGCCTGGGATATGCGCCGGATGAAGCGCTGGCGCTATACGAAGATGTACGCCGGGTATACGAGCAGGTCATGTCCGAATTGCGGATGAGGGAATACTGCAAGCACTATCAGGCGCGTACCTGTGAGTTGTTCGAAGCCCAGGGACATCCCACCGTACACAGCAAACCGCGCACTCAGGAAGGCTATGTCCATAGCCTGGGCCATGGCCTGGGGTTAGATGTTCACGAAGTCCCTTGGTTTGGCAACGCGCCGCAAAATGAAGGGCGTCTGGAACCGGGGGCGGTGGTCACCATTGAGCCGGGATTGTATTACCCAGAGCGTGGCATGGGTTGTCGGTTGGAAGATACGGTCTGGGTACGCCCGGATGGCGGCTTTGAGGTTTTGGCGGAGTACCCGCTCGATTTGGTGATTCCGGTGAAGGCGGCTTGAGAAACTTGCCGTTATTGTTTAAGCGCGCAGCATTGTTGTGCGCGCTCAAGAGAGAATAATGACCGTGCGTATTTTAGCGATTGAAAGTTCTTGTGACGAAACAGCCGCGGCGATTGTGGAAGATGGCCGCAAAGTGCTGGCCGATGCGGTCGCCTCGCAGGTAGATTTGCACGCCCAGTACGGCGGGGTCTTCCCAGAGATGGCCTCGCGCCAGCACGTTCTGGCGGTTTACCCCATCGTACAGGAAGTTTTGCAGAAAGCACATCTCAATTTGGAAGAATTAGATGCCCTGGCGGTGACGCGCGGCCCCGGCCTGCCCGGTTCGCTGGTGGTGGGGCTCAACGCGGCCAAAGGGCTGGCTCTGGGGAGTGGTGTGCCACTGGTGGGCGTCAACCACCTGGAGGGGCATATTTACGCCGCCTGGTTGTATCGTGATGCGCCGATACCTGATGAGCCGCGCTTTCCTATTCTGGCCTTGATTGTCTCCGGTGGGCATACGGAGTTGATTTTGATGCGTGGCCACCTGCAATACGAACGTTTAGGGGGCACATTGGATGATGCCGCTGGGGAGGCCTTTGATAAAGCCGCTCGCATGATGGGTTTGCCCTATCCCGGTGGGCCGGCCATCCAGAAAGTTGGAGAACACGGCAATCCTCAGGCGTTTGACTTTCCGCGGGCCTGGTTGGGGGATTCGTGGGACTTTTCGTTTAGCGGGCTGAAGACCGCCGTTTTGCGGCAGGTCAACGTCTTGAAAAAGGCTCGTCTCGACCTGCCTGTGGCAGACCTGGCCGCCAGTTTTGAGGCCGCAGTGGTGGAAGTCCTGGTGGTGAAAGCGCTAAAGGCAGCCGCGCACTTTAAGGCGCGTAGTGTTTTGGTTGCTGGCGGGGTATCGGCCAATCGCCGCCTGCGAGAGCAGATTACCTTGCGCTCATCCCTGCCGGTCTTTATCCCGCCGTTGGAATTTTGCACCGACAACGCGGCCATGATTGCCGCGGCGGGTAGCCGCCGATTTTCAGCCGGTCACATAGACACCTTGGCGATGGATGCCCTGCCTACCTGGCCGTTGACGATGCTTTCGTAAGTTTGTAATACTTTCGCAAGGCTTTTGTGATTTTTGTCATTGCGCCCAAGCCCCACCGGATGACGGTGGGGCGAGTAGTTTCTGGTAGAATTGTGTGAAATTTTGACATTCTATCATCCCCTAACCTACTTTAGATGAACACCACGGACGCTAAACCTACCAACACATCGGATACCGATTTCGAAGGTGCTGTTCATACGGCACGTGAAGACATCCTGCAACGTATTTTAGACGCAGGGATGCTTCTATTTGGCGTGTTGGCTGTGATTTTTGGCTTTCAACAAACCAGTTGGGGGATTGGTGTGACCTACGCTCTGATAGCATTTTTGTTTTACAAGTTGCGAGATGAAAACCTGGCGTACAGAGTACGGGTTGCCGGTCTATTAGGGAGCCTGTATTTTATCGGCGCCGGCTTACTGGTATTGTTTGGGTTGCTGAGCGTTGGCGGTTTCTATCTCCTGACGTTGCCTGTTTTCGCAATGCTTCTGCTAGGAGAACTTGCCGGGTATATCGCCGGAGGTCTCTCTATTTTCACGTTAGTGGTCGGGGCTGCCCTGGCATCTCGGGGTACATTGCTGAGTGTTCCATCGGGTTTTCAAGAATGGTTACTTGCGGGGGTGAATTTTATCCTGGCGTTGGTGATATTGGTGCAATCGCAGAAACAATTAATCGAAGCGCAAGAGTATGTCATCACCGTTTCTAAACAGAAGCGTGAATTGCAGGAAACGCGTGCCGAATTGACCCAACGTACCCGCCAGTTGGATTACGAGCGTTATCTGTTGCACACCTTGTTGGACACTGTCTCCGATCGCATTTTCTTCAAAGACCGCAACGGGCGATATTTGCGCATTAGCAATGCACTAGCCGAGCGCACCGGCGTTTCCCCACAGGCCATGTTGGGAAAGACCGATTTTGACTTCTTCTCTGCCGAATATGCGGCTCAAGTCCAAACGCTTGAACGCCGTGTGTTGGAGAGCGGCACGCCGGTACTTGACCAGGTGATGCGCGAAGTTGCGCGAGATGGCTCCGAGCGCTGGATCATCACCAGCCGTCTTCCCTTGCGTGATGAAGAAGGGGAGATTATCGGTTCTATTGGCACCGCACAGGATATTACCGAAATTAAGGTCGCCCAAGAAGCAGCCCAGCAGCGTGCGCAGCGTCTGGCAGCGGCTGCTGAGGTCGGTCGAGCGGTTTCATCTGTTTTGGAGTTAGATAAACTCTTCCCTTTGTTGGTGCAGGTACTACAGAAAACTTTTGGATACTACAGCGTCAATGTGTGGTTAGTTGACGGAGAACGCCGTAAGGTTAGGTTGCGGGCTGTTGCTGGCCGTGATCTGGATGTGGCTGCGATTTTGGATCAAAAAATCACCTTGGATTTGGATCAATCCAGCATTGTGGTTGATGCCATTCAAGGCGGCAAATCACGCATCGTCAATGATACACAACAAGCCAGCGATTACATGCACTTAGATGTATTCCCTTTTACTCGTTCAGAACTAGTTGTACCACTCCAGGGTAGCCAGGAATTGAAGGGCGTGCTGGATGTGCAAAGCGATGAGCCAGGTGCTTTTGGTGACGAAGACCGGCAATTGCTGCAATTGTTAGCCGACCAATTGTCTATTGCCATCCGCAATGCTGAAGCCTACAAGTCTGAGCGCTCGCAACGGCAGTTGTCTGAAACGATGTACTACCTGGGGCAGGCGCTTTCCAGTACTTTAGATCTCTCCAAAGTACTGGATTTAATTCTTAACCGCTTGGGTAAACTTGTGCGATACGATCGGGCGGCTGTACTGCTGGTAGTGGATGATGGTAGCGAACTGGAATTTGTGGCCAGACGTGGTTTCCCTGCTAATCATGATGCCCTTCAGAATCGTATCCAGTTGAAGGAAAATGACGTCTTCGATGAAATTTACCGTACCATGCAGCCGCTGTCCATTCCCGATACCCTCAAGCGTGCTGATTGGCAGTATGTTCCCGGTATTCCCAAGGCGCGTGCCTGGCTGGGGTTGCCTCTGATTTACCAGAGCAAAGTGGTGGGTATGGTTTCCTTGACGCGTATTCACCCTCAGCCCTATACGACGGATGACATTATTTTAGCGACGATGTTCGCAGGACAGGCGGCTATTGCCATCCAGAATGCCCGCCTGTATGATGAAATCAAACGTGTTACCGGCCAACTCGAAGAGAAGGTGAAAGAGCGCACGGCAAAATTGCAGGATGCTTATGACCAACTGGAGCGTATAGACCGCACAAAGTCGGAATTCATTCAGGTCTCAGCGCATGAACTGCGGACGCCGTTAACGGTGATGAGCGGCTATGCTCAGATGTTGCTAAAAGAAGATGCAGTGCGTCAGGATGAGCACTTTTTAGAGTTGATTGAGGGCATTTACTCTGGGACGCGCCGGTTACATGAAATTGTCAACAGCATGTTAGATATTGCCAAATTAGATAGTCGCTCCTTGCAACTGTACCCCGAGCCGATTTCAATACGATTGTTGATTGAAATGGTGGCTCAGAAGGTTGAATCTGTCCTCAAAGAACGTAGTCAAACGCTCTTTTTGCGTGATCTCAAAACGCTCCCCCCCTTGGAAGGGGACCCAGATGCCTTGCGTAAAGTTTTTTCACACCTATTGGAAAATGCAATTAAATACACGCCGGATGGCGGTACGATTACCATTTCTGGTCGCTATGCGCCTGCTGACGAAGGGCGTTTGGGGCGAGATGGGGTAGAAATTACAGTCCAGGATACAGGTGTTGGTATCGCCCCCGAAGATCAAGAACGCATTTTCACTAAATTCGTACAAACCGGTAACGTGATTTTGCACTCTAGTGGTAAGACCAAATTCAAGGGCGGTGGCCCTGGTTTGGGATTGGCCATTGTGCGCGGATTGGTCGAGGCGCATGGCGGTAAGATTTGGTGCGAAAGCCCTGGCTACGATGAAGCCGCCTGTCCAGGCAGCGCGTTTATCGTAGCATTACCTCTTCAACAAGAGGAAAGCGTCTCTCAAGATGAAAAAATCATTGGGAAGGTCGTACCGTGAAAGATTTTTGGAAAAATTGCCTCGCTGTTGCTCCCTGAAAAACCAAAACGCCCCGTAGAGTTCGGCCAAACTCTATGGGGCGTTTCGGTTTGAGGAGAATGCAATTTCTATTATAAGTGGAAAGATGAATCTAACCTGAAATGTAGATGAGAAACAGATAAAAATCGAAGGGCAAAGCGCATGACATGCGACGTGCGTGTGAACGTGCGGCACAAGGGCGGTATCTGACGTCTGACCGCAGATTCCCCCAACGCCTTGTGGTACACTAACACGCAATTGTACAAACTATTCGTGTAGATAGTAGGAGAAAAACGATGGAAGGACGAAACTGGTTGCCGTGGGTTATTGGTTGTTCTATTGCGGTGATGATTTGTTGTTTGTGCTTAATCGCTGCATTGGTCATTGGGGGCATTGGACTGATGGCCGTACAAAGTAGTGGCGACAATTCCATCCCTACGGTGGACTCTTCTAATGGACAGGGCTACGAACAGACGCCAACACCTATGGTCGCACGCCCCACGCTGCAACCTGGGGAAACGCCCACACCCGTTTCTACCGAGACGTTACATACCCTCCAACAGGCCATTGTTCCGACCAACGATCCGGTTGACCTGGCCCGCCGTTTGGGTGGCATCCCCGATGTGCCTTT
Source organism: Anaerolineales bacterium (assembly GCA_034434095.1). Classification (GTDB taxonomy): domain Bacteria; phylum Chloroflexota; class Anaerolineae; order Anaerolineales; family DRKV01; genus DRKV01. Next base: position 9,977 of record DAOTZN010000065.1, read on the forward strand.
GACGGTCACGCCTCCGGTCACGCCATACCCCGTTGGCGCACAACAAACCTTTTGGGTCTCGAACGTAGATACCAACGAAAATTTTCAGATTCAGGCCACGTTGCGGTACGCCACCGACCATGCCTACTTTTGGATTGAAGATGGTGTCTCTTATGATGAAAAAGATTTGCGCAACCTGGCGAATGCCTTTGAAAATAAGATCTATCCCACCGATCGGGCGTTCTTTGGCTCCGAATGGTTCCCTGGTGTGGATGGTGACCCGCACGTATACATCGTTTATGCTGGCGGGTTAGGCGCAAACCTGGCAGGTTATTTTTCCTCGGCCGACGAGTTACATCCACTGGCGCACGAGTATTCCAATGCGCACGAAATGTTTCTCTTCAACGCAGACAACGTAGACCTGGGGGATGAATTTACCTATGGCGTTCTGGCACATGAATTTCAGCACATGATCCATTGGTATCAAGACCGTAATGAGACCTCCTGGATGAATGAAGGGTTTTCAGAACTTGCTGCTTTCTTGAATGGTTATGATGTCGGTGGTTTTGACTATGCCTTTGCACAAAACCCTGATATGCAGTTGACCTATTGGCCGGAAGACAACACCACGCCCCATTACGGCGCGTCGTTCCTGTTTTTGGATTACTTCCTCAGCCGTTTTGGGGAACAGTCTACCCAGAAGGTGGTTGCCGACCCAGAAAACGGCATGGTGAGCATCAATAGTGTTTTGCAAGAAATTGGCGCTCAAGATGTTTTATCTGGTGAACCGATGACGGCGAATACTTTCTTCCGCGATTGGACATTGACGAACTATTTGATGAATGATGATATTTATGGCGGTGCATTTTCATACTCGAACTATCCCGATGCGCCGCAAGTTGATGCTACTGAACGCGTGCGCAAGTGCCCCACCGATCTACTGAGGCGCGATGTCTCTCAATACGGCACAGATTACATTCGTATCACCTGCGATGGTTCTTACACCCTGCATTTTGAGGGAAGTATGCAAGTAGGGCTGTTGCCGGCGGAGGCGCATTCTGGCAAATATGCTTTTTGGTCAAACCATGGGGACGAATCTGATATGCGCCTGACGCAGCAATTTGATTTTCGCACTGTGCAGGCACCGATTACGATGGAATATTGGACGTGGTACGACCTCGAAAAAGATTACGATTACCTGTACTTAGTGGCCTCGACGGATGGTGAGAACTGGCAGATTTTGAAAACCCCTTCGGGAACAGACGAAGACCGGTCGGGTAACAGTTATGGTTGGGCTTACAATGGTCAATCAGGCGGTGGCAAAGTGTGGATTCGTGAGCAGGTGGATCTCTCACAATTTGCCGGACAGCAGGTGTATTTGCGTTTTGAATATGTTACCGACGCAGCCGTCAATGGAGAGGGGCTGTTGTTGGATGATGTCAGCATTCCTGCCATTGGCTACCAGACCGATTTTGAGCAAGACGACGGCGGGTGGCAGGCCGAAGGTTTTGTACGTGTTGATAATACCTTGCCCCAAACCTTCCAGGTGACCCTGATTACGCAACGCGGTGGAAACGACGTGACCATCACCCCTTTGGTTTTGTCCGCAGATAACCGTGTAGAAGTGCCAATTGACTTGCAGGGCAGCGAACAAGCCGTATTAGTGGTCAGCGGTACCACGCCCTTTACCAACCAGAAGGCTGCATACCTGTTTCAAATTGACTCCAGGTAGGAGGTCACGTAGTCTATTGCAAGGTAGTTTGACAGATGTTCCTGGCATTATGGTGGGACACGCAACCGATGAGGTTGGTGTGACCGGTTGCACGGTTGTACTCTGTCCACAAGGGGCAGTGGCGGCCGTAGATCAGCGCGGTGGTGCGCCTGGCAGCCGGGAGACGGATCTCCTGCGCCCTATGCACCTGGTTGAACGGGTGCATGCCATCCTGCTGAGCGGAGGCTCAGCCTTTGGATTGGATGCGGCAGGTGGGGTAATGCGTTACCTGGAGGAGCGGGGGATAGGTTTTACTACGCCGTACGGGAACGTGCCTATTGTGCCCTCGGCCGTCATCTTTGACCTGGGCATAGGTGATTCACGGGCGCGTCCAACGGCTGAAATGGCTTATCAGGCCTGTCTGAATGCCAGCAATGTACCTGTGGTTCAAGGAAATATTGGGGTCGGCATGGGCGCAACCGTTGGAAAAATCCTGGGAATGTCTCAGGCAGTAAAAGCCGGGGTTGGCAGCGCTGCCTTGCGCTTAGGAGACATTTCCGTCGCAGCACTGGTTGCTGTGAATGCCTTTGGGGATGTGCTGTCCCCTGATAATGGGGGCATCCTGGCGGGTGCGCGTGTACCTTTGTCGGGAACGACGACTACCCTGAAGATGGAAAAATCCCCCTTTGTGGATACGTTATCCATGATGAAATCCGGCCATTTGGATACATCGACGGCACCTTTGGGAGATGCCCCGAACACAGTAATTGGTGTCATCGCCACAAATGCCGGTTTAAACCGTGAGCAGGCAGCCAAGGTTGCCCAAATGGCACATAATGGGCTGGCGCGGACAATCCGCCCGGCGCATACTATGTTCGATGGTGATACTTTATTCACGTTGAGTACCGGCAGTTTGTCTGCTGATGTCAGCACGATAGGGGCGTGTGCAGCCGAAGTCACCGCACATGCCATTTGGAATGCGATTTATGCAGCCCGAAGCCTGGCTGGCATTCCCTCCGTGCACGATATTTAAGGTGTTTTTTTATTTGACCACAGATTTACGGGGATTTTGAATAGCAGGCTGGGCTCCTACGCGCGGCTATCCGGCGAGGAGGAGAGCCGCCTCCGTTGGTCTCTGTCTCACGGTACTACGACACGCCAGGTTCTTGAGGTGATGCGGTAGAGAAAAGGCATATAACTCTTCTCCTGCTAGAAATCCAGTGCCCCGAAAGTTATAAAGTAAGGAAAGCGCTTAATAAAGAAAGGGATAGTTCAAGATTTTCCTGAACTATCCCTTTTTAGTGTTAGGTTTTTCTGTTATTCTGAGGCTTTCAAGCCGGTAATGTACAAGTTTTGCGTGTATTCTTTAATCATGCGGCGAGTGCTGAATTGCGGTGCCAGGGTGCGAATAGATTCTTTCATGCGGGCAATCCACTCGGTAGGCAGACCATTGCTCGTGCGCTCCTTGTAGTACAGAGGAACAATTTCATTCTCCAGGGTATTGTACAAATCGTTGGCATCGGCTTCGTCTTGAATCACCGGGTCCACCGGATCGGTATCCTCACCGATCGCCCAGCCATTGAGTCCATTGTAGCCTTCACGCCACCAACCATCCAGAACGGAGAAGTTGAGCACGCCATTTAGCGCGGCTTTCTGCCCCGATGTGCCGGAGGCTTCGTTGGGGCGGCGTGGGGTATTCAGCCATACGTCCACACCCTGTACCAGGTAGCGAGCCAGATTCATGTCGTAATCTTCCAGGAAAACCAGTCGTCCGCCGTTTTCGGCTTTCTTGACCGCGCGATAAACTTCTTGAATGAGCAACTTGCCTGGTTCGTTATCGGGGTGGGATTTTCCGGCAAAGATAATCTGTACCGGCATATTCGGTTTGTTGAGAATGCTCAGCAGGCGATCAAAATCGCGCAAAATGAGATTAGCACGCTTGTAGGGAGCAAAACGGCGGGCAAAGCCAATGGTTAGGGCGTAAGGGTCAAGCAAAACGCCACTGGCAATGACCTGGACTGGGTGAATGCCCTCATGTATCCATTGTTGGCGGGCTTTTTCCAGCGCGTATAGTACCAGTTTGCGTTTGAGATGCAGCCGTACAGCCCACAATTCGGCGTCTGGAATATCGTTGATATGATCCATCACACCTGGTTCATCGAGACGTGTTATCCAGTCTTCGCCTAGGTAGCGGTCGAAGAGCAAACGAAGACGACGTGCCAGCCAGGTGCTGGTATGGATGCCGTTAGTGATGTGGGTAATGGGTACATCGTCTACCCGACGGCCAGGCCACAGGAAGTGCCACATCTTACGAGTGACGTGCCCATGCAATTCAGAGACCGCGTTACAGTGTTCTGATAATCGGATTGCAAGTACCGGCATGCTGAAGGCATCCCCCCAGTGGCGCTGACAATACGCTAATTCAACAAATTCATCACGCGTCAGCCCTAGTGGTTGCCACCAGGATGCGAAGTATTTATCCACTAACCAGGTGGGGAATTCGTCATTGCCGGCCGGTACGGGGGTGTGGGTAGTGAATACGTTGTTGGTTTTGACGAGTTCGAGTGCTTTTTTAGGTTCTATGCCCTGCGCAACGAATTCTCGGACGCGCTCCAGTGCCAGGAAGGCGGAGTGACCCTCATTCATGTGCCAAACCGAGGGGGAATATCCCAATGCCCGTAAAGCGCGTACGCCGCCAATGCCAAGTAACATTTCTTGGGATATGCGAATCTCAGGGTTGCCGCTGTACAGACGGGAAGTTAAATTTTGGTCGGTGGGAGAGTTCTCTGGGCAACGGCTATCTAACAGGTACAGGGGCACCCGTCCAACCTGCACCACCCATACTCGCAGTTTGACCTGGCGTTGTGGCAGTTCAACCGAGATGGTGAGCGGTGTGCCATCTTCTTTCATTACCGGCCGGATGGGAGATTCCTCAACGTTGAGATGCGTGGGGGACGCCTCTTGCCAGCCGTCCTCTGTAATACGCTGGGAAAAATAGCCTTCCGTGTAGAGAAAGCCCACGCCCACCAGTGGCAGCCCCAAGTCGCTGGCTTCTTTCAGGTGATCTCCGGAGAGAACGCCCAACCCTCCTGCATACAAAGAGAGAATTTCGTGCAGGCCAAACTCCATGGAGAAATAGGCAATAGTTTTATTTGTGAGTGATGGATAGGTTTCTTTGAACCAACTTTTTTCCGCTTGGCAGTACTGATCAAAGCGGGAAAAAACACGATCGTAATTTTCCAGGTAATAGCGACTTTGGGTGACGGCGTTTAATTGCACCCGGCTGATTTGCTTGAGAAAAGTAATTGGATTGTGATATGTCTTTTCCCACAAATCTCTATCGATTTGTAGAAAAAGCCGCAATGCATCGGGCTGCCAGGTCCACCACATATTGTAGGCCAACTCCCCTAATCGCTCGATACGTCGAGGTAGATCGAAATGTACGGGGGTGTCAATATATAGCGATTTTTCAGGAATGGAGAAATCCATAATAGATAACCTCTGGTTTCAAATGGGTGAATTTTTTAATCACTTGCGCATAGCATTGAAAGTTCTGAGCGTTGATAGGAATAATCTTACCACGTAGCGGGGCTTTGCAAGACCGATTTAGAAAATGAAACCCGTTCCAATGGTGTAAATTCTTTGTTTGGTGGAGAGAATATTCAAAGGCAATCGTCATCTGCTTCTGTGAAAAGGTATGTGCTTAGGGATAAAAAATACCCGACCAAAGTCGGGCATTTTTATAATGCCAAAGGTGGAGAATTTCCCCCCGACTAATAGTCCACCTTTTACGCGCTGCCCCCCTTTCGTAGATGTACTGGCGACATGCGTTTCTCCCCGTGTGCATTCTCCAGGCATCTCGGTGCAGGCTACCTTTTCCCTCTTGGTCAAAGCCCGCAATCTGGTATGTGCAACCCAAGTGACACGTTTACTATACATCTTTGGTGTTGCAAAAACGTTGCCTTGAGAGTTGCATTTTAGGTCAACCGGGACTAAAATGTTAAATGCACCTGACAATCCTGTTATTTTTGCAACGCCAGAACACTATGCCATTTTTGAAAATCTTTTCACTCGGGCCGCCGCGTCTGGAATTGGATGAACAGACGATTACATTGCCGCGCAAAAAAGCCTTGGCGCTTCTTATCTACTTGACCCTGGCACCCGAACCGGTGTCGAGAGAAAGACTCGCGACTTTATTATGGAATGAACATGCGACTACGCCGCGCAATAATTTACGACGTACGCTATTTACGCTGCGCAAATATTTGGGGGAAAAATGGATAGAGGCTGAAGGACAGTTTTTGCGATTAACAACAGAATCTCGGTGGGCGGACATCATTACCTTTGATATGCTCGCCCATCCTGCCTCGCGCCTGCTGCCGACGCAATTGCGGAACGAAGCATTACCAATTGCTCAATGGAAGCAAGCGGTGGAACTTTATCGTGGTCAGTTTATGGAGGGGTTCTATATTCGGGCAAGTGATTTTGAAGAATGGCAAATGAGCCAACAACGTCAATGGGAACAACGTTTGGTGGTGGTGTTACATAACCTGACACAGGCGCTGCTTTTAACCCAGGATTACGCCCAGGCCATGCCTTATGCTCTTCGCTGGGTAGAACTAGATCCTACAGACGAAAGTGCTCACCGTGCTTTGATGAGCGTTTATTGGCACACCGACCAACGCATACAGGCACTGAAGCAGTATGATGCGTATCAAAAAGTGATGCGCAATTATGGGTTGCCCCCCAGTCCAACCTTGACCGCTTATTACGAGCAATTGCGCCACGAAGGCGCAATTGTGGATGAGGCAACCAGGCAGGTAGGTTTGCCCTCTTTAACATCGGGGAAGGCTCATGCCCTCACATGGCCTTCTTATGTGAACACTTTCTTGGGACGGCAAGATGATAGTATAAACATTTTACAGTACTTGCAGACCCCCCATTGTCGTTTGTTGACTATTTTAGGCGTAGGAGGCAGTGGGAAGACACGCCTGGCCGTTCATTTAGCCAGGCAGAACCTCAAGATATTTCCAGGGGGAACTTTTTTTGTCGATTTGAGCAAGATTACACCCCAAGCAGATATTCTTGAGGCAATTTATGAAGCCATTGCTTCCCAACGCAATATTACTGGCTCAGTTCTCGAGGACGCGAATATCGAACAGGCTTTTAGGCGTGTGATTAGTACGCGTCCTACCTTGGTCATTTTAGATAACTTTGAGCATTTGACTACTCAAGCCGAGAAACTTTCCTATTTGTTGCATTGGTTCCCTGATTTGCGATTATTGGTGACTTCGCGGCATCGCTTGAATCTCATTGAAGAATGGATTTATCCTTTACAGGGACTACCTTACCCAGAAGATAGTGTCTCGCTAACCAAGGCTGGCGATTTTCCTGCTGTGCAACTATTTGTTCAGCGGGCGCGTCAAAATGCTCCCAATTTTTCCCTGGATGAGCACAATTGGCCCCATGTGTTACGCATTTGTCAGTATACCGAAGGTATGCCGCTGGCTTTGGAAATGGCCGCGACTTGGGTGCAACAATTCCCCTGTCAGATTATTGCAAATGAGTTAGAACAGCGCCTGGATATCTTGCAAATAGAGGCACGAAATATTCCTGAGCGTCATCGCTCCTGGCGGATTTCCTGTGACTATTCGTGGTCGTTACTCTCTGATGAGATGCGTAATGTTTTGTGCGCGCTGGCTATTTTCAAGAATGACTTCGATTATCGGGCTGCCGAGGCTATCTCCAGTGTAAATTTAGCCACCTTGAATGCGCTGGTCAATCGTTCCTGGCTATTCACTGCCCCCGATGGACGCTATCGCCTGCATCCATTAACTCGGCAATACCTACTGGTAAAACTGAAAGAGAATCCGCAACGGCACGCACTCGAAGCACGCCACGCATACTACTATGCCGATATGATGTCCCGCATTGCTTCACGTTTTATCGGCCAAGAGCAAAACGTTGCTCTGAAGGAGGCCAAAAGAGCGATCGAGAACGTTCAAGCAGCCTGGTTCTGGGCAGCCCAAAATGAGAACTTTGAACTCCTGGATATGTTGTGCAATCCATTATTCATGTACTATAAAATGAATAATCTTTTCCGCACCGGTCGCCAACATTTCGAATACGTCATGCTGCAAATTGAACTCTCTGGGCTTCCCAGTCGGGTAGCATGTTACAATCGCTTGCGAAATCGCTTTGCCTGGTTTGAGTATATTCTGGGAGATCACATTGTACCGGCAGATACCTGGTTAAAAGGGGTGCGCACGGCCGAGGCATGGGACGATAAAAATGAAATCGCCTTTTGTGAGTATAACTTGGGCATGTTATTGCGTATCAGAGGCGATTTACATCAGGCTGTTGCCCACTTGTCTCGTGGTTTGGCCTTGTATCGCGAGTTGAAAGATGCACACGGTATTGCGAACGCTCAAAAGCAATTAGGATATGTGTACCGGAATTTGGATGATGGCGCAAAAGCCGAAGAACATTTCAGAAATGCACTGCATGGTTTTGAACAACTGAGCGATACATATAACATCGCCCAGACCTATGCAAACCTTAGCCCTTACATCGCCTTGGATGGAGATGAAGCCAAAGCACGTTTGATGCTTCAACAAGCGCTTGATATGGCTACCAGCATGGAAAATCAGCACTTGCGTGCCTTTATCTTGGGACAAGTTGCCGAATTGCAACCCCCTGGTGAGGCCGTTAAAACTTATCACCAAATGGTGTTAGTTTTTGAATCACTAGGTGATCGAGTACACGCGGGAATCACTTATAACAACCTAGCCGATGCCTTTATCAAAATGCAAAATTACCCGCAGGCCGAAGATAATTACTACCTGGCACTACATATTTTTCAGGAATGTGAAGACCAGCGCGGTAAGTTTTTTACTACCTACAACCTTGGAAATTTACACATCATTTGGGGACACTTTGAAATTGCGCGCAGTCATCTACAAGATGCCTTGCGACAGGCGTTACAACTTGCTTCTGTTCCCTTGGGATTGTATGTCTTCTCTGGTTTTGCTCTTCTGTTTGCCAAACAGGGTTTATGGAACGAAGCACGTGGCCTGGCAAACTTTATCCTAAACCATCCCTTGTTGAGTCACACCACAACCCCCGAAGACACTATCAAGAACGCTCAATGGGTATTGGAGCAAATAAAAGCGCCTGTTTCCTGGCAACCATCTTGGCTGCCAGATGCCTATCCTCGCCTGACTGAGGCGCTGCTCACAAAGATTCCGCTTAAATCTCTGGGCGTGTGAGTTCCTCAAATTTTCCCGTTTCACTGGGCGAAAAATCGGTTACTGCGGTGACCGCCGCCAGCGATAACTCTCCGTACAGGTGCGGAAACATATTACCATCTACCGCCTCCCACTTCAGGGGGGCGGTTAACTTTGCGGGGTTAATCCACAACAAAACCAGGTCCCGCTGTCCGGCAAAGAACCGGTTTCCTGTTGCCAGCGCTTGCTCAGGGCGTGAAAGGTGGATGAATCCCTCTTTGTCCAGCGATTCGGGATGATAAACGCCTTTGCGTTGAGCCTGTTTCCAGGCTTCTTGTGTGCAAATATGTACCACCATCATTGAGCCTCCAGTAAGGTCGCGGCTTGCGCCACTACTTGTTGCGCCACGGCTTCCTTTGACATCAACGGCAGGCGCTCTTGCCGTCCGTCGGGAAAAAGCATGGTGACGCGATTGGTAGGTACGCCGAAACCGGCATCACTTTGTGAGATATCGTTGGCGACGATAAAATCCAGCCGTTTGCGCGCCAGTTTAGCGCGTGCATTTTTCAGCAAATCTTGACTTTCCGCTGCAAAGCCGACCACGACTTTAGGGTAGCCGCGCCGCTCCCGAAAATCGGCCACCTCTTTCAGAATATCCGGATTGGGCACCAACGGGATTTGCAGGGAGCCCGTACCCTTTTTGATTTTCTCCCTTTCAGGGTTTTCCGGGCGGAAATCTGCTACCGCGGCTGCCATGAGCAGCAAATCGGCGCTTTCTATTTCGGCTAACACTGCCGAGTGCATCTCCAGCGCGCTGCGCACCTCCACTCGGCGTACACCAACCGGTGTGGACAGTGCTACCGGCCCGGCAATGAGCGTGACTTGCGCTCCGGCTTCGGCTGCTGCTTGTGCCAGTGCAAAGCCTTGACGCCCTGAAGAACGGTTGCTCAAAAAGCGCACCGGATCAAGTGCTTCTTGCGTTGGCCCGGCGGTGACCACCACGCGCCGTCCACGCAGCACCCCCTCTCGCCCCAGGATTAGCCGCAAGTGCGCAAGGAGTTCGGAAGGCTCCAACATACGGCCTACGCCCCGCAGCCCGGAAGCCAGATGTCCGCTGGCGGGGCCAAGGATTTCCACGCCGCGCGTTGTCAGCGTTTGGATATTTGTCTGTGTGGCGGGGTGGGCGAACATGCCGCCATCCATAGCAGGAGCCACCGCTACAGGACAGCGCGCCGCCAGCGCGGTCAGCGTTAACAGGCTATCGGCCTGGCCGTGTGCCAGTTCCGCCAGCGTATTGGCCGTACAAGGGGCAATCAACAACACATGTGCGGCCTCTGCCAACCCCACGTGGATGACGTGTCCTTCATTGCCCCACAAATCGGCATCGGTGTAGGCCTTGCGCCCGGTGACGGATTGGAAAGTAAGCGGCGTGACAAAGTGTTGCGCGGCCTCCGTCAAGATGACATCTACCTGCGCACCAGCCTGTCGCAATTTGGAGGCGAGATCGACCGCCTTGTAAGCGGCAATCGAACCGCTTACGCCCAGGACAATGCGTTTTTCGTGTAGCATGTGTCTTTCTCCTCGTGTAACGCGCAGATTGTATCATGTTTCCCCAATGCGCTAAGGCCCCGTAAAAGAATCATCTCTCGCTTGCCCGGCAGTGTGTTTTCTCAAAAAATAGGGGGAGACCGACCATAGGGTGCAATCAAAATGTCACCACCAAGGCACAAAGGCACGGCAGAAAACTGCTTGAACGAGCATTTTCCAGCCCAGGGAAGCCGAGGGCATTGCCCTCGGCTAATGACAGCCAGGTAGGTTATTGATTCGCAATCTCTGATGGGGACACCCACTTAGAGGTGCCTGGGAGCGCCTGGGAGCGCCACCCCCCAGGTCGGCAGAGCGCTGGGAGTGCCGACCTCCAGGTCGGCAAAGCGCTGGGAGCGCCGACCTCCAGGTCGGCAGAGTGCGGTATGCCTGGGAGCGCCGACCTCCAGGTCGGCAAAGTGCTGGGAGTGCCGACCTCCAGGTCGGCAGAGCGCGGGATGCTTGGGAGCGCCGACCTCCAGGTCGGCAGAGCGCTGGGAGCGCCACCCCCCAGGTCGGCAGAGCGCGGGATGCCTGGGAGCGCCGACCTCCAGGTCGGCAGAGCGCGGTATGGTTCAGAAACTTGTGGGTACTTTTGGTTGCTCGTTAGGAGGTAGATGAGTGCGGAAAACGGTACAATCCGCCCGTCTCTGCTGTTGCTGCGAGCAAAGCGAGCGGAGCGAGCGAAGCGCCTGTCCCGAGCAAAGCGTAGGGGAAGCAGTCTCCCCTGGTAAGCAAGGAGACTGCTTCGTCGCTACGTTCCGTGCTGTGACATTTGGTTGTGGCTGGAATCTGCGCATGGATGGAGGGCGGTACGTTGCAAGCGTCCTACGTCCAATGGGGACATATCCCACATATTTGGAGCGCCAAATGAACCATCCCCAACTTCGCGTCTTTGCAATGTGCTTATTCCCCCTCCTTTTGCGAAAATACCGTTTGTTGGCGAAATGGTGGCATGATGGGCGAAGGCACTGCCTTCGCCTCCTATGGGCGCCCTACGAAATGGAACGTCAGTTTGACTTCGTCCTCGGTGTTGAGGATGCCGGCAATCGAGATTGGCCCTATGCCGAAATCGCTCATCAAAATCGTGGTTTCGGCTGTGCCGCTGAGCGCATCGTCTTGCAAGGTGGCTTCCACCTGGAAAGTGACAGGTTGTGTGGTCTGGTGCACCGTCAGGTCGCCGAGCATTTCAAAGGTCAGGGTTTCTCCGGGCGTGTAAGTCTCGGGTAGACCGCGAATTTCGGTGGGGGTGAAGGTTGCCAACGGATATTTGCTTGACTCTAGAAAACGGTCTTGAATCACGCTGTCGCGCTTGCTGCTATCGGATTTGAACTGGCTGATGTCTACGGTGATGGTCCCTACCGTGCTCTGCGCAGGATTGTCCACCACAACGGTGATATCGCCGTTGATTTGTCCGGTGGTGCCAACGGCCAGATTGAATTGATTGTTGCGATTGATAAAGGTTTCCCCAACCTCATAGGTGACGGTCGATTCCCCCGGCACGATGTGATACACCGTGGCCGAAGTGGACATTCCCACCGCTTGGGTGGGTGCGGGGTAGGCTTCTGGCATCGAAGGCGCTTCTGTTTGTGCTGGGGACGGGTAGGTTTGCGTTTCCGCCGGTGCGCTGATTGGTGTTGAGGCCGGGGAACAGGCCGATAGGGTGAGTACGGCCATCAGTAAGACGAGTGGGAATAAAGTTTTCATTTTCATCGTGTGTCCTTTTTGCGGGGGGTAATTGGGTAAAATGTGTCCGAATTATACCAGCACACGCAGCACGCGAGGGTGTCCTGCCAAATCGGGGAGCACGTCGATATGGGCATCAGGGAAAACCTTGCGGGCCGCGCGGGGTGCGGATTCCCCTTGGGTGGCCTCAATCTCCAGGAGCAGGCACCCCTCGCGGGTCAGGCGTGTTTCCGCCTGCGCCAGCAGCCGTCGGATAACCGTCAACCCATCCGGGCCGCCATCCAGCGCCAGAGTCGGTTCCTTTTTGTACACCGTCAATTGGTGCAGGGTGGCGGTGGGGATATAGGGCAAGTTGGCGCAAATCAGGTCGCAGGAGCGCGGCGCAAGGGGGGCGAGCAGGTCGGCTTGTAAAAATTGCACACGCGCTGCGTGACGTTGGGCGTTGCGGCGGGCGATAACCAGGGCCGCGGCGGAGATGTCGCCGGCAACGATGTGCAAATGCGGGCGTTCGGCGGCCAGACTGACGGCTATACAGCCGGAGCCGGTACCGGCCTCGGCCAGACGCTTTGCTCGGGGATGGGCATCTAGCCAGGCCAATGCTGTTTCGACCAGCAACTCGGTCTCTGGACGGGGAATGAGCACCGCGGGGGAGACTTCGAAATCTCGCCCATAGAAAGCCCATACCCCCAGCACGTAAGGCAGCGGTGTGCCGGCGCGCAACCGAGACACAGCCGCTTGCAGTGCGGCTTGCTGCGCCGTGCTGAGCGGTGCTTCTGGATGAATCAAAACCCAGGTGCGCGGCATATTCATCAAATGAGCCAAAAGCACCTGGGCATCTAGTGTGGCGGTTTCACTATGGGGTTGTAGTGCTTGCTGCGCGGTTTGCAGCGCCTCCTGTACCGTGAGCAATCGTCCCTCGTTATATTCCGGCCGCGGCCAGACGTTCGGCCTCATCACGGGTCGCCAGTTCGTCGATGAAGAAATCAATATCGCCGTCCATCACGACCGGAAGGTTGTAAGAAGACAAATTGATGCGATGGTCGGTGACGCGTGATTGCGGGTAGTTGTAGGTGCGGATTTTCTCAGAGCGTTCTCCGCTCCCCACTTGAGAGCGGCGGTCTGCTTCTCGTTCGGAGCGTCGCTTTTCTTCTTCTATTTCATACAGGCGCGCCTTGAGGATGCTCATCGCCCGCAGGCGGTTTTGCAATTGAGAGCGCTCGTCCTGACAGGCCACCACCATACCGCTTGGCAGATGCGTGATGCGCACGGCGGTTGAGTTTTTCTGCACGTTTTGCCCACCGGCGCCGGCCGATTTGTACACGTCAATTTTGATGTCTTTCTCAGGAATTTCAATTTCCACGTCGTCCACCTCGGCTAATACGGCCACCGTCGCGGTAGAAGTGTGGATGCGTCCAGAAGATTCGGTCACCGGGATGCGCTGTACCCGATGTACGCCCGATTCATATTTCAGGCGAGAGTAAGCGCCTTTTCCTTTGATGAGAAAGGTGATTTCTTTGTATCCGCCAATGCCGGTGCTATTCTCCGACAAGACCTCTATCTTCCAGCCCTGGCGCTCGGCGTAGCGGCTGTACATGCGGAACAGGTCGGCGGCAAACAGCCCGGCCTCATCGCCGCCTGCGCCGGCGCGGATTTCCATAATCACGTTGCGGTTATCACGCGGGTCTTTTGGCAGCAACATACGCTTGAGTTTCTCTTCCTGCGCGGTCACTTGGACTTCTAATTCACTGGCTTCCTGCGTGGCCAGTTCTTTCATTTCGGGGTCACTTTCGTTGTCGCGCATATAAATGGCCTCCTCCAGTTGCGCCAGCATCTGGCGGTAGGCGCGAATTTCCGTGACCATTTCTTCCAGGTCGCTGCGTTCTTTGTTCAACTCGGCGGCGCGTTGATAGTCATCGCCGATTTGCATCAATTCTTGAGTTAGTTCCTCGTATCTTTCTTCAATTGCATTAAGTTTATCGAGCATAAGTTTTTGTTTTGTAGGGTTCGGTAGTTCAGTAGTTCGGTAGTTCGCACCATCTAATCATTGCTGCCTTCACGATTTACGGATTCGGCGGGGGATGCCGCCTCCGGGCGTGGAAGTCGGACACCGCACTTGCGCCAGGTGCAAGTGTAAATCCGACTTGGGTTGCCAGCCCGCATGTCCCTTCGGGGTACAGGTGGCTTCCACGCACTGAGCAGGGACTTCAGTCCCGCTCAATACTAGGCAGGGTCACAGCATTTCATTATACCGCGTCTGTGCTATACTTGCCTGCAATGGACAACGTAAGCCTGTATCGCATCCTGTACACCATTCGTCGTTTTGAAGAAACCGTCCTGGAAAACTTCTCCAAAGGCGTGTTTTATGGCACCACCCACACCTACCTGGGGCAGGAAGCCAACGCAGCCGGTGTGTTGAGTCACCTGCAAGCGGATGACATCGTTTTTAGCAACCACCGTTGTCATGGTCATTTTTTGGCCTACGGCGGTGATCCGCGGGCCTTATTTGCCGAGATGATGGGCAAACCCACCGGTGTATGCGCCGGACGCGGCGGTTCGCAACATTTACACTGGCGCAATTTCTACTCCAACGGCATCCAGGGCGGTATTGTCCCCCTCGCAACCGGCATGGCGCTGGCCGAAAAACGCAAAGCCAGCCGCGCCTTAGCGGTTTGCTTTTTGGGCGATGGCACCCTGGGGCAGGGCGTCATCTACGAAAGTTTCAACCTGGCTGCCTTGTGGCAAGCGCCGGTGCTGTACGTTATCGAGGACAACCACATTGCCCAGACCACGCCCACCCATCTGGCTCTGGCGGGAGAAATGGCCGACCGTCTGCGGGCTTTTGGCATTCCGGTAGCAGAAGCGGATACCTCAGATGTGTTGGAGGTGCACCGCCTGGCCGGCAGGTTGCTAGAGGACATTCGCCTTCAGGGTGGACCGCGCACCCTGATTCTCCACACCCTGCGGTTTGGACCGCACTCCAAAGGGGATGACACGCGGGACCCGCAGGTGGTTGCCGAGTGGAAGGCGCACCGCGACCCCCTGAAGATTCACCGTACCCGCCTGACCTCCGCCCAGGTGGCGGACATCGAAGCGCAAGTAGACCAACGCATACAGGCCGCCTTCCAACAAGCCCTGGAAGACGAACCCTACCCCGCGGATGTCTCCCTGTCGCCAACGCCTTCCTCCCAAGAAATGACGGCCCCCTTCGCGCCGCCATCGCCCGATACTCCCACACTGGAGGCGCTCAACACCGGCCTACGGCACGCCCTACAGGCCGATGAGCGCGTTCTGCTGCTGGGCGAAGACCTGCTCGACCCCTACGGTGGGGCGTTCAAGGTGACGCGTGGCCTGTCCAGCGCCTACCCCCAGCGGGTGCTCACCACCCCCATCTCCGAAGCGGGCTTTACCGGCCTGGCCGCCGGAATGGCGTTGCGCGGCCTGCGTCCGGTAGTGGAAATTATGTTTGGCGATTTCGTCACCCTGATTGCCGACCAACTCATCAACCACATTGCCAAATTCCGCTGGATGTACAACGACCAGGCGCACGTTCCGCTGGTCATTCGTACCCCGATGGGCGGACGGCGCGGCTACGGCCCCACCCACAGTCAGAGTTTAGAGAAAATCTTCCTGGGAATCCCCGGCCTGCGCGTGTTGGCGCCGGCCGCCTTGGGCAACCCCGGTGCACTGTTGGCCGCGGCCATCTTACACACCGCCGACCCCGTGCTATTTGTGGAAAACAAGTTGCTGTACCCGGAGCGCATTTTCAACGGCGATGCCGAGTGGACGCTGAGCGAAGAAGGTGCCTCCCCTGCGCCTTGCTACCGTCTGACGTTAAAAGGCGCCCCCCCGGCCGATTTAACCATCGCAGCCTATGGGCACATGGCTACCCTGGCGCGGCAGGCGGCTACCCGTCTGGCCTATGAGCACGAAATCTTTGCCGAAATCATCGTCCCTACCCAACTTGCACCGCTGGATGAGAACTGCATTGTGGCCTCTGCGCGGCGTACCGGGCGTCTGCTGAGCCTCGAGGAAGGCACGCTCACCCTGGGGTGGGGTGCGGAACTTGTGGCGCGGGCTGCCGAAGCGTTGGGGGCGTCCCTGCGTGCCGTCCACCGCCTGGCCGCCCTCGACTTGCCTATCCCGGCCGCCGTACCGCTCGAAAAACGCGTCCTGCCTCAGGTGGAAGACATTCTCGCTGCCGCCCGGCGCCTGGTAAGGCAACCGTAAGAGCGGGTGCGGAAGCCGCTCATCAAAAGCCTCAACACAACCGATTTGCCATGCCTCAACCGATTACCATCCCACTCATCAACCCCAACGAACCCGAAGCCTACCTGGCGGCCTTGCACGCTGGCGAAGGCGATTACCTGCATCCCGGTGACTTGATTGCCACCCTGGAAACCACCAAAGCCTCACACGAATTGACCGCCGAAGCGGAAGGCTACCTGGTGGGACTGCGCGCCGCCGAAGGAGACACCCTCGCGGCCGGAGAAATCCTGGCCTACCTGGCAGACAGCCCGCAGGCCCCCCCCGAAGAGTCCCCTGCAAAAGATGCCCCGCCGGCCGGATTGCGCATCACCCAACCGGCGTTGGCGCTGGCGCAAAAACACGGCCTCGACTTGAGCACCTTCCCCACTGATGCACTGATTACTGAGCGCATGGTGCGCACCGCCCTCGAAAAATCTGCCGGAGAAACCTTTGCGCTGCCGCAAAGCGCCTTTGACCCTACGGCGATTGTCATTTACGGCGCCGGTGGTCACGGCAAAGCGCTCTACGACCTGCTGCGCGTCCTGGGTTCCTACCGTGTGGTGGGCTTTATCGACGACGGTCAGCCCTCCGGCAGCCAGGTGATGGGTCTACCGGTGTTTGGTGGCGGGGAGGTTTTGCCGCAACTGCACGCCCAGGGCATCCGTCTGGCAGTCAATGCGGTGGGCGGCATTGGGAACGTGCAGGTGCGCTTGCGCGTGTTCCACAAACTGGCCGAGGCCGGTTTCGTTTGTCCGGCTGTAGTGCATCCCACCGCCTTCATCGAGCCGGGTGCGCACCTGGCGGCCGGCGTGCAGGTTATGCCGCAAGCCTACGTGGGCAGCGAAGTGCAGGTGGGCTTTGGCACGCTCATCAACACCGGTGCTATTGTTTCGCACGATTGCCGTTTGGGGACGGTGGTCAACCTTTCTCCGGGCGCGACTCTGGCGGGCAACGTCACCGTGGAGGATGGCGCCCTGATTGGGATGCGCGCCACTGTTAACCTGGGCGTGACCATCGGGGCAGGGGCGCGCGTGGGCAACGGTGCCACCGTCAAAGAAGACGTGCCGGCGCGCGGGATTGTCCCCGCCGGGGCCATTTGGCCGAGTGAAAAACGCGCCTGAGGCTCGCGTGATGTTCCGGTACGATGATGCCCTTTTGAGGTTTCTGCTGCCCCCTCAGGGGCATGCCTCAGGGGGTTGCTGAGCCTTGGGTTTGGTGCCCACCCATGGGCGTCGCGAGGCCTGTTGTCCCTATTCGGACAGAGAGCCTTTGGGGTGTTGCTCCTACACGAGAACCCTGCGCTGATTGCAATGCGTCCGCAATGAAGAAAATGGTACAATACCGCCTGTCGAAATTTTCCCTAAAACCATTCTGAATCGTTATATGTCCAGATTGCTCCGCTCTAAATGGATTTTTGCACTGATGGCAGGCGCGTTGTGTGGCGTCTTGTTTTTCTGGCAGCGCGGGGCGTATCAGGCTGCCGACCAGCCCTATAACCGGCAAACAGAAATCGTCACCACCTTCACCCAATACGAGTGGTGGCTGAGCCGCTGGTCGGATAACCAGGTGCTGTGCCAGATTTACACCGACCATGAGGGTTGGCCGACGCCTAACGAAGTGCAAACCTATTGCGGGCAATCTCTGTACAATCAATGGCAAAACACACGGCCCTGCTCCGATGCGCTGGAAGGCAACGTGACCGAGTGCAAGGGCTTGTACCTGCACCAGATTTCTGCCACACCCCAGGAACGCACCATTTTGGTGGATTTGCCCGAAGCCCAAGTCTGGCTTTCGATTGTCGGTTGCGATAATTTGGCCGAAAACGTATGTACACGCGTGCCTTCGTTGTTACTGCGGGCCGAAGAACCATTGCCCAATGAGTACATCCTGGCAATCAACGGCAATTTGAATGGCGAACCGTTTTCGTGTCAGGGAGACCGCTGCGAAGTGCCGTTGCAGCCTACCGATGCGGAGGGCATCTCGGTGTCCTTTTGGGCGGATTCCAGTTATGGCGATTCCAGCCCACAGTATCAGGCGCTGGTACGGGTGGTGGATACGGGCGTCTCTGGCGTAAACGGGGCGCGCGGCTGGTATGTGGACGTGTTGAGTAATCGCTGGGATGGCGGACAGCCGGTTTCGAGTTGTTCCGAAACCTGGCAATCGTTCCCCTCGTTGGGACACACGCCACCCTGGTTGACAAATCCAGATGACCCGACCGCGTTGGTTTCAAAGGAGCCGTATGTTTATCTGGCCGGGCGCTTGATTGCTTACGGCCTGGTGGATGCCTCCTCTTGTGCGGATGGCGGTTTGCTATCCAATGGGTGGGCTAGCGCTTGCGGTTTGGAAGTGGCTCGTCCACAGGTGGATGCCTGGCAAAATCAATTCGATCAACAAATCATTGCCGCGGCGCAAGAGGCCAACATTCCGGCTCAGTTGTTGAAGAATTTGTTTGCCCAGGAAAGCCAGTTTTGGCCGGGGGCGGTGCGCGATTTGAAGATTCAGGAATTTGGGGTTGGCCACCTCACCGAACAGGGTGCGGATGCCATTTTGTTGTGGAACCCCGATTTCTTCGCCGGTTTTTGCCCCCTGCTGCTGAAGGCCGATGCCTGCGCCTTGGGCTACGATGCGTTGGATGAGGACAGCAAGGCCCTATTGCGCGGGGCGGTGACGGTTAGCGTCAACCCGGAATGCCAATCTTGTCCCGGCGGCATTGACCTTGCGCAGTTGAATTTCAGCATGCAAGTATTTGCCGATGCACTGCAAGCCAATTGCGCTCAAGTCGGACAGGTGGTGGAGAACGTCACCGGACGGGTGCCCGGGAAGGCGCTCTCGTATGAAGATTTGTGGCGTCTGACCTTAGTGAATTATCACGCCGGGCCGGGGTGTCTGTACCATGCACTGGACGAGACGCGCCGTGCCGGAGATAACCTGAGGTGGGAGAATATTGCGCAGCATTTTGAGCCGGGATGCCAATCGGCGGTGACCTTTGTGGAAAATGTGACCAGCATGCAACCGGAGCCGACCCCCACCCCCACCCTGCC
>DAOTZN010000066.1:0-6924 GCA_034434095.1 Anaerolineales bacterium
ACCTCGTCACTGGAGAGATTGGCCAGGCAGGAAAGCACATCCGGATTGTAGTTACTCCTCGTAAGCATGGGATACCTCCAGAAAATGCACCAGCGGATACTCTCGCACCGGTTCGGGGATAAAGGCCTTCTCGCTGAGATCGGAAAAGAGCGGCAGTTCCCGCATCGAGGACTGAGAAACCAGTTCATGGAAGGCGAAATCACGCCGTTTAATCATGCTGCCGTTTACCGGCGACCATTCCGGAAAAATGATGGGTTGTGGATTCTCACCAACGGTCTGCAAGGTGAGCGCATCGCCATGGACAATGTTGCGCTCTAGGATATAGCGAACCGTTTCCAGAAAAGCGCCCTTTACTTTGTCCTTATACAAACGGGTATAATCAGTCTCCACTATTTCAAATAGATTCTGACGGCACTCCTGCACGTTGTCTTCCAGAAGGTCTATGCCGTAGATGGACGAGACCGCCAGCACGGCATAGCGCTCGTATTCCGGCTGGTTTTTCTTGTAGCGTTTTTCCACCACGCGCAGTTTTCGCCTGAGAATCTCCGTCAGGAAGTTGCCCGTGCCGCAGGCTGGCTCCAGAAAGCGCGAGTCAATCCGCTCGGTTTCCTGTTTCACCAGGTCGAGCATGGCATTGACGATCTCCGGCGGGGTGAGCACCTCGCCAAATTGGGCAACTCTGGATTTTGATTTCACGTGTGATTGCATAGAACCCATACGCTTATGCGGCCCCGTTCTCCGCTGCTCGACAATTGCTCCGGCCGTGGGTGTGCTGGTAGAACTCGACCGCCTGGCGCAGCGGCTCTTTGCGCTCGACCTCGAAGAGCGGCAGTTGGTAGCCCTCACCCCCGGCCCCTCTCCCAGAAGGAGAGGGGAGTTTGCGCACCGCCTCGATGATGGTGCGCGGGTCGATCCGCTCGTGGACGTGCAGGGAGACCGTGGGCACTTCAAACGAGGTGTGCTCGGCCTTGCCTGCCCACTGAAGTTGCGGGTCCAGGTGCGGGTCGTAGGCGTAGGTTTTCTTCGCCCCCGCGTCCGGGTCCGTGGCTGGCGTCACCAGCCCCACGGGCGGGTTGTTGACGCGCTGCTTGTCCCCGGGCTCGTAGGATTCGATCGGGCGCTTGTTGTCTGTCTTCTTCTTTCGTGCCATTATGTCCTTCCTGTCGGTACACTCATGCGTTGATTTGGGAGGCTAACGAATCTGTCGAAAAACCTATTTTTGAAACGACCTCCCCCCTGGCGGGGAGCGGAAGCGGGGCGGCTCCTGTGCCGCTGGCAGTATTTTACTCCCTTTTTTCCTCAGTTCAGCGCCCCGAACACCTGGATTTTCCCGATGTTATGCACAATCGCGTACAACCGCCACTGCGCATCCACCTTGCGTTTCATCCGCAAGGTGAATCGACTCAGATGGTAACTATTCAGCCCTCCTTAGCAAATGCAGACCTTAAGTGTACCGCCAGGCTTTGCCTGGTGCCGCGAAGTAGCGCAAGATACCATCTTGCGCAACGAAGTGGTAGGGTGCCGACCATAGGTCGGCGGTACAAGGAGACCTTTAGGGTCTTTGCCTGAATAGTTACGAACTTTATCATGCTGGGCAGTGCCCTGGTCTATGCTGCTCTGTTTCTTGGCCCGTGGGGCAATCTCAAAATGGCTGCCTACCGCCTGTTTTCCTTGCCATGGTGGGGCTATGCTCTGGCGCTGTTGGCGCTCACCTGGATACTATTGCCGGCTCTGTTTGCACTGGGGCTTCGCCTGGCAGCCGGTCAATCCTGGCGGCGGCATCGCAAGCAGACCTTTGTCTCTGCCGCCTATGCCCTCACACCGCTCGGCCTGACTGCCTGGGTGGCCTTCAGTTTGTCCTTTGTGTTTGCCAATTTCTCGTACTTGTGGCCGGTAATGTCTGATCCACTGGGTTGGGGGTGGAACTTGCTGGGCACGGCTGGCGCTTCCTGGCAGCCCTACTTGATGGCCTGGGTACCGCCTTTGCAGGTGTTTACCCTGCTTATCGGGCTGGTGTGGAGCCTACGGCTCTGCCAGCGGCAGAACCCGCAGGCGATGTGGTCATTTACTTTGTATACCCTCACTTATGCTGGAGGTCTGTTGTGGCTGCTCACCGCCTGAGTGCCGAAATTTATGTCTGCTGGGCGCTGCCTGGCCTGCTATTTTTGCTGATCGCGGTAGTAGGCCTATGGAAATTCCTGGATGCTCGCCAAACCATCACCCTGCATGCCCGCATGCCCGAACAGGGTGGCTGGAATATCACTACGCTGGAGACAGAGGCCGGAAAACCGCTGCATCTGCGCCTGGTTTCCGATGATGTGCTGCACGGCTTTGCCATTGGGCAGAGCGAGCAACCGGAAATTGTGCTCTATCCCGGCAAGCCAACCGAAACCACCCTGATTTTTGATAAACCCGGCGCCTATACCTTCTACTGCACTCGCTGGTGTGGTCCCAATCATTGGCGAATGCGCGGCACAATCGTCGTTAGCGGTTCGGAACAGGCGGACGTCGCTCCCCAGCCGCCACTATTCGTCACCCTGGGGCTGGATATCGATGCTCCGCATCCGGCCCCCGTTCTCCCTTCCGCTGGGGTGCCATCCCCTGAGGCTGGCGCGCCCTTATTGGACCTCCTGCCCTCGCAATACCGCAGCCAGGAGTATTACCGTACCCACAGCCCTGTCCAAACCTGGCAGGCCCTGCGCACCGAGCAAAGCCTGCAAACGTTGGACGACTCTCAGTTATGGAATGCCGTTGTCGCCTTGTGGCAGCAGGCTGCCGTTCCCTCAGCCTACACGCAAGGTCGGGATCTCTATGCCAAAAACTGTGCGGCCTGTCACGGTGCACAAGGACGCGGCGACGGCCCCTTTGCGCAAAGCCCCTCTCCATCCGAATTATCTGACCTCACCGCGCCCCCTGACCTGAGCGATCTATCTTTCGCTTTAGGAGCCAGCCCGGCCATGTGGCAAGGCAAAATCCTGCGCGGGGGGATGGGCACCGGTATGCCGTCTTGGGGAGCGATCTTTACTGAAGAGCAAATCTGGGCCCTTACCGATTATCTGTGGACGTTTAGCTTGCTGTCCAATCCATAAGCCTCTTGCAGAATTACAACACGCTTAAAACATTCGGAGGTATCCTGTGTCGAAAAAAACTTCATACTCCAGAAAATCCGCACGCCGCCGCAAACAACAAATGGCTCCCCTGGTTTTGGTGGGCATTGGCCTGTTGCTATTGGTAGCCACGTTCCTGTTAGGGCGTTCCCGGCAAACGCCGACCGCTGCTTTTGACTACGACCCAGCAGATGTAGTCACTGAAGCCCCCCTGCATGCTATTCATGAAATGAATGGCCCCACACTGAACCAAATCCCTTTCTTGCCCAAGGATGGACCGCAACCTAAAATCACAGTTTCGGAAGATTTTTATAATTTCGGAGCAATCGGCGCCACCGATGTAGTGACCCATGATTTCATCGTGAAAAACGAAGGCGATGCCCCGCTGACCATCAGCCGGGCATACACGACCTGCGGTTGCACCACCGCTGACTTCAGTGGCACAATTATCCCGCCCGGCAAGGTCGCCATCGTCACCCTGCGGCTGGATGCCGGTTTCCATGACGTGCGCGGCCAAACCGTGCGGCGTGGTGTCATCATCGAAAACAATGATCCTGCTCATCCACAGGTGGAATTGTGGACGCAAGCCAGCGTGGGGCGCTGACTTTAGTTTCCATGTCGTATTTTGGCCCTCTGGCGTCTCTTCAAGGCGACACGACTACCAAAGCACGAGTGACAGAACCCTCATGAACGAAACCGACCTGACCCAAGTGCGATACAACCGTATCGCGCCGCTTTACGATTTGATGGAAATCCTGCCGGAGCGTCGCTATGCCTCGTGGCGGGAAGCACTGTGGGCGCAAGTCCCCGCGGGGCACATTTTGGAAGTGGGTGTTGGCACGGGCAAGAACATCCCCTATTACCCGCCGGCAGCCGAGATCACGGCCATCGACCTGGCGCCGGGGATGCTGGCACGTGCCCAAAGGCGGGCCAAAGCCCTGGGGCAGACTTTCCTTGCTTGTAATATAGCGAGGAAAGTCTTTGATTTGCAATCCCTTAGCGTATCCCCACCTGGGGATGCCCGGGAGCGCCGACCTCCAGATCGGCACGTTGGGGTTGCCCCAAAATCCTTAACGCAAAGTCGCCAGGACGCAAAAATTTTCTGGATACACGCCAGTTTTGGTGCTAAAACGTGGTTTTCTTTGCGGCTCTGCGGCTTGGCGTTGAAAATTTGACGCTGAAGAACCAACATTATAGACGAACCGTTAGCCCGCGCGTTGCCCTGCTCTCAGCGGTAAGCCCCAAAGCGCGGCAAGTTTTGGGGATCTACGCGCTGCAAGCGCTCACTGCGCGGGCTGAGTAGATATGCCTTGCCATTACGATGCAACAGGGGGATGCGTCGTCGTTGGGCGCTGAAATGGGCGCGCATGGCTTGTTCGTGCAGGCACACGCTGCTGAGCACTCCTATGCACGGTACGGGCGCTGATATTTAACTGGGCGCCGATGGCTTTGTTGTGGGATAGCCTTTGGCGACCAGTTCAAGCACTTCTATCGTTCAGTTCGATATTTTATGAATTAGCATTCTGTTCACACAGACCTTACCCAGAGCCTAACCCCGCCTTTCTCGCCCGTACAATGGCCTCGGCTCGGTCGGCGACCTGAAGTTTGCTGAAGATGTTGGAGACGTGATTACGCACGGTCTTCTCACTGAGTACGAGCCGCTTGGCGATGGCCTGATTAGTCCGCCCCTCAGCGATGAGGGCCAGCACCTCGCGTTCCCGCGCGGTCAGTTCGGGGAACGCGCTGCTCGCAGGGTGGACGGGCGCTTGCGCGAAATACCCCATGATGCGATCGGCGATCGCGGGACTGAAGATGGCCTCGCCCTTGGCCACCGCCCGCACCGCGCGCAGCGTCTCTTCGCCCTCCGCGCCCTTCAGCAGATAGCCCCTGGCCCCGGCACGCATGGCCGCGAACACCGTGTCATCGTCGAACATGGTGATGACCAGCACCCCGATTTCCGGCGCCTCGGCCCGGATGCGCCGTGTCGCGTCGATGCCGTTGAGTTCGGGCATATTCAGGTCCATAAGCACGACGGCGGGGCGCAGAGCCAACGCCATCTCCACAGCGTCGTGCCCCGTCGTGGCCTCGCCCACCACCTCCATGTCCGGTTCTCCCTGCATGAGGGCGCGCAGGCCAAACCGAAACACAGGGTGATCATCGGCGATGAGGATACGAATGGGATCGGATGTGTTCATGGCGCATCCATAATAGGCAACCGGGCCGTAATGTGCGCCCCTCCGGTGGGGCTGTTTTCCAGGATGAAGCGACCTTCCAACTCGGCCACCCGCTCCCGCATGGAGCGCAACCCGACGCCCGGCTGCAGGTGTGTAGGCAGGCCGCGTCCATCGTCTTCGATGGTGATGCAAAGACAGTCTTGCTCCGGTTGCAGGCTGACGCGGCAGGTGCGGGCCTGCGCGTGGCGCACCGTGTTGGTCATGCCCTCCAGGGCGATGCGATAGGCCGCCACCTCCACGGCCGCGGGCAGGGGCGGTAGTGGTTCGGGCGCCTCGATGGTGATGCGCACGCCGCTCTGGGCGTAGCGGGCCGCGCTTTCTCGCAGAGCCGCTACCAGGCCCAGATCATCGAGGGCGGGCGGTCGCAGGTCGTAGACTAGGCGACGGATCTCCCTCACCGCGACTTGGGATTGGCCTTTGATCTCCTTCAGGATAGCGGTTGCAGTTTGGGGATCGCTGTCAATAAGCCTCATGACCGCATCGATACTCAAGGTCATGCTGGCCAGATGGGGCCCCAGACCGTCGTGCAGGTCGCGGCGCAGACGACGACGCTCCTCCTCACGGGCGGTGACCAGGCGCTGACGGGAGAGGCGTATATTCGCAGTGAGCCTGGCCGCATGGGCAACCGCGCCGGCCTGGTGGGCGATGTTTTCCAAAAGCCGTTTTTCTGAAGCATTGAAATTTTCTCCAGGCGATCGAAGGGCTACAACCAGGTAACCACTTGTCTCTGCCTGGTACATCATTGGGAACCGCAGGACTTCAGCCTTGGGGATGCCGTAAGATGCAGCGATTTGATGACCCACCCCCAACTCGATGGCGATATAAGGAAGCTTGAGAGTCATGGCGACAGTTTTCACGATGCTGGCAAGCGCATCTTCGGGCGAACCGGTGTTCTCCAGTGCCTCACCCAATTTCGAGAGCACCGCCACGGGGTCATCACGCTCGCCATACATCCAGCGGTTAACCGCGCTTTGCAGACGGGTTCGCAAGGGTTGGAAGATGAGCGCTACCAGCCCGGTGGTGAGGAAGGCGATGAAACTGTTGTTGCCCACGCGGAGCAGATTCCCCAACCCGCCCACCACGAGGATATAGAGCGCCATGGTGGCCAGGGTGAGCGCGCCATACACCAGGGTGCGGTTAATGAGAATGTCAATTTCCCAAAGGCGATAGCGGAAAATCGAGAAGACCAAAGCAACCGGGAACAACCAAGCCAAGCCGGTTTGGATGCTCTGATGCGTATAAAAAAGGACCGGGTTGGCGGGCGGCGTGACAATTCTGGGCACGACGATCAAAATCCAATACAAGATCAGCAATGCCGGACCCAGGCTGCCCAGCACGATCCATTTGGTTTGCTGGCGCTGGGTGGCGCTGGAAACCCGCAAGTAACGGTAAACCTGGACGCCAATCGACGATACAACTGTAAGGAGGATCACAACTGCTGATAACCCACCGTAGATTTCGGGAGAAAGGTAGACACTCAGAGTGTAGAGCAAAGCGATAGACGCAAACAACCAGCGGATCCAGGCGGGCACAAAGCGGCCATCGGGAAAGGTCAGGAAAAACAGCAAAAATATCCCGCCGCC
>DAOTZN010000067.1:0-10722 GCA_034434095.1 Anaerolineales bacterium
GACGGACGCTCCCACTATTACCCATCCTCAGAGCTCTATTATCTGGGAGGCTTTTGGCGCATTGCCGTTGGCGAGACCATCAGCGGGCATCCACGCTTGATTCGCATGACAGTTGTTGCCAACTCCGGTATTGGGCTTGGGGATTATACCTTTATGGCTGGCGCATACTACCACGAGGGCGGGAACTTACAATCGGCCACGAACACCAGTTACACAACGGTAACGGTTGTGCCTCCCTCCTATGTTTACTTGCCCCTGATAGTGCGATAATCAAGGCGAGATACTCATCTTTGAAATCATTGCGTCAAGGAGACGGCTTATGAAGGGCAAGATCTATCGGACGATATTGTTACTTTGCTTGATATTCACCGGCTGCACAAATACGCCTACAACATCAACAAATCCCCCTTTGTCAACAGCATCTCTACCAACCCCGAAGCCTGAATGGACCGCTGCCCCGACATTGGATAACCAAACAAAAGCGCCTGAACCGCTGCCTGTTTCTATGAAATTGGAATCCGGCTACATCTTGCAGTTGACCGGTGGGCTAACCGAAGATGGGCGCGCTCGACTTGAAGCAGGCGAGACGGGTTACTTTGTCCTGGCATATGCAGGCACTACGCCAGTAACCCCAGAAGGTATCGAAGTTAAGGACATGATAGAAAGGGGCGTCTTTTTTGCGATTGTCGAACCCGAGGCCTTAGCTTCATTGCAGGATTTGGTTTCTAAAGGCTCATTGCGGTATGCTGGGCCGCTTCCGCCAGAAGCCAAGTTATCCCTCGCTCTTGCGGAAGAAATGAAATCTGCCACGCTGGATACACAACTGAAAGTCACGATTCGCCTCATCGCTCCACTTACGGATATGCAACGTAAGGAATTGATGCGCTGGCTGATCATCGAATCGGAGTCAGAAGGGCCTATTTACCTTGTGAGTGGTAGTATCGAAAACCAACATATAACTAATTTGTTAGACATGCCGGTTATTCGTCTAGTCGATAAACGAGTTCTTTTGAGGCCGTAATAATAAAGAGCCTTGCCATCAGAAATAAGCGGGCTAACAACCAGGTGGAGCGGACGGGCGGGGATCCCCCCGCTCGAGGGTAAGCGTGCGCCCGAAGGCGCTCTGACCTTGCAGGGTGTCCCGTCAAAGTCCCGCCCGCCGCTTACTTGGAGCGATTGTTACAACCGCAAAGGAAAGGGCACCACGTGAGATTCTCACCCGCGCCTACATCTGAAAACCCCGAACTGCACCTACAGCCCGGGGATTCAATTTTGCTGTGCAGCGATGGGTTGAGCGATTTGGTAGGAAGATGTGGACATTGCCGCCATCTTGCAGGAAAACCGCGCCCCAAAGCAAACGGTGGAACGTTTGATTCAACGCGCCAACAACCAGGGCGGACGAGATAACATCACCGCTATCCTGTTGGAAGTATCCGCCGAACCCAATGACAAGGTGCGGAAGGACATGCTGCTGGTGGCCGCGCTGGCGACGTTAGTGCTGTGCCTGGGCGGTATGCTGGCGGTATTGGTCGGCAGCATGACGTATCTCCTGCTGCACTGAGGATTGACTACCTGGGGCGCCTGGGAACGCCAACCTCCAGGTCGGCATGGGGGCGGAGAAGGCCTGGTTTTGGCACCAAAACGTTTTTTGCAACGCTGCGCCTTGACATCTCTTTCCGACGCAAAATAACCAACAAATCGGGGAATTTATAGACGCCCCCATAGCGGGCGTCCATGCCCACGGCCTGTTATGGCATCACAGCGATAAAAACTTCGTTTTCCAGCGCCAGGAACAACCGGCGGGTGGTGTTTTGCACCGCAAAGGCAGTGGCTTTGTGCTCCGGCAAGGGGTTAGCAGCACGATATTGGTGCAAAAAGCGCAACTGTAAACTGAAAAGGTAAACCGCGTTCTGCGAATCGTCCAGGAAGTACAATGCCGGATCCGGTGGAGAAACGTATTGCAGGGCCGCAAAGTGTGCATCTTCAAGCACGGCGGTCTGCCCGCGGCCGGGGCGATCATCGCGTAGCAGGACAGGATCTTCACAGTAGGGTTCGTTTTCACCCTGCCAGTTCGAACAGCGCGTCAGGTGACCATCCTCGTGCAACAGGTACAGGTCATCGGGCGTGCGCGCCAGGTCAATTGCCGTGCTCAGCGTCGGCACCTGGAGGCCAAAGAAGGATTCCGGCAAAGCACGGAAGGAGGCATTCTCCCCTGGATACACCCACACGGCATTGGCACGCGGGTAGGGGTCGAGCAGATACAGGTTGCCGGCGTACAAATCCAGGGCACGCGGGATGCCCCAAATACCGCTGGGAGAAGGCAGCACCGTTTCCAGCGCCGATTGACCGGGGATACAGTACAACAAATTGCCGTCTAAATCCATGCCCACGATGACCGCCCCCAGAGAATTGCCGTGCGGCAAGGGTTCAATGTCAATCAACGGGCCGACGCGCGGCGTGGGGCCGCAGCGGAAGGAGGCGTCCACCTGGTAACCGCGGCTGGTCAGTTGTGCGCGCACCACCGCACCACTGCGTTCGTCCAGCAGGTAGAGATCGTCGTCATAGGGGACAATGACGCGCACCACAATTTGGCGTGATAAGCCGCCGTAGATGGCGGGTTGGAAATCCAGGCGCAACACGCCCTCATCTTCGTCCAGGTTGTGTTGTAAGGTACGCCGTAAGGCCTGCGATTCATCGGTCACAGCGTAGCGCTCGGCGCGCGTTAAGGCATCCAGCGCGGATTGCCAGGCGGCACGGCGCGCCGTCTCGTTGTCGGCAATCTCCGCTTGTGCCGCGTAACCCTGTGCCTGCTGGAAGTAGGCCAGGTAAATATCATCCTTGCCCTGCTGGAAGTACACCGTGGAGGCCACCGCCACCACCACTAGCGGCACAGCAACGGCCATGAAGGCCATCAGCGAGGACGGCAGGGCTACCTGCTGATCGGCCGGCAGAAGACGCCCCAGGAGAATGCTCAGCGCCTGACGGGTATTGTGCAGGGCGCGCCCCAGCCCGTCCCACAAGGCCAGCAAGAGGGGCGCCAGATTGGGACGCGGCAGACGCGGTAAACGCAAGCGCCGGGGGGCTTTCTTCGGGGGGACGGCACGTTGCGAGACCGCGGGAACGGGCACACCTTCGGGGGCGGTTTCCTCTGAGGCAACGCGATCCCCTGTAAGGGCGTCTGTTTCCTGGGGCTGAGGGGATTCATCGGGTTCTTTGGGAGAATCTTCGGGACGCGTAGCCTCCTTTTTATCATCAGCAGGATGCTCTACGGCTATGCGCAAATTACCTGCGCCCTGTGCCACGCGCACCAGTAGGGCGTTGGGATCGGCATCTGCTGAACGGCGCAAGGCAGCCTGCACGGCCGGCAAGGGTTGACCACGTAGGTTTTCAGGGCGCCACCCTGGGGCTAAATGCGGCGTGAAGAGTAAGGTGTCGTCCTCGTGGAGCGTCAGGTGCTGGTAGCGCACGGCCGACAGACGCTGGACACCTAAGCCGCGGCCGTTGAGTTCAGAAGGCGGCCAATGGACTTTCCCATCGGCGGTGGCAGCCAGCAGGTGCATCGGGCCACACATCCCCAGGTAGAGCGTCCCCGGTCGCAGCACGCCCATCGTCAACAATCCTACGCTTTGTTGGGCGTTTTGCGCCAACTTGCGATTGCGGCGCAGCAGCCAGCCGTTGAGCGCCTGTGCCACGGCGCGCATTGCCCCACTCGCCGTGCCATCGGTGCTGTAGAAAACCTGTGCCAGGCGCTGAAAGATCTGCTCTTGTTGTGTGGCGCTCAAGGGGGCATTGCCTTGCAACACCAGGTGCAAAAACAGGCGCTCCTGCCCCCGACGGCGGGCAGCACGAGCAGGCGGCAAGGCCGCCCACAGGCCGTTGGCGGGCGAAGTGGAAAATACGGGCAACAAAAACAGGTCAAAAGCAGGATTCATAGGGTAGAATTCAATGTACGGCTGGAATGTGAACAGCCCCGATTATAACAGGTGACAGGTGGTAGGTGTTCGCTGTCCGCTGCCCACCTGACCGCTAAAAAATGCAAAATGCAAAAGGCGAAACACGTTTCGCCCCTACGTACCCGACAATCCGACTATCCGACTACCTCTCATGTCCTTCGAACTCATACAAAACCAAGATCGTTTGGCCGAACTGGCCGATGAATGGAATGCCCTACTCTCTCGCAGTGCAATTCGCGTGCCATTTTTGCGGCACGAGTACCTGCTGGCCTGGTGGACGCAGCGCGGCGGCGGAGAATGGCCGCTCGACAGCGAATTATTCACCCTGCTGTGGCGCGCCGATGACGGCTCCCTACGCGGCATTGCACCACTGTTCCGCCATCAGGGCACCTTGATGCTGCTGGGCAGCCTTGAAATCTCAGATTACCTGGATTTCATCACCGCACCGGACGACCTGCCCGAATTTCTGCACGCCCTGTTGGACTACCTGTCCACCCGCAGCGATTGGCAGGCACTGGATTGTTACAACCTGCTGGAAGATTCCCCCAGCCGCGCCCTGCTCTCGGCCGAGGCGGCTGCCCGCCACTGGGAAATCCACGAAGAACGCTTGCAACCCGCACCGCGTGTGCTACTGGCCGACTCGTGGGATGCCTACCTGGCCGGGCTGAAGAAAAAGCAGCGGCACGAAATACGCCGTAAACTGCGCCGCGTTGAGGAAAATGCGCAGCAGGTGCACTGGTACATCGTGCAAGAGGAAGACAACCTGGACGCCGAAATCGACGCCTTCCTTGAATTGATGGCCTACGACCCGGCAAAGGAAGCCTTCCTGAGCAAAGTAATGCGCTCGCAAATGCGGCAAACCATCCACACGGCCTTCCAGGCCAACTGGCTGCAACTGGCCTTTCTCGAAATCAACGGCCAAAAAGCCGCCGCCTACCTCAACCTGGATTTCGATAACCAAATTTGGGTCTACAACTCCGGCCTGAATTTCGAGTACCAGGCATTTTCCCCCGGTTGGGTGCTGCTCAGTTACCTAATTCAATGGGCTATCGAACACGGACGCACGGCCTTCGATTTCATGCGCGGCGATGAAGATTACAAATACCGCTTCGGCGGGCAAGACCGTTTCGTCTGGCGGACCCGGCTAACTCCCAAAGCGGAGGCATAGGCGGCGTGAACCCCCTTCAGCGTGGCCTGACGGCTTGGCAGGCCGCCCGTCAACTGGGCTGGCGAGAAGTTTTGTGGTATGCCCGCTACCAACTGGCACTGCGTAGCGGGGCGTTGCGGCGCGTTGGGCCTGCTTCTCCGACAGGTCAGGTCCATTGGCAAGCCATGCGCCTGCCGTTGCCGGAAACGGTGCGCGCCCTGCTTTCCCCCGCACAAAGGACAGCCCTGCAAGAGCAAGCCGCTGAAGTCGTGGCCGGACAGGTACGCCTGTTTGGCGGGCCGCCGCGCCCCTTACAACTGCGGGTGCCTGGGGAACTGCGTCACTGGACACAGCACGATACCGCCGCCACATTGCAAGCGATGAATTTGCCGGATGTAAAATTTTTATGGGAACCGGCACGTTTGGGGCACATCTTCACCCTGGGGCGGGCCAGCCTTTTGGAGGCGGATCCAAAGTACGCGCGGGAATTTTGGGTGGCTGCCGAGACCTTTTGGGAAGCCAACCCCCCAGGGTACGGCCCGAACTGGGCTTCTGCGCAAGAAGTGGCGCTGCGCCTGATGGCGCTGGCCTGGGGCGGTGCGTGTTTCCGCCAATCTCCAGACACCACTCCCGAGCGGATGGCCCGCCTGGCAACTTCGCTGGCCGAACACGCGGCCCGCATTCCGCCCACGCTGGATTATGCCCGCGCCCAAAACAATAACCACCTGCTGAGCGAAGCCGCCGGCCTGCTGACCGCTGCCGCCCTGCTGCCGGAACATCCACAGGCCAAACGCTGGCAAGCCCTGGGGCGCAAATGGTGGCGCTGGGGACTGCGCCATCAGATTTTCGAGCATGGCGCCTACATCCAGCACAGCACGAACTATCACCGTCTGATGCTGCAACTGTGTCTGTGGGTAAACTGGCTCACCCCACAGGCCTTCACCTCCCAGGAACGGGCACAAGTAGGCCGTGCAGTCCGTTGGCTATCCGCCTTGTGCGACCCGCACAGCGGCGGTGTGCCCAACCTGGGGCCAAACGACGGGGCGTACCTCTTCCCGTTGAGCGCTGCCCCGTTTGGGGATTATCGCCCCGTGCTGCAGGCCGCCGGACGCGCTTTTTTGGACGAGGACCTGTTCCCCCGCGGGGCATGGGACGAGATGAGCCTGTGGTTTGGCCTGTCCCCCGCCCGGTCTCAGCCGCGCTCGATAACCGGCAGCCAAGAAAACACCGGGACGGCCTACCTGCGCGCGGCCAAATTCACCTCCCGCCCCGGTCACGCCGACCAGTTGCACCTCGACCTGTGGCACGCCGGGCAAAACATCCTGCTCGACCCAGGCACCTACCTGTACAACGCTCCGCCGCCCTGGGATAACGCGCTGACCCACGCCGCCGTGCACAACACCCTCACTGTGGACGGCGCCGACCAAATGCGCCGCGCCGGTAAGTTTCTGTATCTGGATTGGGCGCAGGCGGAAATCATCGAACGCCACCCCGCGCCGGATGGCGGCTGGCAGCGCATCACCGCCCGGCATGACGGCTACCGCAAGTACGGCCTGACCCACCAACGTACCGTGAGCGCCTTTGAGGCTGGCCGTTGGGTGGTGGAAGACCAGGTGCTCGGCAGCGGCGCTTCTGCCCATACCTACCGCCTGCATTACTTGATTGCCGATGGGGAGTGGGAAATAGAAGCACACAGCGGCTGGAGGCTGCGCGTTCGCTTGCCGGAGGGCGGCCCCACCCTGTGGCTCACCATCCAGCCCCCCGACCAGGCGGCCGCGGAAATCTCGCTGGCGCGTGCTGGAGAACTGCTCTATGGCCGCGGGGAGGCCTCTCCGGTGCGGGGTTGGGTTTCGCCTACTTATGGGCTCAAACAACCGGCGCTTTCCCTGGCCATACAGGTGAACGCGCCGCCACCGGTACGCTTTGTCACCGAAATTCTAGTGGAAAGCGGCGGAAAGCGGCCGCGCACCTACCTTCGGTTGATGTAGGGCACTTTCTCGATGGGTAGCGGAGGGCAATGCCCTCCGCTACCCATCCAGCCCAAAGAGATTCCACGAATTGAGCGGCTGGCTTCTCGGCATCGTAATCGCGGGGTAAGCCCCCTTTAGGGTTGTCCATAAATGTCGATTTGTTGGTTCTTCAGCATCAAAATTTCAACGCCGAGCCGCAGGGCCGCAAAGAAAACCGCGTTTTAGCGCCAAAACCGGCGTGTATCCAGAAAAGCCTTCGCGTCCGGGCAACTTTGCGTTATGGCTTTGGGGTTTCCCCAACGTGCCGACCTGGGGGTCGGCGCTCCCAGAGACCACTTTGCTGCAACGGCGAGTGAAGATTGAGCAGGCCTTCTGCAGAAAAACCTTTGCGCCTTGGCAACTTTGCGTTAAGATTTTGGGGTTCCCCCAACGTGCCGACCTGGGGGTCGGCGCTCCCAGTGCTACGGGCGAAACATGTTTCGCCCCTACGCACCTAACTAACCGACTACCTGACTACCTGACTATCCGACTACCCGACTACCCGACTAACTCCAACATGCACATTCTCCTTATCCACCAGGCCTTTGCGGCCTTAAACGAACCCGGCGGCACACGTCATCACGAACTGGCGCGCTATCTGGCCGCCCAAGGGCACCGCGTCACCGTCATCGCCAGCCGAATCAGTTACCTGACCGGCAAAGGCAGCGGCGATACCCAAATGCAAGACGCGGCCATCCGCATCATCCGCCCGTACGTATACCCTCACTGGCATCGTTCTTTCTTTCACCGCCTGTTGAGTTTCTTCAGTTTTATGGGCTCCTCCTTTTGGGCAGGGTTACGCGTGCCAGAAGTCGACCTGGTGTGGGGCACCTCCCCACCTATTTTTCAGGGGGTAACGGCCTGGGCACTGGCGCGCCTCAAGGGTGCGCGTTTTCTGTTTGAAGTGCGCGACCTGTGGCCGGAATTTGCCGTTGCTGTGGGGGTGTTGACCAATCCGCTGTTGATTCGGGCTTCCGAATGGTTAGAGCGCTTCTTGTACCGCCACGCCGATACGTTGTTGGTCAACTCGCCGGGTTTTATCCCCCACGTCCGCAGCCGCGGGGCGCAGCGCGTGGAACTGGTGCCCAATGGCGCCGATGCGCGCATGTTTGAGCCACAGGCGCGGGGCGAAGCGTTCCGGCAAGCACACGATTTAGGCGAAAGGTTCGTAGTGCTGTATGCCGGCGCCCACGGTCTCTCCAACGACCTGGATGTGGTGCTGGAGGCCGCCGAACGCTTGAAGCAGCGTCCGGAAATCGCCATCGTGCTGCTGGGCGACGGCAAGGAGAAATCCCGTTTGAAACAGCGTGCCGCCGAAATGAAATTGGGCAACGTGTACTTTGTGGATTCCATCCCCAAAACGGAGATGCCACAGGCGCTGGCGACTGCAGATGCCTGTCTGGCGATTCTCAAACCGGTGGAGATGTACAAGACGGTGTACCCCAACAAGGTTTTCGATTACATGGCCGCCGGGCGGGCGGTGATTCTGGCGATTGACGGGGTAATTCGCCAGGTGGTGGAGGCGGCTGAATGCGGCCTAGCCATTCCGCCAGGGGATGCCGAGGCGCTGGCACAGGCTATCACCCACCTGGCAGACGCCCCCGACGTATGCCGTCAACTGGGCAAGCAGGGACGCGCCTACCTGGAGACCCACTTCGACCGCCGCGCCTTGGCCGGTCAACTGGAGGCACTTATGCGCAACATGGTAGCAGAGTAAGCCCGGAACCGGCGCGCCGGTTTTGACGTTTGGCTGAAAGGCAGTCTTAGAACCCATCCATACTGGAGGTTTTTTTATGAAACGCAACTGGTTGTTTATTTTTGGACTTTTGGCCGGCCTCTTAGCAGGCTGCACGCTGGGCACATCTTCCCCCGCGGGTGGCGCGCCAACCTCCGGGGTTCAGCAACCCGCTGAAAGCACGTCTGTACCCGGCGAGGGGGGCGGAAAAACCGTCGAGGGGCAGGTTTATGTCGAGCAGGTGGAAATCGTCATGCTGGAATCCTTCCCCGTGCAGGTTAACGCCATTGTGCGCGGTAATCTCTCAGATGCCTGCACAACGCTTTCGGGGACGGAAGTCAACCGGCAGGGCAATCTGTTTCAGATTACGTTGCAGGCAACCCGCCCGACTGACGCCGTCTGCGCCCAGGTGCTGATGCCTTTTGAGCAAACCGTGCCCCTGGATGCAGCCGGGCTGCCCGCCGGGACGTATATGGTGGATGCCAACGGGGTGCAGCGGGCGTTTACGCTTTCGGTGGATAACGTCTTGCCTACGGAAGCCGCACAGACCACCCCAACCGCGGCCACGCCTGCCAGCCCAACGCCGGAGCCTTCCCCCACCCCGACGGCCACTTTCACCCCCACACCCACGACCGCAGAGGGCGCCTGTACCAACCGCATCAACTTCGTTGGGGAGAATGTGCCCGATGATTCGTCCTTTGCCGTTGGCACGACTTTTGAGAAAACCTGGACGCTGG
This sequence comes from Anaerolineales bacterium, assembly GCA_034434095.1. Taxonomy (GTDB): domain Bacteria; phylum Chloroflexota; class Anaerolineae; order Anaerolineales; family DRKV01; genus DRKV01. The sequence continues at coordinate 9,582 of DAOTZN010000067.1, forward strand.
AGAACGCCGGTTCTTGTACCTGGACGGAGAAGTACGCGGCGGTGTTCGTAGATGGCAACCAGATGCGCGCCACCAGCCCGGTGCCGTTGCCGAAAAGCGTTGCCCCCGGCCAAAAAGTAACCCTCCGGGTAACGTTCACCACCCCTGACCAGCCGGGCACCTACCGCAGCGTGTGGCGGCTGCAAGATGAAAAAGGGGTTCAGTTTGGGCCTGGGAAACAGGGCGATGGGCAATTTTGGGTGCAAATTGTGGCCACGGAGTCATCCGGCAGCCTGGAGTTGGGTGCTCCCACCTGGGTAGACCCCATGGATAAGGCCACCTACTGGTATCTGGTGGACACTGAGAACACGACCTTTGCCATCAAGGACGGGGCATTGGAAATGACCGCCAAGACACCCGGTGCGGCGGATGAGTGGGGGCTGGCGCAATACAACGTGGCGGACGATTTGTACCTGGAGGTGGATTTTAAAACCGGCGATACGTGCAGCGGCCTGGACCGCTATGGCGTGATTGTGCGCGCCCCTAAACCCGACCGCGGGTACATATTTGGCTTTTCCTGCAATGGACGGTTCCGCCTGTATCAGTGGGACGGCGATAGTTACACCGGTTTGCAGGAGTGGAAAGCACATCCGGCCATTCTTACCGGCCCGGGCAAAACGAACACGCTGGGGATTTGGGTGAAAGGGAAGCAGTTCAAGTTGTATGCCAACGGACAATTGCTGGCAACAGTGGAAGACACCACCTTCGACACGGGGCAGTTTGGTCTGTTCATCGCCAGCGAGGACACGCCTAAGTTCAAGGTGCGCGTGGAGGAAACCCGTTATTGGGCGCTGAAATAGGAAGATTCGTTCAAGTAGCGGAGGGCAATGCCTCCGCTACCTCCCGATTCGGGATTTTTCGCGTCCAAGGCGGCACCGGCGCAGGCAGTTCGTGGGGATGGTTCAGAAACTTGCTTTTGGTTGCTCGCTAGGAGGCAGATGAGCGCGGAAAACGGTGCAATCCGCCCGTCTCTGGTGTCACTGCGAGCAAAGCGAGCGAAGCGAGCGGAGCGAGCGGAGCGCCTGTCCCGAGCAAAGCGTAGGGGAAGCAGTCTTCCCCTGGTAAGCAAGGAGACTGCTTTGTCGCCGCAAAGCGGCTCCTC
>DAOTZN010000068.1:0-13321 GCA_034434095.1 Anaerolineales bacterium
GATTGCGGCTCGCTGTTATGCGTTGGGCTGGATCCCCACCCGCAGATGCTGCCGCAAGTGAATGCCGAGGCCGCCTTGCAATTTTGCACCCGCATCATCCACCAGACCGCCTCGTATGCAGCGGCCTTCAAGCCCAACGCGGCTTTCTTTGAGGCCTTCGGCGCAGCCGGTTGGCAGGCGCTGAGGCAGGTCATCGAGTGCATTCAGGGCGAGTCGCAGCGTCTGGGCTCCAAAATCCCCATCATCTTAGATGCCAAGCGTGGGGATATTGCCTCCACTGCCCGGGCGTATGCCCAATCGGCCTTCGAGTACCTGGGGGTAGACGCCATCACGCTTAACCCTTACCTGGGCTATGATGCCATCGAGCCGTTTCTGACGAACCCCGAAAAGGGTGTTTTTCTGCTGTGCAAAACCAGTAACCCCGGCAGCGCCGATTTGCAGGATTTGCCGCTGGATGGCAAACTGCTGTATGAGCACGTCGCCCACCTGGCGCAGTTGTGGAACAAAAACGGCAACCTGGGACTGGTGGTGGGCGCTACCCATCCTCAGGCACTGGCGAAGGTGCGCGCCGCGGCCCCTGATTTGTGGTTCCTGGCGCCCGGTGTAGGCGCTCAAGGCGGTGACCTGGAAAGCGCCCTGCGCGCCGGCTTGCGTCGTGACGGGCTAGGGATGCTCATCAACGTTTCGCGGGGTATCGCCAGGGCGGAAAACCCTCGTCAAGCCGCCTCTGCCCTGCGGGATGCCATCGCTGAACTGCGCCCGAAGACTGTCCATCGCTCCGGCGCTCCCGTTGCCTTGCCGCACGCCGACCTGGCCGATGATTTGCTGGCATCAGGTTGTGTACGCTTTGGCGAATTCACTCTCAAATCGGGGCAGGTTTCGCCTATCTACATTGACCTGCGGCGGTTGGTGGCCAGTCCGCTTGTGATGCGCAAGGTGGCTGCGGCGTATGCCGACCTGTTATCCGACCTGACCTTTGATTTGCTGGCCGCGCTGCCTTATGCCGCGCTGCCCATCGGGACGGCGGTCAGTCTGTTGGGCAACTGGCCGCTGATTTACCCGCGCAAAGAGGCCAAAGCCTACGGGACGCGCGCTACCATCGAAGGGGTGTACCGGCCTGGACAACGCGCCGTGGTGTTGGATGACCTGATTACCACCGGCGGCTCCAAACTGGAGGGCATCGAAAAACTGACCGCCGCCGGTTTGGAAGTGCGCGATATCGTGGTGCTGATTGACCGCCAGTCCGGCGGCGTAGATTTCATGGCGCAACACGGCTACCGCTTGCACAGCGTTTTCACCCTGCCGCAGTTGCTGGATTATTGGGAGGCGCGGGGTGCCGTTGAAGCGGCGCTGATTGAAAAAGCACGCGCGTTTGTGGGAGGGTAGTTGGGTAGTCAAGTAGTCGGATAGTCGAGTAGTTTTGCATTTTGAATTTTGCATTTTGCATCTTGCAGTCGGATAGTCAGGTGGTAGGCGTCAGCGGTCCACCGTCCACCGTCCATTGTCTCCTAGGAGGTCTTTCCATGCTTTCCCGTCTTGAAGTCTTTCTCACCCGTTGGGCACGCTGGCCTGTGATGTTGGGGTTGGCGGTGCTTTCTGTGCTGTTCATGGGAGTTATCTTCCCGTTGTTCTCGCCTACCGCTAAGAGCAATCCTGCCACGGCGCTTGACACGCGCTGGTGGTACACGACTGCCGAGGTACAAACACACATGCAAGCCCTCAGCCCAGAGGAACGCAACGCTGCAGCGCTTTTGCACCTGACTGCAGATGTGGTCTATCCGGCAGTGTATGGCGCACTGTTGGCGATGCTGCTACTCAAGACCTGGCCGGGCAGCCGTTTGTGGCAATTGGTGTTGGCAAGTGTCACCGCCGATCTGATGGAAAATGTCTCCCTGGCGCTGCTGTACTGGACGCATCCGCGCCTTTTGGAGCGCCTGGCGCCGCTTGCCGCCGGGTGGACGGCGCTCAAGTGGGCTTTGGTTGCGCTGGCGTTTGTGTTTATTCTGGTCGGTGCGCTCAAGCGTTGGCGTAAGCGTTGAAGATGCGTTTGTATCCCCTCCTCCGCGCCCTGTTGTTCCGCTTGCCCCCGGAGCAAGCCCACCACCTGACGTTGCGTCTGGTTGGCGCGGTGGGGCGCGCTCCCTGGTTGGGCGCGTTATTAAGACGCTGGTGCGCCGTGCCGCAGCGCCCGGTGATGGCTTTTGGGTTGCGTTTCTCCAATCCGTTGGGCTTGGCGGCCGGTTACGATAAGGACGGCGTGGCGCTCCATGGGTTGGCCGCCCTGGGATTCGGGCATCTGGAAATTGGGACCGTGACACCCCGTCCACAACGGGGAAACCCGAAACCGCGTTTGTTCCGTCTCCCTGGGGAGCAGGCAATCATCAATCGGCTGGGATTCCCCTCGGCCGGCGCGTCGGCGCTGGAGGCGCGTCTTCGGAAATACGGCAAACCCCGCGGCACGCTCATCGGTATTAACATCGGCAAAAATAAGGATACCCCCAACGAGCAGGCCGTGCAGGATTACCTGTTCCTGCTGGAGCGCTTTGTGCCGTGGGCTGATTATCTGACGGTGAACGTCTCTTCGCCAAATACGGTCGGTTTGCGCGATTTGCAGCACCGCGCCGCGCTGGAAAATTTGCTGGGGCAACTGCACGCCCGGCGTCAACAGTTTTTCCCCGATACGATTTACCTGCCGGGAGAAGCGCCCATCCCCGGCGGCGAGATTCCGATTTTGGTGAAACTGGCGCCTGATTTGAGTTTGCCTCAATTAGACGATGCCCTGGAGGCCATCTTGCGCAGTGGCATGGATGGCGTGATTTTGACGAATACCACCATTACCCGGCCCGCATTGCGCCACCCGCGGGCCGGAGAGTCGGGGGGCTTGAGCGGTGCGCCGTTGCGTGCCCTGAGTGAGAGGGTCTTGAAACATGCCGTGCAGGTGCTGGATGGCCGCTTGCCGGTGGTCAGTGTGGGCGGGGTGATGACGCCCGATGACGTGCGTCGCCGGTTGGATATGGGCGCCGCGTTGGTGCAACTCTACACCGGCCTGGTTTATTATGGCCCCTGTTTGGTGCGCGATAGTAGTTCGTAGGGGCGAAACATGTTTCGTCCGTAGTTTGTAGGGGCGAAAAACCTTTTGCTCCTTCCCCCCGCTGCACGCCGTTGCACTTAACATGCTCTCTAAAATTTGGTATAGTGAAACTGGTGTCTGGCGAAAAACGTCACATTTACCCATGCTTATTTGTCGCTCCTTACATTGCTGAACGCGAATGAACGTTGATTTCGTCGTCTCCCGCGCTTGTACGTGTTCCAATAAGCAGTCAAAAGGATTTGCCCAACAAGATAAGGAGATTTTTAGATGAAACCAGACCGTTTTCTCACCGCCATCTTGATAGGTATCGCACTGTTGGTGCTTGTTTCGCTGCTGGTCTTCTTTGCCCGAGGGCAAACGCAGACCTACCAACCCGAAAACACGCCGCAAGGCGTGGTGCACAACTATTTGTTGGCATTGGCAGAAGGTGACTATCAGCGGGCTTACGGCTATCTGGCCGAGACGCCGGATAAACCATCGTATGACGCTTTCCGCAGTCAACTGACCCAAGAGGGACGCTTTAGCGATGCCGGCGTGGAAATTGGCGAGGTCGAAATCCGGCCAGATGGCCGGGCTTATGTGACCCTATACCTGGTGTATGGCCCTCCCGACCCCTTTTCGAGCGCCTACCGCAACCAAAGCCTGGCCATTTTAGTGCAGCAACAGGGGACGACATGGCGCTTGCTGCAAATGCCGTATGAATTTTGGGGCTTCGATTGGTACGCTACAGAATCCCCCGCCAAACCTTGAGGTGGACTCATGAAAAGCATTCGACGTTTGTACTTCTATCTGGTGGCATTCATCAGTGCCGAAGTGGTCTTGTGGGGGGGTATCGGCTTACTGCGCAGTATGGTCTCTGCTATACCGGTGGGTGCCGAAGATGCGCTGGCGCGTGCTCTGGCGCTGGTGCTGGTGGGCGTGCCGGTCTTCCTGTTCCACTGGTTGTGGGCGCAGCGTGTCGCGGCCGGTGATCCGGAGGAGCAAACCAGTCTGCTGCGCGCGCTGTTTTTCTTCACGATGTTGGGGGCCACGCTGGTACCGATGCTGCAGAATACCCTGGCCTGGCTCAATCGTCTACTGTTGCACCTTGTGCATGCCCCGGCCACCCAGGCCATTTTGGGCGGCAACCAGACCTGGCAGGACAACCTGATTGCGATTTTTGCCAACCTGGTGGTGGCGGCCTACTTTTGGTACATCTTGCGACAGGCTTGGGAAAGTCTGCCGGATGATACCCGCTTTGCAGATGCCCGTCGGCTGTACCGTTTCTTCTGGCTGGTGTATGCTCTTGTGTGGAGCATTGCCGGGGTGCGTGAACTGCTGATGTACCTGTTTGCGGATGTCGGCGCCACGGCTTTGGGCACCAGCCCTCACGTGCGATTTGCCAATGGGTTGGCACTGGTGCTGATGGCCGTGCCGTTATGGCTTTACACCTGGCAGATCTGCCAACGCGCCCTGGGCGAAGAACGTGAGCGCACTTCCAATTTGCGGCTGGGCGTGTTGTACTTCCTGGGGTGGGGCAGCGCGGTGATTACCGTGATGAGCACTTCCATCGCACTTGCCGAAATCTTCAACGTCTTGCTGGGGGCGTCCGGTGGCTGGCGTGAGGCCAGGAGCGGTATCGGCGAGGGGCTGGCGATGGCAATCCCCATGGGCGCACTGTGGTTTTATTACGGCACCTGGCTGTTGCGTCACATTGCGTTGGATGCGGACGCGGGTGCGCAAGCCGGGAAGCGGCGGCTGTACCACTATCTCCTGGCATTGATTGGCCTGGGCATGACGGTCAGCGGTACGCTCACCTTGCTGCTGTTCTTGATTGACCTTCTCACCCGGCAGAATGTCTGGGCTGGGGGCTTGCGCGAGCGTCTGAGTACCGCGCTTTCCCTCCTGGTCATCGGTCTCCCGCTTTGGTTGTCGCGTTGGCCGCGTCTGCAAACGGAAGCCCTGGATGAAAGCGAGCGCGGCGACAACGCCCGCCGCTCCCTGGTGCGCAAGGCCTATCTCTACATTGTGCTATTTGCAGCCGTCATCGGTGGTATGGGTGCGGCGGTTGGGCTGGTGTTCAACATCCTGTCCGCCTTACTTTCCGGCCCTTCAGCGGATTTTTGGGCTTCTTTGTGGGATAGTACGGCCATCCTGTCGGTTTTCGTCGTACTTCTGGGGTACCATTTGCGGGTACTGCGCGGGGATATGGCCCAGGAAGCCACCCGGCCCGTAGCCTCCGACCTGGTTGTCTGGCTGGCAGATGCCGGCGATCAAGAGTGGGTCTCTGGGATGCAGAAAACCTTACCGCGCGAAATTCCCGGTCTGACCGTTAAACCCCTGACCCTACAAACCCCGCCGGATGAATTCTCCACTGCCCGGATGGTGATCCTGCCCTCTCAGGTGATAGCAGACCCTCCCTGGCAGGCCCGTCTGCAGGCCTTTGATGGCCTGAAACTGGTGGTTGGTGACCCCCGCCCAGACTGGTTCTTCACTCCTCTTACACCTGCACAAGTCGGTGATGTGCTACGGCAGGTGGCTGCAGGTGAGCCTCCCCGCCGGCCGGGGCATGCGCCCTCGGCATGGCGTATCGTACAAACCATTGCCACAATCATCCTGGGATTGCAGTTAGCCGCTTTCCTGCTAACACTGCTGGTGAGTATTTTTAGCGGCTGACAGCGAAATTTCGTTGAATGTAGTAAAAAAGCAGAAATAGCCCTTGCGCTCTGCTATGTTTAGAGTATAATGTAATTTCTGCAAAGAAGTCTTAGCCCAGGGCACGTGAAAGACTATGATTTGCATCATCTAAGACAATCGCTATTCAAGGTTCTGGTGATTTTCAATGCATCAGAACCTTGCGTTGTGTTAGTCTTGGACGATGCTTTATCCGCGTTAGCATAGCCTTGGGGAAAGAGTTTGAGTGTAGAATTCTTGGCGTTATCTGAGCCCATCAGGAGAGGTTGATTTATGGCAAACTTGCCAACCAAAAATTACGCGCGTATTCCTGTTCACATGGAAATGCCAGAACTAATTGAAGTGCAACTACGTTCTTTCGAGCGCTTCAAGAGCGAAGGACTGGCTGAACTATTTGACGAAATTTCTCCCATTGAATCCTACAACAATGGTCTACGTCTTTATTTCCCCAGCCGTACCCCGGAATCGAAAGAATGGGGGTTGACCTATTGGTTTGAAGAGCCTAAAAATAGCGTAGAAGAATGCATCGAACGGGACCTGACTTACGCTAGCCCTTTACATGTCTCGGTGCTACTGGCTGGGGCTGATATTCCCGAACCTATTAAGCAAGATATCTTCCTCGGTGATTTTCCGGAGATGACCGAGAAAGGTACTTTCATTATAAATGGTACCGAACGAGTTGTGGTATCTCAGTTGATTCGTTCTCCTGGTGTGTACTTTGAAGCCCCGGTAGACCGAACGACTGGAAGACGCCAGGCCACTGCTAAACTGATTCCAGATCGTGGCGCCTGGATGAAATTCGAGACGCGTAAGAGCGATTACCTCATTTTAAAATACAACCGTCGGCGCACCGTGCCTGTTACCATCTTCTTGCGAGCATTGGCTGCCCTTGATGATGGCGCTGGTGATTCTCCGCTTAAAACAGGTTCAGATGAAGAAATCATCGGCCTGTTCAAAGACGTAGATACCAACCCCGACCGTCCCTTTATTGCGGCTACGCTCAAACAGGAACCGGAATGGGACGCTGATAGTCCGTATACCGTTGCCGAGCAGGCGTTGATTGAGTTCTTTAGGCGAATGCGCCCCGGTGACCCGGCTACGCTGGATAACGCCCGCGAGTTTCTACAAGAACAACTTTTCGATCCTCGTCGTTACGATTTGGCACGCGTAGGGCGCTATAAACTGAACAAGAAACTGGATCTTCAGGACAAGGTCTCGTTACTGCATAGCACAATCAGCGCTTGGGATGTTGTTGCAGTAGTTCGGCGTTTGATTGCAATCAACAACGAAATAGAAGATCCAGATGATATTGATCATCTTGGTAATCGCCGCGTTAAAACCGTAGGAGAATTAATCCAAAACAAATTGCGGGTTGGCTTGCGCCGCATGGAGCGGGTAGTGCGCGAACGCATGTCCATTCGTGGGCAGGAGCAAGTTTCCCCCATCTCTTTGATTAACATTCGCCCTGTGGTGGCCTCCTTGCGAGAGTTTTTTGGTTCTAGCCAGTTATCGCAATTTATGGACCAAACGAATCCACTGGCGGAATTGCGTCACAAGCGCACTTTATCTGCCTTGGGGCCTGGTGGGTTACGTCGTGAGCGTGCTGGTTTTGATGTGCGCGATGTGCACCACTCGCATTACGGGCGGATCTGCCCGATTGAGACCCCTGAAGGTCCTAACATCGGTTTGATTGGCCGCCTGGCAACCTATGCTCGCGTCAACGAGTATGGTTTCATTGAAACCCCCTACCGTAAAATTATTCGTTATTTACCGCCAAATTCTCCGCATCTCGTCGGACGTGCTTTGCGGGAAACACTGACCGACCCCGAAACGGGTGAGGTTATTGCTGAGGCAGGCACGCGCATTGATAAGGCCTTGGCTGAGCGTATTGCTTCTTTGTCGCTGGAGCGCGTGTTGATTGTGCCCTATGTTTCCGATGACTTCACATACTTGTCTGCGGATGTCGAAGATAAATTCACCATTGCCCAGGCAAATACCCCGCTGAACGCTTACGGTGAATTTCAGCATTCCCGAATTTCATCACGGCATCATGGCGCTTTTGGTTTCACGGCACCTGAAGGACTGGATTACATGGACGTTGGCCCTAGCCAGATTGTTGGTATTAGCGCAGCGCTCATTCCTTTCCTTTCGCACGATGATGCCAACCGTGCCTTGATGGGTTCAAACATGCAGGCCCAGGCTGTGCCTTTGCTCACGCCGGAAGCACCGCAGGTCTCTACCGGTATGGAATACTACGCGGCAAAAGATTCTGGCCAGATTGTCATTGCCGAAAATGATGGAGAAGTGCTCGCCGTCACCGGTAAGTACCTCAAAGTGCGTTACGACAACGGTGAGGAAAAAACTTACGTTTTGCGTAAGTACCAGCGTTCGAATCAAAGCACCTGTATTGATCAGCGCCCGGCCGTGGTTAAGGGACAGCGTATCCATAAGGGAGACGTCATTGCTGATTCATCTTCTACGGACGGTGGCGAATTGGCGCTGGGTCAAAATGTGGTTATGGCTTTTCTATCTTGGGAAGGCGCAAATTTCGAAGATGCTATTGTCATCTCTGAGCGCTTGGTTCAGGAGGATTACTACAGTTCTGTACACATTGAAAAGTACGAAATTGAATCCCGAGATACGCGTTTGGGCCTAGAGGAATTCACCCGAGACATTCCCAATGTGGGTGACGACGCAATCAAAGATTTGGATGAAGAAGGGATTATCCGGATTGGTGCTGAGGTTGGTCCTGGGGATATTCTGGTTGGTAAGATTTCCCCAAAGGGTGAAAAAGAATTGACCCCTGAAGAACGCTTGTTACGGGCTATTTTTGGCGAAAAATCGCGTGATGTCAAAGATACCTCGCTGCGCATGCCGCATGGGGAGCGAGGTAAGGTTGTAGATGTCAAAGTTTTCTCACGCGAAGATAGTGAAGACCTGTCGGCTGGCGTTGACCGTATGGTGCGAGTTTCTGTTGCTCGGCGCCGTAAAATTACTGCTGGCGATAAAATGGCTGGTCGTCATGGCAATAAGGGCGTTATCTCACGCGTGGTCGCAGCCGAGGATATGCCTTTCCTGGATGATGGTACCCCTGTAGACATCATTCTCAATCCCACAGGCGTTCCTGGGCGTATGAATCTGGGGCAGGTGTTGGAAGCGCATCTGGGATGGGCATCCAAACGTTTGGGGTTCCGTGCTATTGTGCCGGTCTTTGATGATGCCACTGAAGAAGAAATTGAAGCAGAACTGGCGCGTGCCTGGATGATTGATCAAGCCTGGAAAGAGATTGGCGAACGTGCCTGGCAATGGCTGTCACAATTAGAATACGATCCAGAAATGATTAAAGATGACGACGAAGTTCGCCGTCTGTATCTGGAACAGTGGTTGGATCCCGATGCTTATGACATGTATCGCATTGCTACCGACCTAAACTATGCTCGAAGGGTGACATTGCGTGAATGGTTACGTGAAAAGGGATATGATCCTGACCAATTGTTGGCTTTTGATGACATGGTTGTCCCGGTAGAAGAACGCGAGGCGCGAGATACCTTAGCGCTCACCGCTTGTTTGCGTCTGTGGTTGCTCGAGCAGGGTGAACAAGTTGATGAGAATGCAACGGAAGAAGAAGTGCGCGATCTGGCTGCCCGTGTATCAATGACTACCGGTCGTCCGATCCCGACGCTGGGTTTGGAAACCCTGCGTGATGGGAAAACCGGTGAGCCTTATGATCACCCGGTGATGGTTGGCGTAATGACCATGCTTAAATTGCACCACCTGGTTGAGGATAAAGTTCACGCCCGCTCTACCGGCCCATACAGTCTGGTTTCGCAACAGCCGCTGGGCGGTAAAGCGCAGTTTGGTGGGCAGCGTTTTGGTGAAATGGAAGTGTGGGCTTTAGAAGCCTATGGGGCGGCCTATACTCTCCAGGAAATGCTAACCACTAAATCAGATGATGTTGCTGGACGTGTCAAGGCTTATGAGGCCATTGTAAAAGGTGAACCCATTGAGGAGCCTAGTATCCCTGCTTCATTCCATGTTCTGGTGAAAGAATTACAGAGTCTTGGGTTAGCCGTTCATGCGGTTACCGCCAATGGGAACATCATTCGCTTTGGTAAAGAAGAGGAACGTACTCGAGCGCCACGACTCTCTACCGGTTTGTTGGGAATTGGCGACGAAATATGATTTCCTTGACGCTCATTTTTTTACATGGTAAAATGACTTTTCGTTGCGCAAAACTCGCGAATGCCTGCATTTTGCATATGGCAGAGTAGTTATATCAATGTGATATCAGCGAGGCCATCAATGTCTATAACTTTGATGGCCTCGCTTAATGGAAAATATTTACCACACCAATATCAATCAGTTTGGAGGCAGACGTGCCCACGATTAATCAACTTATACGAAAAGGCCGAAAACCTAGAAAAACTAAAAGCAAGGCTCCCGCGCTGCAATATACCTTGAATTCGATGAAGCAGCGCCGTATTCGCAATCCCAAAGGCGCGCCGCAAAAACGCGGTGTGTGCACTGTGGTGCGTACCATGACGCCCAAGAAACCTAACTCGGCGTTGCGCAAAATCGCGCGTGTGCGCCTCACAAATGGTCTTGAAGTAACCGCCTACATCCCTGGTGAAGGCCACAACTTACAAGAGCACTCGGTGGTTATGGTGCGCGGTGGCCGTGTAAAAGATTTGCCTGGTGTGCGTTACCACGTTGTGCGTGGCACGTTGGACACCGCTGGTGTTGACAAACGCCAGCAAGCGCGCTCTAAGTATGGTGCCAAGCGCCCCAAGGCGAAATAAAAAGTAAAATAGGATGGTTTAACTATGGCTCGACGTTATCAACCTGAAAAAAGCCAAGTTGCTCCCGATGCTAAATATGGCAGCGTGCAACTGCAATCTTTTATTAACCGTGTAATGCGCGGAGGTAAGAAAAGCACAGCCGCGCGTGCGGTTTATGATGCTCTTGACCTAATCGCTGAACGCACGAATAAAAACCCGCTGGAAGTATTTGAACAGGCGATTAAGAACGTCTCTCCGATTATGGAGGTTCGTCCGCGCCGTGTAGGTGGCGCTACTTACCAAATTCCAATGGAAGTGCCGGCTTATCGTCAATTTGCATTGGCTACACGTTGGATTCTGGCGGCTGTGCGCTCTCGTAGCGGAAAGAGTTTTGCTGAAAAATTGGCTGGCGAATTGATGGACGCAGCAAACAACACTGGTACGGCAATTCGTAAGCGTGAGGAAGTCCATAAGATGGCAGAGGCCAATCGCGCTTTCTCGCATTATCGCCGTTAGTTTATAGAGTACCTTAGGTGTTTTTTTATGGAAAGACAGCATCCCCTTGAGCGGTATCGTAATATTGGTATCATCGCGCATATTGATGCGGGGAAGACAACCACAACAGAACGGATTTTGTTCTATACCGGTAAAACGCATCGCATTGGATCGGTAGATGACGGCACCACCGTTACCGATTGGATGGAGCAAGAGCGTGAACGCGGCATTACAATTGTATCGGCAGCGGTAAGCGCGGAATGGAAGGGCTATCAGATTAATATCATTGATACGCCTGGGCATATCGACTTTACTGCTGAGGTGCAGCGTTCTTTGCGCGTTTTGGACGGCGGTATAGTGATTTTCGATGCTGTGCAAGGGGTTGAGCCGCAAAGCGAAACCGTGTGGCGACAGGCCGATCGCTATGGTGTGCCGCGCATTTGCTTTGTTAACAAAATGGATCGTGTTGGTGCCTCTTATGAACGCACCATTCAGAGTATTCAAGAGCGTTTAGGTGCCAACCCTATAGCGGTGCAATGTCCCATTGGTAGTGAATCGGACTATATTGGCGTAGTTGATCTGTTGACCCTCAAGGCATTGGTTTGGAAGGATGATGACCTGGGGGCTGTTCCTGAAGAGGTAGAAATTCCAGTTGGACTTCGGGAAAAAGTACGCGAAATGCGCGAGCGTTTGGTGGAACAGGTTGCCGAGTTAGATGATGCCCTTATCATGAAATACCTGGAGGGCGAGGAAATCAGCGTTGATGAGTTACGGAGTGTATTGCGCACTGCCACGATCGCCGGACGCGCCACGCCTGTTTTTTGTGGCACATCGTTACGCAATAAAGGTGTCCAACCTTTGTTGAATGCCGTAATTGATTACTTGCCTTCTCCCGTAGACATTCCTGCAGTACGTGGCGTAAATCCGAAGACCAACGAGGAATTAACACGCTCCCCATCGGATGATGAACCAACCGTAGCCCTTGTCTTCAAGATTGTTACCGATCCTTATGTTGGGCGGTTGGCCTATTTCCGGGTATATTCCGGACGAATTACCAAGGGCGCAAGCATTTACAATGCCACCAAAGGTAAGCGCGAGCGTGTTGGGCGTTTGATTCGTATGTATGCCGACCGTCGCGAGGATATCGAAGAAGTGTTGGCTGGGGATATCGCTGCCTCGTTGGGTTTTAGAGAAACCTTTACGGGGGATACGCTGTGTGATGCAGATCACCCGATCGTATTAGAAAGCATCTCCTTCCCCGATCCGGTTATTTCTATTGCACTCGAGCCTAAAAGCAAGGCAGAACAGTCAAAAATGGGTGAGGCCTTGCGGAAATTGGCGGAAGAAGATCCGACTTTTCAGGTGCGAACGGATGAAAATACCGGCCAAACCATTGTCTCCGGTATGGGTGAACTCCATTTGGAAGTGTTGGTTGATCGTATGTTGCGTGAATTTCATGTGCAGGCACGCGTTGGGCGACCTCAGGTTGCTTATCGTGAAACCATTACTCGCCCAGTTGCTAAAGCGGAGACGCGCTACGTTAAACAAACCGGTGGCCGTGGGCAATACGGTCATGTGGTGTTTGAATTAGAACCTGGAGAACCCGGCTCTGGTATTGTGTTTGAAGATAAAATTGTGGGCGGTGTTATTCCGCGTGAATACATTTCTGCAATTGAGAAGGGTGTACGAGAATCTGCCGCTAGCGGTGTTGTAGCTGGCTATCCAGTAGTGGATGTGATTGTACGCCTGTATGATGGTTCTTACCATGAGGTAGATTCCAGCGAAATGGCGTTTAAGATGGCGGCCTCGCAGGCTTTTCGCGAAGGTCTACGCCTTGGGAAGTCTGTCCTCCTGGAGCCAATTATGAAGGTCGAAGTCATTGTCCCCGAAGAATTTTTGGGTGATGTAATTGGACAGTTGAATGCCCGGCGAGGTGAAATCCAGGGTATGGAGATGCGCCCTGGAAATGCACAAGCCGTGAGAGCAATGGTTCCATTGGCAGAAATGTTCGGCTATGCCACAACACTACGTTCTGGCACGCAGGGGCGCGGTGTGTTTTCTATGGAATTTGACCACTATGCCCAGGTAAGCGATAGCGTTACCAAGGACATTGTAGGTTAGGTTGCAATAGCACATTGATTATTATTTTGGATTAGAACTTGTATAAAGATTTTTCATGAAGGAGAAAATTTCATGGGCAAGCAGAAATTTGACCGCAGCAAACCGCATTTGAACGTGGGGACGATGGGTCACATCGACCACGGGAAGACGACCCTGACAGCCG